>JBEBHI010000063.1:0-19083 GCA_040080935.1 Terricaulis sp.
CCGGCCGGCGCCGTCAAGCGCGGCGCGGGGCGAGATGGGCCGAAAGGAAAAGAGTGGCGCGCCCTAAGAGATTCGAACTCCTGACCCCCAGATTCGTAGTCTGGTGCTCTATCCAGCTGAGCTAAGGGCGCGCGAAGGGGGGGTGCATAGCGTTCGGTTTGGGCGCTGGCAAGGCGGGGGCCAGCCAAAGCGGCCGAAGGACGCAAATTACCCCCGGCCGGCCTACTTCTTACCCTGCGGGTAGATCGTTTCGCCGCGTTTCAACATGGCGACGAACGCGGCGATCTTCTTTTTGCGACCGGCATCCGTCTTCATGTTGTGGACGCGGAATGCGAGCGCGAAGCGGTTCTGGGCGCTTAACGTCTTCAACATGGCGGCCGCTTTGGGCTCGGCGTCGAGGGCCGCTTGGAAATCGGGCGGGATCTTCATCTCCTTGCCGCTGGCGTAGGCGCGCTTCCAGCGGCCGTCGGCTTTGGCGGCTTCGACTTCACGCAGGCCGTGTTCGGTCATCCGTTCTTCGCGGATGAGACGGGCGACATTGTCGACGTTGATCTTGCTCCAAATGCTTTTCTTGGTGCGCCGCGTGTAACGCTGCAGGAAGCTTTGCTCGTCGAAGCTCTTGCGCACGCCGTCGATCCAGCCCCAGCAGAGCACGACATCGATCGCTTCTTTGGCCGTGATGGATTTCAGGCCCGAACCGGCTTTGTGGATTTTGATCCAGAGTTCGTCTTCGCGCGCGTGGTTTTTGGCGAGCCATTTGTAGAAGGCGTCGCCGTCTTTGAAGGAACGCACTTTATCGGGATTGACGATGACCGGCGCCATGCGCGCGTCAGCTCAGATCGCGCCAAGCGCGGTGCACGCCAACGCTCTGCGCAGAATAGACCCCGCGCGCGACAGCGCGGGTGAGGCAGTCGGCGGCGAGCGCACCGATGCGTGCAATAGTCAGGGCGCGCGGTTCTGGGGTTTCGCGCGCGCCTGTCGCGAGCGTGAAGACCACGTCGCCGTCGAACGGCGCAAACACCGGCCGGATCGCGCGCGCGAGGCCAGCGCTGGCCATCTGGGAAACGCGTTTGGCTTCGGCAGGCGTGAGCGCAGCGTCGGTGGCGACGCAGGCGATGGTGGTGTTGGCGCGTGGCTGCGGATTAAATTTCGCGCCTCCCCAGTCTTCAGCATCGAAGCTCTGCGCAACTGGCGTCACTGCGCCGAACTCGCTGTCGATCTCGAACGCATGCGCCCAAAAGGCGCGTTGGTTCGGCAGCGTGGTTGAGCCCCAGCTGTTTACGCACACGAGCGCCGCAACAGTGATGCCATCCTGCGCGACGATGCTGGCGCTGCCCTGCCCGCCCTTTAGCGCTCCGGCGACGGCGCCCAACCCTGCGCCGGCGTTTCCAAGCGGCACGTTCTTGCTGCGCGCTGCATACGCGCGACGGCCAAGCGCATTGTATGGCGGCGCATCGTCCCAAGTTTTGGCGCCGCCATTGGCGAGGTCGTAGAGGATTGCGGCTGGGATCACGGGCGAGCGCGGAACGCCGGGCAGATCAATCAGCCCAAAGCCGCGGCCTTCAGCGCCCATGGCGGCGGCGACACCGTCCGCAGCGGCAAGCCCATAGACAGAGCCACCGCTCAGCACGAGCGCATCGACCGCATCGACGAGATTTTCCGGCGCCAGCGCGTCGGTCTCGCGCGTGCCTGGCCCACCACCGCGCACGTCGACCGCGCATACCGCACACACGTCCGGAACGATCACCGTGACGCCCGTCAGCGCGTTCTCGTCCTCGGCGCAGCCTATGGACAAACCGGCCACATCACTCAATGAATTGCTTGGGCCGGGACGCGCCATGGGCGTGCTCTTTCGCGTTAAAGCGCCGGACTTGAAGTGCGACCTATTGTTGGGTCAAGCGGATTGTCGCACTTCAAGTTCAAAGGGCGCTTTTCATTTTTGGTTGCTAGCGCGGCTTTTGGGTTTGAAATTCGCTCTCAGCCCGCCACACAGACGGGGCGAATTTCAAACCCGCCGCGCTAGAGCACGCACTCGTAGGAAGCGTCCTGATGTTTGACAAGCAATCGTTGAAGCGCATTGCCGCGCCACTCTTAGCGTTGGCGCTGGTTGCGTGCGCATCAGGTTCGATGCCGGGCGAAGCCCCTCAAAGCGCACCGCGCGGCGAAGCGATGGCGGCGGCGGCAAACCCGCATGCCGTCGATGCGGCGATTGAAATTTTGAACGCGGGCGGCAGTGCGGTCGACGCGGCGATCGCGGCGGAACTGGTGCTTGGTTTGGTCGAGCCGCAATCATCCGGCATCGGCGGCGGCGGCTTCATGCTCTTCTACGACGCCGCAAGCGAACGCATCGGCGGTTACGATGGGCGCGAGCTCGCGCCCGCAGGCGCACGCCCGGACATGTTCCTCGACGCGCGCGGGCGGCCAATGCCGTTTCTCGATGCACAAGCGAGCGGGCGCTCGATCGGCACGCCATTGCTGATCTCGATGATGAAGCTGGCGCACGAAGATCACGGGCGCTTGCCGTGGGCGCGTCTGTTTGAGCCCGCGATCCGTTTGGCGGAAAGCGGCTTTGAAATTTCACCGCGCTTGGCGGGCTTCATCGCCGCCGCGGGCGAACGCATGCGCTTGCGCGCCGATTTCGAAGCCCGCGCGTATTTCTTCGACCGCCGCGGCAATCCGCTGCCGGTTGGCGCTTTGCTGCGCAACCCAGCTTACGCCGCGACGTTGCGCGCGATCGCTGAGCAAGGTCCGCGTGCATTGAGCGAAGGGCCAATCGCGGAAGCCATCGTCGCGGCTGCACGCCGCAATCCACGCGCGGGCACGCTGACGCTCGACGATTTGCGAAACGCGCAGGCGCGCCGGTTTGAACCGGTGTGCGGCGCCTATCGCGTCTATCGCGTGTGCTCAACCAACGCGCCGGCATCGGGCAATGCGATGATCGCGATCCTCGGCATGTACGAGCGCGCGCGTCCGCATCCTGAAGGCGCGCAGAGCGCCGATGATTGGTCGGCGTTCTTGTGGGCCAGCCGCCTCGCCTACGCTGACCGCGATTATTACATGGGCGACGACACCGTTGTACCGGTGCCGACAACTGAACTCATCGCGCCCGAATATCTCGATGCACGCGCCAGACTGATCGACGTCGCTCACGCGCCAACGCAAGTGAACCCCGGCATTCCTCCTGGCACGGGCAATCTCTTCGAGAGCTGGGGGCGCGCCGTGAGCAACGACAACGGCACCACCCACCTCGTCATTGTCGATGCATGGGGCAACGCGGTGTCGATGACGGCGACAGTTGAGAGCGTGTTCGGCTCGCAGCGCATGACCAACGGCTTCTTGTTGAACAACCAACTCACCGACTTTGCCTTCGAGCCAAATCTGAATGGCCGGCCGGTGGCTAACGCGGTCGCACCAGGCAAGCGGCCACGTTCGTCAATGACGCCAACAATCGTGCTCGATCGCAATGGCGAGCTCGAATTGGTGATCGGATCGCCGGGTGGTTCGTCCATTGTCGGCTACACGGCGCGCACGACTATTGGCATCCTCGATTGGAATCTGCCGGTGCAGCAGGCGATCGATTACGGCAACGCCACCGCGCGCACTGCACAGATCGGCACGGAGATTGATCGCTTGCCGCCGGGCATTGCTGAGGCGTTGACGGCGCGCGGCTGGGACTTGCAGCAGACGGGCTTGGGCGAAGTCAGTGGACTTCACGCCATCCGCGTCGGCGCCAACGGCACGCTTGAAGGCGGCGCCGATCCGCGGCGTGAAGGCGTCGTCCGCAGCATCGCACCGGCGCCTGCGCCTAGCCCAAGCCGAGCGTCGCGATAATCTGACCGCGCACGTTGTCGGGCGCTGCATCTAGAGTCCGAACGATGCGGCGCATCTGCGCGCCGGTCATGTTCTCGACCACGACCAGATTGTCGCGTTCGTTCGGTTCATCGAACTCTTCGTCAGGCGGGCAGCTGCTGAGATCGACATGTGAGCCCCGGCCGGAGACGGTGACAACACTCACGTCGTCAGCGTGGCGCCGCGCGCTCAAATTCGACGCTACCGCGCTCGCATCGGCCAGCATACTCACGTCACCGCAACCACGCACCTCAACGGCGGAGACCGCGTTGCCGCCCGCGAACACGTAGGTCTCAGGGCCGTTGTCGCGTGGCTGGAAGATATAAAGATCGTAGCGCGTTTGCGATTGCGCCGTGCCGGAGCACGCGGCCAAGACCAGAATGGCGAAGAGCACTGTTCGCATGATCGTCTCCCTCTGCTGAAGGATTTATCCGCTTCATGTTGCGCCCGTGTTTCAACCCGCGGGCAGCGTGATGCGGAAGGTCGTGCCTTCCGCGCCGGTGCGTGTGAGTTCGAGTTCGCCGCCCATCGAGCGTGTGAGTTCGCGCGCGATGGCGAGACCAAGGCCTGTGCCGCCGGCTTCGGGGGCGGCGGACACCCAGGGCTCAAACAAGCGATCACGCAAATTCTCGCGCACACCTGGGCCGTGATCGATCACCTCGATCTCGCAGCGGCCTTCGGCGCGCACCGCGCGCACAACCAGTTCTTTGTCGCGCCGCGTGTGGTCCTTCATTGCTTGCGCCGCGTTGCGGATGAGATTGCCCAAAATGCGATGCAGGTGATCCGCGTCGGCGACGCAGGCGAGGCCGCGCTCAATGTCGGCCTTGTACGCGACACCGGCAAAGCCAATCAGAGATTCAGCCGCCGCTTCTTCCGCCGCTTCGGCGACATCTACCTTCGCCAGCACGGGCGGGTCCTCGTCGGCGCGGCCATACTTTAGCGTCGAGGCAGCGAGACCCGCGGCGCGATCGATCGTGCGCTCAAGACGCGGCGCGAGTTGGCGCACGGCTGGATCTTCAGATTGGGCGAGGCGGTCGGCGACCAATTGCGCCGTCGACAGCATGTTGCGCAGATCGTGACCAATGCGCGCTACAGCCGCGCCGAGCGCAGCGAGACGCTCATTCTGCCGCAAGGAATTGCGCACCTGCTCGGCCATATCAGCCGCAGCGCGCTGGGCGCGGCCAATTTCGTCGCTGCGTTGGCTGCGCGGAAACGCGATCGAGACGTCCTCCGGTTTGTCGCGGAAGCGCTCGATGGCTTCGGTAAGATCGCTCATCGGCCGCACAAACGCAGCGCTGAGAGCAAAATAGATGAGCGTGCCAGCGGCAATGAGGATCAGCATCGACACGCGCGCAAAGCGCGTTGCGAAGCGGTTCACCGCTTCCTTAAGCGGCCGCTCTGTCAGCACGATCTCAACGAACTCGCCGCTCTCGAAGCGTGGGCGCGAGAGCACGCGCAACACCCGCCCCGGCGGCGCCAGAAATGTATCGACGGCCCATCGGAAACGCTGCCACCCACTCGCGCGCATATAATCGTAGAGCACCAAGCGCTCATTGTTCGGCGCGTTAGGCGCTTCCATGATCAAGACGCGCTCGCCCTCGCGCTGTATCGCCACGCGCTGGACGCCCGAACTGATGAGATCGAATTCGAGTGGCTGAGTGACGGTGTCGTCGTCGGGCGTCACCTCGAGGGCGAGCGCCGCGATCTGCGCCAGATTGATGCGCTCACGCAGCCAGCTTTCGTGGAAGCCCGCCAGCGCCGGCGCGAACACAAAGATTTCGCCGGCGATGACAGCCAGGGCGGTCAGCCCGAGTAGACGCCCAGCCAGGCTATCGACGAACTCCCGAGCGCGCCGCCAAGGGCCGCCATCGCGCGCGGAATCGTCGGGGAGGCTCATTCGAGCAATGCCCTACCGCAAACTCCGGGTTTTTGTCAGGCGCGGGGTCCGTTTCGGAACCGAACCGCGAATTCACTCGTCGGGAACCTTGGCCGGGTCTACCCTGTGAATATCGTCGGCATGGGGACTTAAGGCAGCCGGAAGGAGCCTCACAATGTTATCCCGTTTCAAGCCGCCGGACCGGCGGGCGATGTGGTTTCTTGGGTCGCTTTGGGCCGTCGCGATTGTATTTGTGATCGCCAGGGCATTTGTCCCGGCCTGATCGCCTTGACGCTTCTGAGGGGCTGGGGTAATCCCCGCCCCTTCGTTTTCCGGCCCAACGTGGGCCCCTAAGTATTGAGGCGTCGTCGTGAGCACCAAGCGGACCTACCAGCCCAGCCGGCTCGTTCGTAAGCGCCGCCACGGCTTCCGCGCCCGTATGGCGACCAAGGGCGGCCAAAAGGTGCTCTCGCGCCGCCGTGCCAAGGGCCGCAAGAAGCTCTCGGCCTAATCGCCTCTGCCGGGCTAGAAGTCCGGCCCAATGACCTCCGGTCCAACCCTGCAACGCCTGACCAAACGCGCACAATTTCTGTTTGTGCGCGCGGGTTTGCGTGCGTCGCGGGGCGGCGTCCTGGTTGAGGCGCGCCGCCGCGAAGCCGCAGGCGCCATCCGCGTTGGCTTCACGGCGTCCAAGAGGGTCGGCGGCGCGGTGGAGCGCAATCGTGCAAAACGTCGGCTCCGCGAGGCGGCTCGTCGCCTTCTGCCCGAACACGGCCTTCCCGGCGTCGACTATGTCTTGGTGGCGCGGCAACAGACCCCATCTGCGCCGTGGGCTGCTTTGCTTGACGATCTTGGAAACGCGCTGATAAGGCTCCGCGCCGACTTGGAAGCCCCTGGCGGGCCGGCGAAACGCGCCAAAGCTCCCGCAAAATCAACCGAAAGCGACTGAACTCAGATGCAGAATCCAGGCGGCGGCATGAGTCCGAATGAGACTCGCAACTTGATCCTGGCGATCGTGATTTCGGTGGCGATCTGGTCGGGCTTCGAGTTTTTCTACAACGGCCCCGCGCGCGAGCGTCTGCAGGAGCAACAGCGCGCGCAAGCAGAGTTGCAGCACACGCAAGAGCAGCAGCAACAAGCGAACGCGACGCCGACCGAAACCACTGACGGCGCGACGCCGACGGCGCCTGTCGCAACTGCCTCCGGACCGGTCACGCGCGCGGACGCCCTCGGCGCCGCATCTGGGCGGGTGGCGATCGATACCGCCGAAGTCGACGGCTCGATCTCACTGGAAGGCGCGCGGATCGATGATCTCAGCCTGCGCCAATATCGCGAGACGATGGATCCCAACAGCGCGGAGATCACGCTGCTGTCGCCGATCAATACGCAATACGGCCATGACGCGTTCTTCGGATGGGAATCGCGGAATGGAGAGGCGACCTCTGCGCTCTCCGACGCGCGCAGCCAGTGGACCACCGCGGAAGGTTCACGCCTCACGCCAACCACGCCGGTCACGCTGACATTCAATCCTGGCGATGGCCGCACGATTGAGCGCACGATTTCGATCGACGAGCATTTCATGTTCACGATCCGGGACGTCGTGCACAACGGCACCGCTGCGCCGATCAGTGTGCGCCCCTTCGGAACCGTGCGCCGCGACGGCCTGCCTGAGCACTACAAGCCTCTGCCAATCGTTCACCAAGGGTTCGTCGGCGCGGTCGGGCCTGACAATCGCAGACGTCAGGAGAGCTTTAGCGCTGCTGACAAACATGCGCGCAATCGCGTACGCGGCGACGTTGGCGACGACCAGCGCCTGCTCGACTTTACTGTGCAAGGCGGTTGGTTTGGCATCACGGACCATTACTGGCTGACGGCGATCGTTCCCGATCAAGGTGAGCGCATCTCAGGCTATTACGACGCGCGCACCCAAGACGGCCGCAATGATTATCTCGCTGCCTATCGCGGCGATTGGCGCGAAGTGCCCGCGGGCGGCGAAGTCACGTACACGCAACGTTTGTTCGCTGGCGCCAAGCGCTACGAACTTCTGAACACCTACCAGAGCGGCGACGCGGCAACGCACCAAGCGGCGATCCCGCGCTTCGATGATGCGATCGACTGGGGCAATTTCTGGTTCCTGACGCGCCCGTTCTTCGCGATGCTGCACTGGTTCGGTCAGCTGTTCGCTGGTTGGGGCATCACCTTCAACTTCGCCATGGCGATTTTGGCGTCGACCGTCGTCATCAAGATGTTGATGTTCCCGCTCGTCTATCAGTCCTTCAAATCGATGGCGAAGATGCGCGGCATGCAGCCGAAGATGAAGGAAATCCAGGAGCGCTATGCAGCAGATAAGCAGCGCCAGCAGCAAGAAACGCTGAAGCTCTATCAAACCGAAAAGATCAATCCTGTGGCCGGCTGTGTGCCGATCCTGATGCAGATCCCGGTGTTCTTCGCGCTCTACAAAACGCTAACCGTGACGATCGAAATGCGTCACGCGCCGTTCGTGGGCTGGATCCACGATCTCTCGGCGCGCGATCCGACCTCGATCTTCAACCTGTTCGGTTTGCTGCCCTATGACGTATCGGGGCTCTTTGCGGGCGCGCTGGTCATCGGCGTTTGGCCGATCCTCTACGGTGTCTCGATGCTGGCGCTGCAAGCGCTGTCGCCGCCGCCAACAGATCCGATGCAGGCGCAGATCTTCCGCTTCCTGCCGGTGCTGTTCGCGGTGATGTTCGCCGCATTCCCGGCGGGTCTGGTGATCTACTGGACCTGGTCGAACTCGCTCTCGATCCTGCAACAATACGTGATTATGCGCAGGCAAGGCGTGGAAACCCAGCTCGATAAGTTCATCGCTAAACGGTTCAAACCCGCTGCCGCTGAATAGCGCGCTCATTGGAGGCGCGTGCGATAGTGTCGGATCAAGAAGAAGCAGAACGCATCGAAGCCGGCCGCCTGCTCTTCGCTGGACCGATCGACTTTGAGCGCGGCGTGCCGAGCATGGAGTTCTTGCCAGAGGCAGGCGTTCCTGAGATCGCGTTCGCGGGGCGCTCCAATGTCGGCAAGTCTTCGTTGATCAACGCGCTGACGGGCCGTCTGAAATTGGCGCGCGCATCGACTGAGCCGGGCCGCACGCGTGACCTCAACTTCTTCCGCGTAGGCGATGTGCTGCGCTTGGTGGACTTGCCAGGCTACGGTTACGCCAAGGCGCCAAAGAACGAGATTGGCCGCTGGACGACGCTCACACGCGACTACCTGCGTGGGCGCATGCCACTCAAACGCGTCGTCCTACTCATCGACGGCCGCCATGGCCTCAAGCCGGATGACAAGGATGTCATGGACGCGCTCGATAAGGCTGCAGTGACGTACCAGCTGGTGTTGACCAAAGCCGATAAGGTCAAACCAACCGAGATCGCGACCCTCATAACGGCGACCAACGCTGCAATCGCCAAGCGTCCCGCCGCGCACCCTGAAATTATCGCCACTTCCAGCGAAACTGGCCTGGGGATTGAGCTTCTCCGGGCTGAAATCGCCGCCTTGGCGTGAGCGGCGATACCGCTTAGGAACCGCGCGTGAGCAAGCTTCCCCCGAAAGACCGCATGGCGGCGCTGGAAGAAGGTTTGACCGCAGCGAAGACGCTCGCGGAAGCCCTTCCGTACATCCAGATCTACGACCGCGAGATCGTGCTGGTGAAATATGGCGGCCACGCCATGGGCGATACAGAAACCGCCCGCAAATTCGCCGCAGACGTCGTCCTTTTGAAGCTCGTGGGCTTGCATCCTGTCGTCGTTCACGGCGGCGGGCCGCAGATCAGCCGCATGCTCGACCGGGCAGGCGTGAAATCGCAATTCGTGGACGGGCTGCGCGTGACCGACGCCGAGACAATGGAAGTCGCGGAGATGGTGCTGTCAGGCAGCGTCAACAAAGAGCTCGCGCATTTAATTACGGCAGCTGGCCGTGAAGCCGACGTGCGCGGCGTTGGCTTGTCCGGCAAAGATGCGCGCCTGATCACGTGTGAGAAAGCTGTGCGCACGCGCAAAGATCCGGACAGCATGATCGAGCAGGTTGTCGACCTTGGTTATGTCGGCGAGCCCGTCGATGTGGACCCGACTTTGATTCAAGCGCTGATCAATGCGCCGGAAGATTACATTCCTGTCGTTGCACCGATCGGTGTCGCCGAGGATGGCCGCACCTACAACATCAATGCCGACACCGCTGCCGGCGCCATGGCCAAGGCGCTCTCAGCAAAGCGCTTCTTGCTGCTCTCGGACATCCCGGGCGTGCTCGACAAGGACGGCAATCTCATCCGCGAGATGAGCGTCGCCGATGCGCGCAAGCTGATCGACGACGGCACTGCCACTGGTGGCATGATCCCGAAACTCGAAACCTGCATCGCCGCACTCGACCAAGGCGTCGAAGCTGCGGTCATTCTCGACGGGCGCACTCCGCACGTCCTGCTCATGGAATTGTTCACCGAACATGGCGCTGGCACGCTTATTCAATAAACGCGTCGCACTCGCCGCGCTGGCGGTGGTTGCAAGCGTTGGAGCACTCGCGTTCGCGGGTAGCGCCGTCGCGCAACAACAGCAGCAGCGCGCGCCGAACGGTTGGCAGGTCTGCAACGAGACGACGTACGTGCTCGAAGCCGCGACCGGCCGCCCGGATGGCCGCGCCATCCAAGTGCAAGGCTGGACTCGCCTGCGCCCCGGTGAGTGCCGCGTCGCCGTTGGCGCACCGCTCGCGCGCGGCACGCACTATCTCTACGCGCGCACCTCCTCCGCCCACCGCGGCGGGCGCCAGCAATGGACGGGCGATGCACGCCTCTGCGTCGATCCCGCGCGCCAATTCCAAATCGAAAATCCACCGCGCTGCACCGAGAGCTTCGAGGAGCGCCGCTTCCGCCGCGTGCAAATCAACAAGCGCGACAGCTGGCGCACCTCCTTCTCTGAAGCGGGCCAATACACGATCGCGCGCGCGCGCCAACTCGGTCTGCAGCGTTTGCTCGTTGATGCCGGTTATGAAGTGAGTGAGGGCCGCCGCGGCGTCGATCCGCGCCGCATCGCGCAAGCCATTGCGCAATTCCGCACCACCGCGCGCCTTTCTCCGACAGCGAGCCAAGATCAGCTGATCGACGCGCTCGAAACCGCAGCGCGCCGCCGGGCCGGCCAAGTCGGCCTTACGCTTTGCAACCGGACACGCGGACGTGTGTGGACCTCGATCGCACGCCGTCGCGGTGAAGGTTGGGAAAGCCGCGGCTGGTGGGCGCTCGCGCCGGGCGGCTGCGTGCGCACCATCGATGAAGTGCTGATCCAGGAAGTCTATTACGTCCACGCCTCGCTCGATTCACCGCAAGGCCCGCGTTATCTCGCGGCCGGCGGCGAACCGTTCTGCACCAGCCCAGCGCGCTTCGCGATCCTCGGCCGCGAGCATTGCGAGAGCCGCTACTATGCAACCACGCTGTTCACCCGCATCGGCGCGCGCAACCGCGACGGCTTGGTCGTCGATTTCGAAGAGCGCGATTTCCTCGAACCGGGCGTAATGCCGCGTCAGCTGACGCCGGCTGCTGGCGATGAAGTCGATGTGCCGTCAACGGCGGCAGCACGCCGTGGCCTCGATCCGCCAACCGCGCCGACCGTGCCAACACAGGACCGCGGCGGCGGCGAATAGTGTCCTTCGCCGGCATCAACACCTGGGTGTTCGATCTCGACAACACGCTCTACCCCGCTCGCGCGCTCTACGATGAGATCGGCGATCGGATGACGAGCTACATTGCACGCAAAACCGGCCTCGAAACCGAGGGCGCGCTCGATATTCGCGAACGCTACTTCCATCAGTACGGTGCGACCGTCGTTGGCCTGATGCGCCATCACGGCATTGATGCGCGCGACTTCCTGCTGGATGTGCACGAGGCCGACCATTCGGTGCTGGAGCCCGATCCGGAGCTTCGCGCGCTGATCGCGGCGCTCCCCGGCCGGCGCATCATTTTCACAAACGGCGGCGGCGGTCACGCGCAGCGTGTGCTGGACAGCTTGAAGCTCGGCGATCTCTTCGATCAGGTCTTCGATATCGAAGACGCGGAGCTCACACCTAAGCCGCAACGCGCCTGCTACGAACGCCTGCTCCAGCGTTGCAACATCGAGGCGCGCGGCGCGATCCTGGTTGAAGATACGCTGCGAAACCTGGAGCCCGCGCATGAACTTGGTTTCGTCACCGCGCTCGTCGGCCCAGTGCATCCCGCACCGCTGCCGCCGTACGTCGATCATCACGCGCCGGACGTGAAAGTCCTATTGCGCAGGCTCTGACGCAGCGGTGGGCAAGCTGGCTTTGACCACCAAAACGCGGTAGCTCAGCCCCATGACGAACATCGACGAAATCAAAGCCGAAATCGAAGCGGGCTGGGAAAAGCGCGCCGAGCTTTCGCCGACGAAGCAGATCGGCAAAGTCGGCGAGGCGGTTCAGAGCGCTTTGAATCTTCTCGATAGCGGCCAGGCGCGCGTCGCAACGCGCGACACAAACGGTGTTTGGACGACACATGATTGGCTGAAGAAGGCCGTGCTGCTCTCGTTTCGCCTCTCGCCGAACATGCTCTTCCGTGACGACAACGTTTCAATCCCGACATTCGCCAACCATTGGGACAAGGTCTTTCTGAAGACGGGCGCCTGGGGCGCTGGCGAGTTTGAGGCAGCCGGCTTTCGCAGCGTGCCCGGCGCCGTGGCGCGCTATGGCAGTTTCATCGGCAAGAACGTCGTGCTGATGCCCTCGTTCGTGAACATCGGCGCTTATGTCGATGAAGGCACGATGGTCGATACCTGGGCGACGGTCGGCTCATGCGCGCAGATCGGCAAGAATGTGCACATTTCCGGCGGCGCCGGCATCGGCGGCGTACTTGAACCACTGCAAGCGAACCCGACGATCATCGAAGATGGTTGCTTCATCGGCGCGCGTTCGGAAGTGGCCGAAGGCGTGATCGTGCGCGAAGGCGCCGTGCTCGCGATGGGCACGTTCATCAGCCAATCGACCAAGATCATCGACCGCGCCACCGGCGAACAATTCCGCGGCGAAGTACCGGCCTATTCGGTCGTGGTGCCCGGCTCACTGCCTGATCCGAAAGGCGGGCCGAGCCTCGCGTGCGTTGTGATCGTCAAACGTGTCGATGCACAAACGCGCGCGAAAACTGGCGTCAACGAATTGCTGCGCGACTAACGCCCGGCGCGAAGCTCGACGCTGATTTGCGAACCGTCCGCTGCGCTTTGCGTCCAGGTGTCGCCGACGTTCTTATCCGTCGCGATAGTGGTGCACGTTGGCGCTTGGCCGCTCGGCGGGATGAGGCAAAGGTGCTCGCCTTCGGCGGTGTAGGTGCCCGCCATCTGCGAGCCGCCCGGCGCTGTACCGGTGAACGTGCCGTCAGCATTGAAGAAATAGAGCGCCTGTGCGCCGTTCGGATACGTTACGACGATGGTGTTGCCGTAGGTGTTGTCCATCGTGCCCGCGAAAGCAGGTCCAGCAATGAGTGCAGCGCCGAGCGCGAGAGCGGCGACAAATTTCTTCATTTTTGTTTCCTCCACCGTTTTTTGAACTATGCCGCCACCGCTTTGCGGATGGCAAGCGCCTTGCCATAGCTCAAGCGCCGCCACGCCCATTCGAGCGGGCCCGTCTTGAAGCGCGAAAGCCAAAGCGGCGACCAAACCAATTGCAGCGCCCAAACGCCGAGCACGATCCCCATCAAACTGTCGCGTTCCACTTCGCCGTAGAGCCCAAGGCCGCGACCGCCATAGAAGATTGCTGTCATAATCACGCTTTGCGCGATGTAGTTCGTGAACGCCATTTGCCCTACTGGCGCGAGCGCGTTGGTCAGGAAAGTGAGCGCGCCGGATTTGACACAAAGAATGAGCGCGCTGGCGTAACCCAGCGAAATCAAAATCGAGAGCGCCGGATTCACCAATGCGCCGCGCGTTTGCATGTGAACGAACTCGAACCCTGCGGCGCTATTGAGCGTCGCTTGATAAGCAACGATCGCAAGCGCGACCGCGCCAACAGCAATGCCCAACGCGTAGGCAGCCACTGGCGACTTACCGCTCAAGAATCCAATCTTAAACAAGCCCAGCCCGATCATCATCAGCGCGATGGTTCGAGGCACGGTGTTGAAGATCTCGAACGGTAGGAATGCCTTCCATGCGTCGAAATTGGCATTGAGCGATTCCGAGAATGATCCGCCGAAAGCCGCGATTGTCGCATCGACGCTCTCGGCCACCGGCGCCCAAACTTGAAGGCGCAACTCCTCCACCGAGTTGGCGGAAATCAGCGTCACGGCGCCGGCGCTCAGCGCCGCAAAACCGCAAAGCAAGAGGTAAAGAACGCCGCCCGTGATCAGCAAAGTGCGCGGCCGCCACGAACGCGCAAACAGCATGATGAAGCCGCTGATCGCATACACGGTCAAAATATCGCCGAACCAGATCGCCGCGCCGTGGATGATGCCGAAGATGAGCATCCAGAAGAGGCGCCGGCGCAGTACCTTTCCACGCTCCAAATCGCTGCGCTCACCGCCAACGAGGAATAAGCTCGCGCCAAAGAGCAGCGAGAACAGCGTGATAAACTTCACCTCAAAGAAGACGTGCGGCACGAACCAGGACCAAGCATTCGCGTCATTGATCGCGAGCGGTTCGAGCGTGGGGTTCACCGCCGTCTGCCAGGGCGCCGAAAAGAAGGGCGCGTTGACCGCTAAGATGCCCAGGATTGCCAGGCCGCGCAGAACGTCCAACGTTTTGATCCGCTGCTCGGCTTCAACCGGAGCAATCTCGGCGGACGCAGCCTCAACCGGCGCAATCTCTGCCGGCGCGACATCGCTCATGGCGTTCCCCCTTTTGCACCGGCGTGCGCGCCGCTACACATGTCACTCATGGACTCTCGCACTCTTACCGATCCGATCCCGCTCGCCCAAGCCCTAATGCGTGGGGCTTCCGTGACGCCGACTGAAGCGGGCGTCATGGGTTTGGCGCAGGAAAAACTTGAGTCGTTGGGCTTCCGTGTGAAGCGCTACAAGTTTGGTTTGGTCGATAATCTTTACGCACGCACTGGTGATGCGGCGCCGAATTTTTGTTTCGCTGGCCACCTAGATGTTGTGCCGCCCGGCGATGGTTGGGCTAGCGATCCATTCGCGGCGGAGATCCGCGATGGGATTTTGTACGGCCGCGGCGCCACCGACATGAAGACCGCCATCGCGGCAATGATCGCGGCGACGGAAAATTTCTTGGCCGGCGGCGCGCCGAAAGGTTCGATCTCGTTTCTGCTGACATGCGACGAAGAAGGACCGGCCGTCGACGGCACCAAGCGCGTGCTTGAAGCGCTCGCGGCCGATGGCGAGAAGATCGATCATTGCGTGGTGGGTGAGCCGACCAGCGAAGCCCGGGTCGGCGATGTGATCAAAAATGGCCGGCGCGGCAGTTTGAACGTCGTGCTGACGATGGAGGGCAAGCAAGGCCACGTCGCCTACCCGCAGCGGGCGCGAAACCCGGTGACGCCATTGGTTGAAGCCCTCACCGCGCTGAAGTCGCGCTGTTTGGATGATGGTGCGCCTGGGTTTGATCCTTCAAACCTGGAAGTGACGAGCGTCGATGTCGCCAACACGGCGCACAATGTCATCCCGCAGCGCGCGACGGCGAAGCTGAACATCCGTTTCAACACCAACCACACGGCCGAGACCTTGCTCGCGTGGATCGATGAAACGGCGAACGCTTCAGCTGAGCGCGCGGGCACTAAGTACTCGCGCACGATCAGCTCCCAAAGTTTGGCATTCTACACCGACCCTGGTCCGTTCACCGATATGCTGCGCGCCTCCGTGAAAGAGTCCTTCGGCATTGAGCCAGCGCTCACAACGACGGGCGGCACATCCGATGCACGCTTCTTCCGACTCTATTGCCAGGTGGCCGAACTCGGCCTGCGCAACGAGACCGCACACATGGTCGACGAACATTGTGCTGTCGAAGACGTGCGCACCTTGGCCCGATGCTATGAGGCGGTGCTGAAGCGCTACTTCGCGGCGTAGTCCACGCGCACCAGATAAAGCCCGTCAGGCGGGGCCACTGGACCGCATTGTGCGCGGTCCGCGGCGGCGAGCGCAGCGGCGACGTCCTCGACGCTCATCTTGCCGAGGCCTACTTCCACAAGTGTGCCGACCATCGAGCGGACTTGGCTGTGCAGGAAGCTGCGAGCTTCAAAGTGAAAGATCACTTGCTCATCGATGGCTTCGACGGAAGCGATGTCCAAGGTCTTCACCGGGCTCTTCGCCTGGCACTTGGTGTCACGGAACGTCGTAAAATCGTGGTTGCCGCGCAGAACTTGCGCCGCCTCGTCCATCATCCGCACATCAAGCGGGCGGCCTATGCGCCAGGCGCGCCCGACATCCAACGCGAGCGGGGCGCGGCGGTTGATGAGTTCATAGGTGTACGCACGTGCCGTTGCATCGAAGCGCGCGTGAAAATCGGGCGCCGCTTCTTCGGCGCTCAGCACTGAGATCGGATGCGGCCGGATGTGCGCATTGAGCGCTTCTACGATCTGCCAACCTTGCAGCGCCTTATCGATATCGACGTGCGCCACCTGCGCATAAGCGTGGACACCTGAATCAGTACGGCCGGCGCCGATCACCTCAGTGCGGACACCCGTCAGTTTCTCGGCGGCGTCTTCCAGCGCACCCTGCACGCTCGGCGCATCCGGCAAACGCTGCCAGCCGTGGAACGGGCGGCCGTCGTATTCGATCGTGAGTTTGTAGCGCATGCGCCCTTACGAGCGCCGGTACTCGAGCATTGGGCAGGCGCGGGAGTCGCCAGCGCCGGGCGCGCCGCCGGTGATGCCGACGATCTTGATCGACGCGTCGCCGGGGGCCGATGGCTCCCACACCACAATGAAGGTCGGCGCACCTTCGGTGCAGAGGCCTGGCGTGCCTGCAGCTTCCGTCACGCGATACACGAGCACTTGCGGCTCCTCGACGGCGAGACCGAGCAAAGCGCGCAACGTCTGACCGCCGACTTGCGTGGCCGGCGAGATTGCGCCGGTGACCAGCGCGTTGACGTTGAGGCCGTTGCCCCCACGGAGCGACAGACGCTCCTGAATGTCAGCGTCCGCCGCATCCGGGAATTCTTGCGTGACCGAGACAGTGAGTTCGTTCGAGACGGCGCGCGCGGCGTCATTAGCGGCGGCGAATGCCCGCGAAGGCTCACTCTCGGGCGCTGGCGCATCGAGCTGCGGCCCGCTGTCGGCGGCATCTGTGCTGGCGGATTGCTGATTGCAGCCGGCCACAGCCAGCGCCAATGCAACCAAGACAACGCGTAACATCATACAACACCCTCTGGCGCGTTCTTAGCCGCCGAGACGGTCCGGCTCAAGCGAGCCGCGCGCCTGCGGGAACCGGCTGACCGCGCAAAAAAATATCTGCGGCAAGCGGGCCACGCCCCTCGCGCTGGACTGTGAGCAATCGCACAGCGCCTTCGCCACAGGCGATCAAAAACGCATCGTCCAACACCTCGCCGGGGGCGCCGGCGCCCTGGCCGACACGCGACAGCAAAGCCTTCACGCGGACACCGTTCAGCTCGAACCAGCCGCCAGGCGCGGGCGAAAGGCCACGGATTATGGCGTCGACCTCGCGTGCGGGCCGGGTCCAATCGATGCGCGCTTCGGCGGGCGTTATCTTGTGGGCGTAGATGACGCCTTCTTCAGATTGCGGCGTCTCGGTGGTTTCGCCGCGCTCGAATTTCTCCAGCGTATCGCGCATCAAAGTCGCGCCTATCGCGGACAATCTATCGTGCACAGTCGAGGTGGTGTCGTCGAAATCTATCGGTGTTGTCGCGGTCGAAAGTATCGCCCCGGTATCGAGCCCTTCTTCCATCCGCATCACCTGAACGCCGGTGATCTGATCGCCAGCCATGATGGCGCGCTGTATCGGCGCCGCGCCGCGCCAGCGCGGAAGAAGCGAGCCGTGCAGATTGAGCGCGCCGCGCTTGGGCGCTTCGAGGATCGGCTTCGGCAGGATGAGGCCGTAGGCGACGACGATCGCTAGATCCAGATTGAGCGCGGCGAACGCTTCTTGCTCAGGCGCCTTCTTCAAGCTCTTCGGCGTACGGACTTCGATACCGTGCGCGGCGGCGAATTCGTGGACAGGCGTTAGCCGTTCCTTCTTGCCGCGCCCAGCTGGACGCGGCGGCTGCGAATAGACGCACGCGATCTCGTGCCCAGCCGCGATCAGCGCTTCCAGCGTCGGCAAGCCGAACGCAGGAGAACCCATGAAGGCGAGGCGAAGCGTCATGGTTCGCGACATGCCTGAATTCGCAGCGTTTCCGCAACAAGAAGCGGGAACCTTGCTGCGGCGGTTCCCGTTTTTCCGGCATGACCGCCGACGCCTGTCCCGTAACCCCCACCGCAGCGACCAGCCCATTCTCGCTGACGCTGTCGCAATGGCTCTGCGTTTTGCGCGGCGTCGCGGCGACGGCTGAGCGCGCGAACCTTGCCTTAATTTCCGCCGGCGTCGCGTTCTTCGGCTTGATGGCGGTGATCCCGGGGATTGCAGCCGTGGTCGCGTTCGTCGGCATCTTTGGCGATCCGACTTGGATCGGCGATCAGATCCGCGCGCTTGGCGGCGTCGCGCCTGATGCGGTGGTGAACATCATCCATGAGCAAGTCATGCGCCTGCTCTCGCAAAGCACCGATGGCTTGGCTTGGGGTGCGCTGTTTAACTTCGTGCTCGCCTTGTGGAGCGCGCTGCAGGGCACGCGCTGGGTGTTGATGGCGCTGACCGCTGTGAACCGACGCGCAGAGAAGCGGCGTGCGTTGGGGCGTTACATCGCGGCGGGCATGTTCACGTTGTACGGCCTTGGGCTAAGCGTGTTTGCGATCATGCTGATGGGCGTGGCGCCGGTGGCGCTGGCGTTCATCAACGCAGATAGCGGCGCGGAGATTTTGCTGTTGGCGCTGCGCTGGCCGGTACTTGGCGGCGCGGCAGTGGCCGTGACGCTGATCCTTTATCGCTGGGGGCCGAGACGGCGGCCGCCGCCGTGGAAGTGGCTTTGGCCCGGCGCGATCATAACACCGATTTTGTGGCTGCTGGCTTCGAGCGCGCTCACTTTTGCGCTGCGCGAATTTCCGGGCTTTGGCGCAGCGTACGGCTCGCTCGCGAGCGTCGTAGCGTTACTGCTTTGGCTTTATGTGACGGCGCTGATTTTCTTGCTCGGCGGCGCGCTCAACGCGGAGCTGGAGTTTTTCGCTCAGGGGAAACCGGCGGCGCCGGTGTCAGCGCAAGAAACGATCGAGCCGCGCACTGCTCCGGACGGTGGCCCGAAGCAGGTTGTGTCACACTAGCTCCCCGCCCCCTTGTGGGG
>JBEBHI010000207.1:0-5181 GCA_040080935.1 Terricaulis sp.
CAATGCGGACGCTATGAGCCTCGGCTCGGCCACTGCCCCTGTTCAGTTGGTCGAATACGCGTCCGCCGCCTGCTCTCACTGTGCACACTTTCACGCCACCAACTGGGCGACGCTGAAGACCAATTATATCGACACCGGCCGCGTCCGGCTGACTTTGAGCGAGATGCTGACGCCGCCGCCTGCTGTTGCGTTCGGCATGTTTCAACTGGCGCGCTGCGGCAATGCGGACGCACCCGAGTATTTCCGCCGTCTAGGCATTCTGTTCGAGCGCCAACACGCAATCCTCGAGACCGGCACAATGGGCGGCGTGGTGACAAGCCTCGTTGCCGCCGGGGCCGAGTGGGGCCTGACCGAGCCGCAAGTAATGGCAAGCTTCAATGACGAAGCCGGGCGCGAACGCATGATGCGTTCTTTGAATGCCGCCGACGCTGCAGGCGTCAATTCGACACCGGCATTCTTCCTCAACGGTCAGCGCCTGGGCGACGATTTCCAGAATCCCGCCGTGATGACGCGGACGCTTGACGCGGCGCTGAACCGCTAAGGCTGCTGCGCTCGCGCTGAAGCGCGCGATGCCGCCTCCACCTGAGCAATTCTCGGCGTGATGTCGGCGAGCGCGCGACCGCTAATGTCGTGCGCATACGTCAATTGCCCAAACGGACCCCGCGCCGCAAACGGCACAACAACACCACCACGCGGCGAACGCGGCGCCAGACGCGCGTCCAGTCGCCGGTTCGGCAAATCGATCACCGCCAAGCCCGGGATGCGCAGATCTGTTGTGTTCATCGACAACGAGTCAGACGCAAGAACCCCGTCAGCAATCGCAAACGTCGCCGAAAGGCCCTGAAACGGCGTCCGCGCCTCAGGCGCAATAAGTTCGCCGCGCAACGCGTTGCGGATCGTGGTCGCGACGCCACCCAGATCGACCCCGCGCAACACGCCAGATACAACCTCGATGTGCGCGTAGCCGTCGGCGCTGTCGATCATCTCGCTCTGCGTACGGCCCTGAACACGCACATTCAGCGACAGCTCGGCGCGCCCCTCAAGGCCGCCGAAGTTGAAGGCGTCAGTGAGAAAGCGTTGAGCATCCAGATTCGTGAACGCCAAATCCTGTGTCATGCGCGTCGATGGCTCGCGCGCATCGATTTCGAAGCGCCCACGGCCCGAACCACCGTAAAGCGAGACATTGTGCACGGTTGCGGCCATGTAGCCGTCGTTCAGCACGAGATTTAGCCGGCTTGCCTCCACGCGCATGTGCTGGATCAGCACCGCATGCGTGACCAATTCGAGATCGGCGTTGAGCGCCTTCAGACCGGCAAAGTCGATCGGCGTTTCACTTGGCGCCTCGCGTACGTCAACCGCGCGCGGCGCCGCGTCAACGGTCGCGATCTCTGCGGTCGGTTGTGATGCTTGACCCGCATCCGGCATCGCGGCCGCGACCTCCGCTTGGCCCTCGGGCGCAGGCGGCGGCGCTTGGCCGGACAGGTAGGGGTTTAGGTCGAAATCGAAGAGTTCAATCCGGCCGCTGAGGTACGGCTTGTCGCGCAGTTCCGAGAGCACGAAATCACCGCGTCCACGCACTTGATCAACGGAAAATCCCGCGTTCGAGAACGTGTAACCGCCGCCGCCAATGGTCAGACGGCCGGTCACCGCAAACTGCTCGAACCCAACAGCATTCTGCAGCGGCGTGCCCGTCCACGACGCAAGCTGACGCAAGCTCGGACCCGATGCGCGGACAGTGCCCGCAAGCTCACCCGACGTCGCGACCGTCTGGCCGCGAAACTCCGCCGTCAGCAATTCACTCTCGATATTTAGGACGAGTTGCGTGAGCTCACCGCGGAACGCAGCGCCCGGTCGCGCAATGCTCGCATCGATTTTGATCTCCCGATCATTGTACTTAACCGTGCCTTCAGCACGCATCGGCGCGTCCAAGCTGGTGAGCGCCGTCGTGATATCGACCTCACCGACAACCCAACCCGCGCCTTGGCGCGCATCGAAGAAACTCACCTCGCCGTCATTGATCCGCACACTGCGCAAACTCGTGCGCGACGCATCGACTGGATTTTCCGACGGTGGCGGTGGCGCCGTGGACGGCGGTGGCGTAGTGCTCACGCGCGGCCGCAACAGCCAATTCGGTTGGCCGTTCGCATCAACCTCAAGAGCCACGCGCGGACGTTGAAACACCAACCGCCGTACATTCACCTGACGGTCGAGCAAGGGGCGCAATTCGACACCGATATCGATCTCATCCGCTGCGATAAACGCAGGTACCCGCCCGCCTTCGACATTCGACAGCGTGACGTCCTGCGCCTTCAAACCCAGCACCGGCCAATAGCTGACGCCCACACTGCCATTGATGGTCAGATCGCGGCCTGTGGCGGCTTCCACGTTGCGCTCGATCTCGCCCCGCACGTCGAGCCGCAGCACCAGGAAGGTGAGCAGGCCCACACCCAGGAGCACCACCGTCACCAGGCTGCCGGCCACCAGCAGCGCCACGCGCTTCCAATTCATGCGGTTTCCCCACCGTTTGGCCGCACCCTAGCCGCTGGCGAAACGGGCCGAAATAGCTATCTAGGGCCGATGACCCAGCCAGTTCCCGTTACCGTGCTCACAGGCTTCCTGGGCGCGGGTAAGACCACGCTCCTGAACCGCATTCTGACCGAACAACACGGCAAAAAATACGCCGTCATTGTGAACGAGTTCGGCGAAATCGGCATCGACAACGACCTCATCGTCGATGCCGATGAAGAAGTCTTCGAGATGAACAATGGTTGCGTTTGTTGCACCGTACGCGGCGACCTCATCCGCATCATTGAAGGTTTGATGAAACGCAAAGGCGGCTTCGACGCCATCCTCGTCGAAACCACCGGCTTGGCGAAGCCCGCTCCGGTTGCACAGACCTTTTTCGTCGATGCCGACGTGCGCGCGAAGACGAAGCTCGACGCAATCGTCACGGTCGTCGATGCCAAGCACGTGCTTGAGCAACTGAAAAACAACGAAGAGGCGGGCGAGCAGATCGCGTTCGCAGATGTCATCCTGCTGAACAAAGTCGATCTCGTTTCCGCGGACGAACTCTTGACGGTCGAGCGCGCCATTCGCCAAGTCAACGCGACGGCGCTGCTGCACAAGATGCAACGCGGCGACATCGCGCTGGATCGTATCATGGGTCTAGGCGCGTTCGATCTCGACCGCGTCACCGAAATCGATCCGCACTTCCTGCCGGACCACGATTGCGACGATGCTTGCGCGCACCACGATCACGAGCACGACCACCATGACCATCACGGCCATGATCACGACGACCACCACCATGATCACGCCCACGATGATCACGTCTCGGCCAGCGGCATCACCAGCGTTTCGCTTTCCACCGAGAAGCTGATCAATCCTGAGAAGCTGCTGCCGTGGCTCAACGATCTTACGCAGGCGCGTGGCCCTGACATTCTGCGGCTCAAAGGCATCATCGCGTTCCCTGACGAGCCGAAGCGCTTCGTCGTTCAAGGCGTCCACATGATCATCGAAGGCGACACACAGCGAGACTGGCGCGAAGATGAGAAGCGTGTGTCCCGCCTCGTCTTCATCGGCAAAAACCTCGACCGCGCCGAGCTGGAAACCGCCTTCGAAGCGTGTGCGGCGTGACTGCTCAAGTCTACGAAAACGGCCGCCGCCTCGCGATCGGCGCAGGCGCGACGTCAGCGCATTGGGTCGGCTCAGAGGCGCTCTTCACGCTGACCGACGGCAACGTTTTCGTTGCGGCGCAGGAAGGCGACATCCACCGCATTGCGGCGCACAAAGGCGTCGTTCTCTGTGCTGCAGTGCATCCGGACGGCAAGCGCCTCGTCACCGGCGGTGACGACGGCGCGATCAAAGCGATCTCAGCGAGCGGCGATATCACCACGCTCGGTGAAGTCCGCAAATGGGTCGATCACCTCGTAGCGAACCCTGCCTCTGGCGTGATCGTCGCCGGCGTCGGCAAAGATGCGATCATCTTCAAGGGCGATAAGGAATCCCACCGCTTCACACATCCTTCGACCATCGGCGGCATCGCGCTTGACGGCAAAGGCCGCCGCCTCGCCGTCAGCCATTATAACGGCGTGACCATGCGCCTCGTCCTCGCAGCGGATGACAAGGGCAACGCGCTCAAATGGGCCGGCTCGCACCTCGCCATCACACAATCGCCCGAAGGCGAATACGTGATCACCGGCATGCAAGAGAACGCACTGCACGGCTGGCGCATGCCGGACAAAACCGACCTGCGCATGGACGGTTATCCAACCAAAACACGCAGCTTCTCCTGGGACAAACGTGGCCGCTGGCTCGCGACCTCCGGCGCCAACGCCGCTATCGTTTGGCCCTTCGTCGGCAAGCTCGGCCCGCAAGGCAAACCACCATTGCAACCCGGCGAACGCGGCGACGCGCTCGTCACCGCCGTTGCGTTCCACCCCACAGAAGAAGTGCTCGCCATTGGCTATTCCGATGGCGCCGCAATCTTGGTGCGCTTTGCAGACTCGCTCGGCATGGAATTGGACGAGGCGGGCGAAGGCGCAGTGAGTGCGCTCGCATGGTCGCCAGACGGCAAGCAAATCGCCCTCGCCGACGAGGCCGGCCGCGGCGCAATCATCAGCGTCTGAAAC
Source organism: Terricaulis sp. (assembly GCA_040080935.1). Classification (GTDB taxonomy): domain Bacteria; phylum Pseudomonadota; class Alphaproteobacteria; order Caulobacterales; family Aquidulcibacteraceae; genus Vitreimonas. Next base: position 4,632 of record JBEBHI010000207.1, read on the forward strand.
CCGCTGACCGATTGCAACCGCGCGCCTGCGCGGCAAGACTATCGTCATGCTTGACCGCAGATCCGTCATTGGCGCCGGCCTCGCACTCGCCGCGACGCAACCCGCGCATGCGCAGGCGCAACCCGTCGCGCGCACCGCTCTGGGCCGCGTGCGCGGCGTACAGACGGGCGAGGTGCTCTCGTTCAAAGGCATTCGGTACGGCGCGCAGCCACGTCGCTTCCACGTGCCTGAACCTCCGCAAGCATGGCGCGGCGTGCGCGATGCCATAGCCTACGGCCCTGCATGCCCGCAACGCGGGCTCGACGGCGAGGCGCAAAGCGAAGACTGCCTCTTCCTCAACGTCTGGACGCCCGCTCTCAGCGGTCGCCGCCCGGTGCTCGTTTATATCCATGGCGGCGCCTACAACACTGGCTCCGGTTCAAGCCCTGTAACCGATGGCGCACGCCTCACAACGTACGGCGACGTCGTTGTCGTCACGCTGAACCATCGCCTCAACGCCTTCGGCTATTGCTACCTCGCATCTCGCGGCTTCCCGGATAGCGGCAACGCT
>JBEBHI010000064.1:0-18957 GCA_040080935.1 Terricaulis sp.
CGTATCGTTGCCCGTGGTGCCGGTGATGCGCAGCGTGTCGGTGTCAGCGCCGCCATCGTACGAGGTGTCGGATCCATCACCGAAATTGTAGATGATGAGATCGTTGCCTGCGCCGCCATTGACGACATCGTTGTTGCCCGCGCCGCCCGACAGCGTGTCGTTGCCTGCGCCACCGTTGATCGTGTCGTTACCTGCGCCGCCATCAAGGATGTCCGCGCCGTTGCCGCCAGTGAGGTTGTCCGCACCAGCGCCGCCGAGGATACCTTCGATGCCCGACAGCGAGTCGGTGCCGATTTGCGTGCTGGTTGCGACACCAGTGAGCAGGTTGACCGTGGCGTTCGCGGTGGTGTTGGCCAGGCTGTAGAAGTCCGAGCCCGTGCCGCCGATGTAGGTGTCGTTGCCGTCACCCGCGACCGCGACGATGATATCGTCGCCGCCCGCGCCATCGATCGTGTCCGCACCTTGCATGCCGGTGAGGATGTTGGCGAAACCGTTGCCAACGATCGAGTCGTTGCCGGCGCCGCCAACCACGTTTTCGATGCTGGTGATGGTCGTCATGCCCGACGCCACACCGGTGCTGAGGTTCACAGCTACCGCAACCGCCGCCACAGTCGTGGAATAGTTCAGGGTATCGCTGCCGCCGCCAAGGTTGGCATTAATGACTTCGACGTTCGTAACCGCGCCGCCTTCCACAGTGATGATGCGCGTGCCGTTGTAACGGACGTCGAGCGTGTCATCGCCGGTGGTGCCGACGATGGAGAGCGTATCGTTGTCAGCGCCGCCGTTGACCGTGTCGGAGCCGTCTCCGATTGCGTACTGGATCGTATCGTTGCCCGCGCCGCCGTTGACGGAGTCATCGCCCGCGCCGCCGTTCAGCGTGTCGTCGCCGCCATCGCCGTTCAGCGTATCGCCGCCACCTTCACCGAACAGGAAGTCATTGCCAGCGCCGCCGTTAAGCGCATCCGCGCCAGCGCCGCCTTCGAGCACGTCAGAACCGCCAGCGCCGTTCAACGTATCGGCGCCGCCGAGACCCAAGATGCGGTCTGAGAACGCCGTGCCGGTGATGTTGTTGCCTTGGCCGTTACCCGTGAGGAACGAGCCGACCGGATCGGTGGCCGCAGAGGTGACGCTTTCATTGAAGCCAAAATCGTCTGTGTAGTCGACGATCGCACGCAGTGCGCGGCCCAGTTGCGCAGCACCCGGAATGAATTGCTGCAGCGTTTGGCCAGGAATGTCCTGCCACGTGCCGTTGGCGAGTTGTTGCTGCCAGCGGAACGCGAATACGGCGCCGGCCGTGCCATCTGGATCGATAAATGCGACGTTCGCCGTGAGGATGTCGCCCTGCGTCGGCGCCGGATCGCTGATCACCAGCGCGCCAACCGGCGCGTCGTTGAGCGGCGTCACTGCTGCTGTCGGGTTCGAGAACGCCGTTTCAAGCACACCGTTCTGGTCGATGTAGTTGAAGCGGATGCGGATCGCCGAGTTCGCTTGGTCTTGAGTGACACGGAACGTCAAACCCGTGGCTGGCACGGGGCCTTCGTTACCATTGGTGCCGCCCGCCACCATGATGTCGGTCCACAGGCCATCGCCAGCATCTTGCTGCCAAGTGATCGAGGTGAGGCCCGTGATGACACCGCCCGTCGCGGTGTTGTCCGGATCGGTGACACCGCTGACGTTTGCGGTCAGCAGCTGACCTTCCGTCGGCGTGATGTCATTGATCGTCGGCAGGCCTTCCGGACCTTGGTTGGCAATGTCGCCGATCTGAATGATCGTGTCGTTGAACTGCAAGCGCTCAATGTTGCGCAGCAGATCTACGCCATCGATGCCGATGCCACCCGGTACGATCACTCCCGCGCCATCACGCGTCAGGTGGATAACCTGGATGAAGCCGTCACCGTCTTGATCGCTGATCCCTTCAAAGGTGTCTTGGCCTTCGATGAAGTAATCAGCGCGGTTAGCGGTGAAGACTGCAGTGTCAACGTTTTCGGTTGGCGAATACAGAATTTCGCGAATGATCCCCAGTTGGCCCGGATTGAGCGTGCCTGCGATCATCTCGGCCTGGAGTTCGCGCATGCCTGCCGCACGCTCGTTTGCGTCGTTGAAATCGCCGTCGTTGTTACGATCAACGCCGATCGCGACGTGCAAGTAGGCGTCGCCGTCGATGAGATCATTGCCGCCGCGGCCTTCGATAACGTCAGAGCCACCGCCGCCGAGGATAATGTTGCCGCCGGTGAACATATCGTCGGCGTCACCGACGATACCGTTGACGCCCGCGCCGGCTTGACCCAGCAGCTGCGCCATTCCGTTGATACGGGCGATGCCCGCGGCGTTCATCTCGTGGTCAGTGAGCGTGAGCTCAATGCCCGCGAGCGGATCTGCGGTCCGGTCGTCACCGCGCAGCACGTCATCCAGTTGCGAGCCGGACAGGCCTTCGACCATGTCGAAGCGGTCAAGCGTCGCGCCCGGATCGCTCGGCAGCGGCGGTTGGCCGAAGATACGGAGGGAGAAATCCGCCGTCGCGCCAAACTGGGTGTTGTTCTGGTAGCTGACCCAGTCGAAACCGATGAAACCTTCCATGCGATCGGTGCCGAAGCCCGAAACCATGATGTCGTCGCCGCCGAACGAGTCGAAGTCATTCGGGGCGCCGCCGCCGATGAGCACGTCGTGGCCGCCGTTGACGTCTTCACCTGCGAAGTTCAGGGCCGAGCCGTCGACGTCGGCGTTGTCGCCGGTAAGGCCGCCGATCCCGAATGCCGATTCAACCCAGTCATCGCCAAAGCCGCCGACAAGGCCGGCCAGCGTGCCGTCCCCGGTGATGAAGTCGTTGCCGAGACCCGCGAAGACTTCGTCGCCTTCGCCAGCGCCAAGGTTGACGAAGTCGTTGCCGCGGCCACCGATGACAAGGTCGATGCCTTCGCCGGAGTGGATGACGTCATTGCCGTCGTCGCCCTTGATGTTGTCGTCGAAGCCTGAGTCGGTGATGATGTCATCGCCGGCGCCGCCGTTCAGAATATCGAAGCCGTTGCCGCCTTCGATGCGGTCGTTGCCAGCGTCACCCCAAACCGTGTCGTCGCCACCGCCGGCAATAATGATGTCGTTGCCATCCGTGCCGCCGAACACGACGTGCGCCACGCCGTTGTAGCGCAGGTAGTTGGTGTCGGGCCCAGCCGTCAGCGGGTTGTTGCGCGAGACGAGTTGCAGGAACGGGTTGTTGCCCATGCCGTCGTCCGCCCAAACCGGGTCGGCATTGTCGTTCGGGCCAAGGCCGGTGAACTGTGCCGCCTGATTGACCTCAAGCGTCCAATCCGGCGTTGCGAACACGTCGCCCGGCAAGTGGACGAGATCAGTGTTGCGCATAATGAGCGAAGCGAAGGAGTTGCCTTCAAGTTCGGACAAGAAGTTGCGGCCAGAGAAGCGCGCCAGGTAGTAGAAGCGGTCGCCGTTTTGAAGCGCTTCGAGCTGTGTCTCGAACACGAACGCAAACGATGAGCCGAGCATGCCGCCGAACTCAGGCGCCAATTCAGCCAGACCGCCGATCCAGAAGTCGACGAACTCAAGACCACCGAGCGAGCCGCCTGCATAGGCGCCCGTGGCGTGCAAAAAGTCGAGCGCGTCGGTTGGGGCGGCAATCACGCGGCCGCCAGTGATCGTTTGATCGAGACCGCTGACAATCGCCAACGCCGCGGCGCGCCGCCCTTCGATCGAGGTCTCCGCGGTGATTAACGCGTGCGTGCCGTAGGCGGCGATGAAGTTGATCACCGAAGCCGGGTGCTTCACGTTCTGAACGAAATCGATCCAGCTGGTGTACGGCGTCAGTTTCGAGTCGCCTGTCATGGCGTAAAACTGACGGCGCGCCTCGTTCAAACCCGGAATGCCAACGTCGCGGCCACGCGCCAAGTTCAACGACGGCAGGTCGAGCGGCAGACCAAGAAGGTTGTTGCGCAGAGATTCAGTTACGAACTCGTCGATCGCGTTGCCGGATTGACGGGTCATGCCGCGCACAATCGCGGCAGTGGCGTCCATTGCATCGGCGCCGCTGGCCACGAATTCGAGCGGATTTAGGAACGCGGCGATCAAACCGAGTTGCTGGCTGTCGTCCGCCAGCGCATTGTCGCTGTTAACGAGCGAGAAGTCGGCGTCGAAGCGATCCACCGTCTCGGTGAGCATCGAGTGGCCGAACCGGTACACGACGTGAGCGAACTCGGCGAAGATCGCCGGGTTAATCGTCATGTCGATGTTGATGAAGATATCGATGCTCGGCTGAAGCTTACGGGCGAACTCTTCGAACACGAGGTGCTGATACTGCATCTCGGTGAAGACCTTAGCGGCTTGGAAAACGCGCTCGCCGTTCCATTCGTCATCACTGATGCCGTCGAGAATACGGGCGTCGAACTGAGCGTCAGTCTCGCCGGCACGACGCAGCACCCAACCGCGCACGAAGTCGGAGATGCCATCCGCGGCAAGGATCGCGGTGACTTCAGACTGAATCGCGCCGACAAGGCGATTGTGCTCGGCGTGAAAAATCGTGTGAACAGCGGTGAGACCGATGTTCTCGTTGCCGCGGCCGTCGCCGGTGATGAAGTGCGCGTTGAGCAGATCATCATCGAACGTGCCCGGCAGACCGTCATCGTTGCCGATAATGGTGTCAGCGTCGCCGGTTTGGTTCACACGCGGTGTCGCCGGGTTGCCGTCATTGTCCCACGCGCCGGGCACGGCGAGGTGCGCGATGTCGTCAAGGAACGCGTGGTTGATGCGTGCAACCGTGCCGGTCGTGATCGCGGAACCCGCGGCGGCCAACGCAGCAGAGACGGCGGCGGCATTGTTGATGTCGAGGCCGCCGGCCACGCCTTCAACGAAGACAATTGCGTCGTCCGCCGTGCCGGCAACGCCGTCAACACCGTCGCCGACGCGCACACCGATTTGAACGTAGCCGTTGGCGCCCGGGATGAAGCGTCCATATGCGTCCGTCAGAATGAGCGGAACGTTCAGCACGTCGTGGTCGCTGAACAGCACGCCAAGGAAATCACGCGCCTGGGCCTTAACATCCGCCCACGTGGCCAAACCACCATGCGCGCCATCCAAGAAGCGGCCTGTGGACACTGCGTCGCCCGCGCCATTGAGCGCATACTGGCGCAAGAACACTTGGTGCGAGGGATGCGACGTGTAGGTCTGGTTTTGGTCGATGAACGGCGTCGTCTGGTTATTGTGCTCGTGGATATCGTCGGCGGTGCCGATGATGCCATCAGGTCCACGCATGTTCGTCGCGCGCGTCAGCGTCATGAAGTTTGGGCGGTCATCGGCAGTATTCGCCACACCGTCGGCGCCGAAGCCGTCATTGGCGTTGACGATGCCATCGCCGCCGAAATCGTACAGCGGATCATCCGGCAACAGCGGCATAATGATCGTGCCCGAGCCGCCCTTATTAACGAGGTCGAGACCGTGATCGAAAAACTGGCCGAACAATGTGAACCAGCTGTTGAACGGGGCCGACAGGCCAGCGTCAGGCGCGGTGTTCGGGATGAAGAAGACTTCGCGATCGTCTAGGCCTTCGTTCACGCCGGGCGTGTTGGGGTTGTCGCCGAAGTAGCCGTCGAAGCCAGGGCTCAGAATTGGGGCGACGCCGCCGTTTGCTTCAACGGCAGCAGGATTGTGAGCGGTCTGATCAACAATCAAATTCGAGATCAGGCGGATTTGCGGATCGAATACGTAACCCGAGTTCGACGCGTAAGTCGTCGCCGTGCCGAGCGCTTGGCCCGGCAGGCCAGGCATCGTCACTACGCCAGCCGGACGAAACGACGGCGTCAACAAGCGCGGAAATGGCTGATCGGCAGCGCCCCACGTTTCCTGTCCAGGAATGATGTGGTTGTTCATGCCGGTGACTTGACGCAAGCCCCAAGGGTGGAACGCTGTCGGCGGCAAACCACCGCTTTCCGCCAACAAGATTTGATCCAGAATGAACTGAAGATCCGTACGGAAAAGCTGCACCATTTTACGACCCCCGAAATGCTTGCGCATTCATCGCGACGCCGCTGCACGTCGCGTAGTGGTTAACTGGTGCACGCGCTGTGGGTAATTCTCAATTTGAGTAGCGCAATACGCTTGCAAATTTTCGTCACTCGCGTTGAGCGCGAGCAAACGCAATGGCATCCACGATTTTATTCCGCGTCCTGTACATATCGTACTTCTCGTACATCTTTGCGCAACGCCAATAGCGCCGTGTTGCCACGGCGTTTTTGCGTACGCGTCAAGCGCACACAGCTCAGCTAGCGATGAGCCTCAAAGCGATGGCGAACCAAGCGGCCGTGTACGCAAACAACACGACGCCAGACCACCTCACCCAACCGGGCCGCGCCGCCAGACGAGCTGCTGGCGCACACGCGCGCTCCGCTAAACTAGCGAAACGCTTCATCTTTTTCGGAACGGTGTTTCGTCGCGACGTTTCGCGCCTTGCCGACACTTCAAGCCCGCGCAAGCGCGGGAGTCCTCGAGTGTTCTCGTTGGCCGCACGGCGCGACGACATTTCCATCCCCCGACGGAGCGCTCGCAGCACTACCCTGAGCTAACCGTCACTGTGGATAATATCGGAACCGCAATTACGTGGCCGTGACGCGATTGTTACGCGAGCATGACGCCGACATTACGCCGTTTGTCATGCAAGCGGGTCGTCCGGGCGCGGGAATGTAAGCGCCACAACGGTCCCATGCCCGACCTTACTGCGCAGGGAAATCGTCCCACCGTGCAAATCCATGATGCTCTTGGCGATCGGCAAACCAAGACCCATCCGCCCGCTTGAGGCGTTGCGCGCTTTATCGGCCCGGTAAAAGCGGTCGAACACCCGGACTTGATCCTCGTCCGGCACACCCTCGCCGGTGTCGCGCACTTCCATCACGACGGCCGTGTCAGTGACATGAACATCAATGCTGATCGCGCCACCGGCCGGCGTGTGCGCGATGGCGTTGGACACAAGATTGCTGATCGCCCGCTGAAAGAGCGTGCGATCGACATCGAGAGCCAAGCCGTCGGGGCAGTCCATCTTCAGGCTCAGGCCCGCCTCTTGCGCCGATGTTTCGAAATAATTGCCGATCACACGCAGTTCGGTCGCGACATCAATCTGGTGGCGCTCCAGATCGACTCGCGTGCGCCTCGCGCGCGCCAAAAAGAGCAGACTCCCAACGATGCTGGTAAGCCGCTCACTTTCCTCAACGATCGAAACCAACGTGTCCTGATACTCCTCAGTCGTGCGCGCCCGCGAGAGCGCGACTTCGGAAGCCAGCAGCACTTTGTTGATCGGATTGCGCAATTCGTGCGCAACGTTGTCGGCGTACTGCTGAAGGCCTTCGTTGGCGCCCTCCAGCTCTTCAAGCATGCCGTTGTGAGCGTCCTCAGTCTTGCGCAAGACCTGCCCGACACGGCGGCCGTAAATGGCAACGCCGACGACGATCACAAAGATCAACGCCATAACCAGGAGTTCAAGTTTGCGCAGCTCGGCGGCAAGGCGCAGCTGGCGCCGCAGGTTGGCGTCTTCAATCTGCTGCAACGCCAAGACTGCATTCAACAAACTGCGCGATAGCCGGGCGTAAATCCGGTCCATGGTCGCCATTCGGCGCCCAGCCGCATCCTCGTCACCGCTTTCAAGCTCGACAAAGATATGGTCGGCCTCGCGCGCCATTTCTCCCATGTGTTGATCGGCGGCGCCAAGATAGCCTACGACCGGATGAACGTTCTCGCCCGTCTCAATGTCGCGAAGCTCCTCCATCACAGCGTCTCGTTGCGCGACGTAGCGCGACAGGCCGTCATTGCGCCGCAATAGCTCTCGGGGCACATCGTGGCTGTCGAAGACGTCGTTGCCCGGCGCGTTGGCTTCCTGCGCGCGCTGCGCCAATTCAACCACTTGGCTGACGCGCGAAGACCAAACTGCGCTGCGCGTGACAGACTCTTGGTAGAGATTCATAATGTGATTGCTGAGCAGCAGCGTGAAGCCGATCGTCAGTAGGTCGAAGCCCGCCAGTACGAAGTAAACAAGATCGAGACGCCGGCGCTGCAGGGGCTCACGCTTCGGAGCTTGACCGTGCACAGTCGTCGCCCGCTCGAGCACGCCATCAGCGGAGGACATAACCCCGTCCTCGCACAGTATGGATCACCTTGCGCTCGAACGGATCATCGGCCTTGGCGCGCAAGCGGCGGATGTTCACGTCGATAACGTTGCTGTCGCCGTCGAAGGTCATTTCCCAGACGGACTCGGCAATGTAGGTGCGCGTTAGAATTTCACCTTGGTGGAGCAAGAGCAGTTCAAGCAGCTGCAGCTCCTTCGGCGTCAGATCGAGCTTGCGACCGTCGCGTTCGGCAAAACCGCGCTTGGTGTCGACAACGAGGTCCTCAAACTGAAGGGCCTGCGCCGACGCTCCTGAACGGCGGCGCAGCACCGCACGGATGCGCGCGGTCAGCTCGCCGAACGCAAAAGGCTTAACCAGATAATCGTCAGCGCCATGGGAGAGGCCGCGAATACGATGCGAAACGGAGTCGAGCGCCGTTAACATCACCACCGGCGTATCGCAGGCGCGCGCCCGCATCTCTTCAACGACGCCCCACCCGTCCAGCGTGGGCAACATCACGTCCAGAACCATGAGTCCGTATTGGCCGGTGAGCGCCGCCTGCAGCCCATGCTCACCGTCATGGCAAACGTCGACGACGAAGCCCTCTTCGCCCAGGCCCTTCTTCAGGAACCTAGCGGCCTTCGGATCATCCTCGACAACAAGCAGCTTCATCGGCCGCGCAGCGCCCCGCTACCACCCGTCAAACACTTGGGGGTGACGCGAGGGCGCACGACAGCGCTTTCACCCCGCCGGACGGCCAAAAGTTCCTATTCGCGCAGGGAGTTAGGTGGCGGAGACGATGGGATTTGAACCCATGATACCCGGTTAAGGTATGCTCCCTTAGCAAGGGAGTGCCTTCAGCCACTCGGCCACGTCTCCGGCGAGGCATCGCTTAACGTCGCCACCGGCGCCCCGCAAGGCGCCTTGAAACGCTCCACACATCCTTAACTGGCGCCGCCTTTGCGCGAACGCTTGGGACAAAACTAGTCTCAAGGGCGAATTTACTATGTCTCAGGCCGCACTGCAGCTCGTCGGCGCCGATTTGGACCAGACGAGCGCGGAAGTCCTCGCTTTTGCGCCCCAAGCTGAACCGGTGGCGGTTTCGGCCCAGGCGGAAGCCAAGCGCCTGGCCGAGCTGGCCGCTTCCTTCGCCCTCTTTGGCCTACCGATTGACCAGCCGGGCGACGCCGATTTCCCTATGGCGACCGCCGACCTGGCTTATCGCGCCTATGAGGTGTCCCCGGACGCGCCGGCCAATGATTGGGCCCCGACCACGCCAACGGCCGCCCGCCGTGGCCTCCACGTCGATCCGACCCTTCCGGTTAAGCTTTTGCAGGCGACCGACTGGATCATCGTGGCCGCCGCCGCGCAGTTCGCCGCGCTCTGGGGCTCGGGCGCAGGCCTGCTCGATCTGTCGATCGGCCATGCCGCCGCTTTCATCTTCTCCGCCGGCGCTCTGAAGGCCGGTCTCTGGCTCACAGACTTCTATCGCTTCTCACCGGCGCGCATCCGTCCCGAGCGTGGGATGGGCGGCTTGGCGCTCGGCGCCATCGTCGGCCTCCTCATTTCCAACGCCTTCGCTCCTGACGCGCGCGGCGCTGCGGCGCTCGCCGCTACGCTCCCGTTCGCCGCGATGTTGCTGGCCGGCATTCACGCCGCAATCGCGCTCTGGATCTCAGCAGCTCATCGCGCCGGCGTCTTCGCCGAGAACATCGTCCTGATCGGCGCCACTGACGCCGCGAAGCGCGTCGCCGCACGCGCCGCCAAATCCGGCGAAGCCCGCATCGTCGCCGTCGTTGACGATCGCCTGGCGCGCTCGCCAGCCCAAGTTGGCGATGCGCCTGTGATCGGTGGTGTCGATGCGCTGCTGGCTTGGGAAGGCCTGCCGAACGTCGATCGCATCGTCATCACTGTCACGCAGAAAGCCGAGACCCGCGTGCGTTCGATGATCGAGCGTCTGCGCGTTACGCCGAACCGCATCGATCTGCTGCTGGACTTCGACACCCAAGCCGTACGCGGCCGTCGCGTCGAACGCTTTGGGGGCGCCGCTGTCGCTTGCGTCTCCGGCCGTCCGCACAATCACCGCCGCGCCTTCGTGAAGCGCGTCGAAGACATGGTCATCGGGTCGTTGCTCGCCGCCGTGTTCGCGCTGCCGATGCTGATCATCGCCGCGCTCGTCAAACTCGACACCCCCGGACCGGCGCTCTACCGCCAACGCCGCCACGGCTTCAACAACCGCGTCTTCACGGTGTTGAAGTTCCGCACCATGCGGCACGAACCGCACGCGCCGCTTGCTCAAGTGCGTGAGAACGATCCGCGCATCACTGCCGTCGGCGCGTTCCTTCGCCGCACCAGCCTCGATGAGCTGCCACAACTCTTCAACGTCCTGCGCGGCGACATGAGCCTCGTGGGCCCGCGTCCGCACGCCGTCGGCATGAAGACATGCGAGCGTGACCTTACCGAGATCGTCGCCGAATACGCGCACCGTCATCGCGTGAAGCCGGGCATCACCGGCTGGGCGCAAGTCCACGGCTCGCGCGGCCCGGTGACGTCGACGGCATCCGTCCGCCGCCGCGTGCGCTACGACCTCGAGTACGTCGCGCGTTCGTCGTTGTGGCTCGACCTCGAAGTGCTGATCCGCACCGTTCCTGTGATCTTCGGGGACAAAGGTACCCGGTGAGCACTGCGCGCATCCTTTCGCTAGCGCCATTGCAGATCGCTCAAGCCCTGATCGGGTTTGGCGCGATCGCCGCATTCACGCGCCTGATGAGCGCCGAAGATTTCGGCCGCTACGCGCTGGCGCTGTCAATCTCGATGGCCGCGCACACGCTGGCGTTCACGTGGGCCGAATCTGCCGCGTTCCGTTTCTTCGCGGCCGCCCGCGCCGAAAAACGCCTGGCCGATCACTTCGCCACACTGTTGGCTCTGGCGCTGACGCTTGGCGTCGCTGTAATCGCCATCACCGCCGGCGCCCTCGCATTCGCCGGTTTGCGCGATGACATTGCCGCGCTTTCAACCTTTGCCGCCGGCGCAGCCGTATTGCGCTTTATCACGCGCCTCGGCCGTGAAAGTGACCGCGCGGCGCTGGCGTTCGGCCGCTACGCGGTTTTGGAAACCGTTTACATCGTCGCTGGCTTCGCGGTCGGCGTCGCGCTGCTGGTCATGTTCGACTTTGGCCCCGCAGCGCCGTTCGCCGGATTGTTGGCAGCTGGCGCGCTCGTCGCCATTATCGATCTGCCACGCCTCATCAACAACGCACAGGGCGGTCAAACGTCCTTCACGCGCTCCATCTCATACGCCAGCTACGGCGCGCCGCTCGCTTTGGCGCTTGCAGTTGACCTCGGCGTCCAAGCGATCGCGCGCTTGGTCCTCGCCGGTGAAGCAGGCACAGCGCCCCTCGGCGCGTACGCCGCCGCCTTCGGCTTGGCGCGTGCGCTCGACATCGTGTTCATGGGCGTTAGCGCCGCATTCGCGCCGCTCGTCTTCGCTGCGTACGAAGAAAAGGGCGTCGGCGCCGCTCGTGATGCAGCGCGCGGCGGTTTCGTTCTGCTCGCCGCCATCACTGTGCCGGCCAGCATCGGCCTCGCGCTGCTCGCACAACCCGTAGCGACTTTGATGGTCGGCGAAGCGTTGCGCGCAGAAACAGCAGCCGCTCTGCCATGGCTCGCGCTCGCAGGTCTCATGTCGGGTTTTGGTCTCTATTACTGGTCAGAGGCTTTCCAGCTCAGCCGCCGCACCGGTCAACGCGCGCTTCTGATGCTCGTCCCCGGCGCAGTGCAGCTCGGTCTGACAGCTTGGCTCTCCGCTACCTACGGCGCACTCGGCGCCGCGATCGGCGCCGCCGCCGGTGCGACCGTTGGCGCTGTTGTGCTCGCGCTTGCAGGGCAACGCCTACTGCCGCTGCCGTTCCCGATCAGCCAACTCGCGCGCATCTGCGCTGCCGCGGCGATCATGACCATCTTCGTCGTCGCCTTCCCAGGCGCACACACAACGCTCGGCCTCTTCCAAAGCGCCGCGATGGGCGCGTCGATCTACGGCCTCGCCGCGATCGCCCTCAACGTCATGAACACGCGCGACTTCGCGCTCGCTGCTTTCCGCGCCGCACAGCGGCGCTTTCAACCGATTTCGAGCCCCGCCAATGCCGACTGAAAAAACCATCATCGTCCGCGACCGCCCGCGTCAGCCACGCTTAAGCGTTCTGACACCGTTCTATCGCTACGACCCGTCCGCGATGCTGAAGCGCTTCGCAGAGGCGCCAGCGGGCGTGGAGTTTGTGCTTCTGGACGACGGCTCCGCCTCCGCTGAACTCGTCGCGAACGTCGTCAGCGCCGCGCACGCCACCGGCGCGCCTGCACGCATCATCGTCTGCGAACAAAATCTCGGCCGCGCCAAAGCACGCAATCGTCTGATTGCGGAAGCGCAGGGCGACTACGTCCTCTTCCTCGATGCCGACATGCTGCCCGACACGTCAAACTTCCTCTCGATCTGGCTGGGCATCATCAAGACCCAAGAGCCGCGCGTCGCCTTCGGTGGCCTTTCGCTTACTCACGCGCAGCGCACCCCTGAGACCGCGCTACACTTCGCGCTATTCGGCAACTCTGATTGCCAGCCCGCTCACCGCCGCGCCCGCCGCGCGGCGCAAGCGACAGCCTCCTCCAATCTCTTGGTCGAGCGCGCCTTCCTGCTTGAGCACCCCTTCGATGACCTCTTCACAGGCTGGGGCTTTGAGGACGTGGACTGGGCGCTCGATGTCGCGCGGATCGAAGAAATCATGCACGTCGACAACCCGGCGACACATGTCGGCCTCGATGACGTCAGCACGTTGATGCGCAAGTCTGCTGAGGCTGGCCCAAACTTCGGCCGCCTGGCGCGCAAGCATCCGCTACAAGTGAAGCACTTCGCTGCTCACCGCATGGCCAGCGCGCTGCGCGTGACGCCTGCGCGGAAGACCCAGCAACGCCTTTATAGCTGGATCGCGCGCGACCCGCGCGGCCTCGCGCCGATGCGCGTTCGTTGCGCAGCATTCAAAATGCTGCGCGCCACCCACTATGCGGAGCACCTGGCATGACCGCCGCCTACGCCCCTAGCCGTGATCTCGTCAGCAAAGTGCGCCGCCGCTTGACGCAGCACTATGCGGCGCGCCCCACGACGCTTTCGTTCGCACAACCCGTGCTCTCAATCACCTTCGACGATTTCCCGGCAACCGCAGCAGATGCTGGCGCCCGCATTCTTGAGCGCCACGGCGCGCGTGGCACCTACTACGCCGCCTCCGGCATGGCTGGCGTCGAAGGCCCATGTGGCGTCGGCTACACGGCAAGCGATATCGCGCGCTTGAGCAAAGCCGGTCACGAGATCGGCTGCCACACCTCGGATCACCACGACTGTGCGCGCCGCGACATCTTCTCAACCCTGGAAGATCTCGCACGCAATCGCGATGCGCTCATGCGCATGGGCGCGCCCGCGCCCAGCACGCACGCGTTCCCGTACGGCGAAACATCAGCCCAATTGAAGAACAACCTGCCGCCACGCTTCTTGTCTGCACGCGGGATTCTTCCCGGCCTCAACGTCGGCCAAACCGATCTCACGCAATTGCGCGCCTACCCGCTCTTTGGCGCCGGCGGCATGCAACGCGTGTCGGCCGCACTGAAGTCCGCCGCCAAGCGCAAAGCTTGGGTCATCGGCTTTACCCATGATGTCTCGGAGACGCCCTCAGATTGGGGCACACGCGCCGACGAACTGGACGCGCTTCTGAGCGAAGCACGCCAGCTTGGTTTTGTCATTCTGCCGGTGACGGCAGCCCTCGCCCGGAGGCTCGTATGACCACTGTCAGCGTTCTCATTCCGACATTCCGCCGCCCGGACTCTTTTGTACGCGCCGTCCGCAGTGTGTTCGCGCAACGCGGCGTCGCATCATTCGAGATCATCGCGATCGACAACTCGCCCGAAGGCTCGGCGCTCGACACCTTCCGCAAACTCGAAGCCGAAGCGCCGGTCGCATTCCGCTGGGCGCACGAGCCAAAGCCTGGCGTTGCACAAGCCCGCAACGCCGCTGTGAAGCAGGCGCAAGGCGAGCTCGTCGCATGGCTCGACGATGACGAGGAGGCCTCACCTGACTGGCTCGCCTCGCTCATCGCTGTGCGTCGCGAAACTGGCGCGCAAAGCGTCTTCGGTCCAGTACACGCCCGTGCCGATCACGACGCTGGGAACGCCGAGTTCTACGAGCGCCTCTACACGCGCGATGGCCCAGCCAACGACACCGTGATCTCGCACTCCCATGGCATCGGCAATTCGCTCCAGCCCCGCTTAATGTTCGCAGAGGCTAATCCCTTCGACGCGCGCACTGATCAACGCGGCGGCGAAGACGACGCGTTGTTCGCGTCATGGGCGGAAGCAGGCGCGACGTTCGCTTGGGCGGCAGGCGCAACCGTCATCGAACATCTCGGTAGCGAACGCACGCACCTGTCGCACGGTCTAAAGCGCGCATTCGCGTACGGCCAAGGCCCATGTGAACTGGCGTGGGCAGCGCGCGACGTGCCGTCGATAGCGCGGCACATGTGCGTGGGTGCGGCCCAAGCCGTGGTTTATGGCGCCGCTAGCGTTGTCGTGGTCGCCGGCTCAACGCCGCACGCACTGGCGTTGCTTGATCGCGCAGCGCGCGGCGCCGGCAAGGTGTTCTGGTTCTGCGAGCAGCGCTTCTACGGCGAAGCGCTCGTGCGTCAGCCCGCCTGACGCAGCAAGCGGTCGATCGCCACCACTGGCGCATCGGCCCCTGCGTAAACGAGCCCCATGAGATTTGCGCCCGCTTCGAGCAGCAATTCTTTTGCTTCCATCGCCGCAGGCGCAGCGCCGCGGCCCGAACCGACCACAAGCACCACGCCGTCCATATGCGGCGCAACTCTGAGCGCGATGGAGCTGTGTTCAAGCGCCGGCGCGTCAACGACGACAGAAGCGCCGCCTGCGCTCGCAGCCTCCCAATAATCCGCCATCGCCGAAATGCCGACGCGTGCGCCCTTCGGCAACAAACGCATGTCAAACACGCCCGCATAAACGCGCGACCGGCCGACACGGTGATAAAAGAACGCCGGCGGCGCCTCGGGCATATCCCGCACCGTGTAGAAACTTTGTCCGCTTAGAGCGCCATCGATGCGCGGACCAAGCGCGCCATCTTCGCTGAGCGCTTTGGCAAGCGCGTTGCGGCGAATATCCAAATCGATCGCATACACCGCGCCCGGCCCCGCGGCATTCGCGACAGCCCGCGCGGCTGTTGTCGTGCCCTCAAGTTTGCGCGCGGCGACAAACATGATCGCGCGCCCTGAGCCTTCACGGCGGCGCGGTTGCATCGCGAGCGCGTCGAGCACCCCTTCGACAGAAAATTGAGGTCCGCTCATGCGCCACCTTCCACAACGGTCAGCTCAGGCTTGCCCTTCTTTGCCTTCTCAGGCTTAGGCGCCTTCACTTTCACAGGTTTCGGTTCTTGTTTGCGCGGCATCACCGCCAACACTGGCGTCTCAAGCGCACGCGCCGCGCTCGAAGGCGTCGGGAAGCTCCGCCGCATCAGGCCACGCGATAGTCCCGCTGCGAGCGCGACGATGCCAGCAATCAGAAGCGTCACGATCATGATCGGCCAGCGCAAGCTCTTGCCTTGCGTTGGAACCGAAGCGCGTTCAACTGGACTAATATTGTCGGTCGCCCGGCCCAGCATTTGGCTCCGCGCGCGCGCATCCTCGGCGCGGGTGGCGAAGTTCTGCGCATTCGTTTCAAGGATCGAGCGGTCCCGCAACAATTGGCGGAAACGCGGCTCAAGCGCCTGCATCGAGCGCAGACGCTCACGCACTTCCGTACGTTGCTGCTCAAGCGCCGTCTCGCGGCCACGCTGTGCTCTAGCTTCCGCTTCCATGGCATAGAGCTGGCTCGCCACATCCTGGCGCACGGGATTTGGTCCGCGCCGTGTCACGCTTGGCGGATCACCTCCAGCGAGAAACGCTTGCAGTTGCTCAATGCGGCGATCGACTTCGCGCACTGGCAGTGCATCGGGTTGATACGCCGCCAACAGACGTTCGCGCTGCATCTGCGCTTCAACCAGATCACGGCGCGCGTCAGATTCTTGGTAGAGCTCGATCTGTTCGGGCTCGGCGGCAAAGCGCTGGCGGAGCGAAGCACTGCGCGCCTCGGCCTCGCGACGTTTCGTCTGCGCATCCAGCAATTGCGTTTCGATGTCGCCGGCGCGCGCTGCGAGCGCAGCGAGTTCACTTTCGAAATCGCCAATCTGGTGTTCGGTCAAAAACGCCGAGAGCGCCCCCGAGGCTTGACCTGCCCGCGTATTGAGATCGCCGCTTTCCTGCGAGAGCGCTTCAAACTCGCCACCGACGAGCACGTCGCGGCGATGATGGAGGTATTGTTCGACAAGCGCATTCAGCGCTTGGGCCGCGACCTCGCCATCCCTGTGCTCGAAGGCAAGCCCGATCGCCGGCGTTTGCGGGGCCGTTTCAACCGTCAGGTGCTGCATGAACGCCCGCTCTGCCGCTGCGAGCTTGCGCGCGTCAGAAGCCGGTGATGCGGCGATGTCAGGATAAAGCGTCCCAAGGCCCACGCTTTCGATCGCTCCACGGACAACAGCGCCAGACGCGATCAGGCGCATTTCGGCGTTCACGATTGTCGGCATGTCAGGTGTCGAGCCAGCCCCTGCGCCACCCGCCATCGGCTGGTACACATATTCCTCGCCCAAACGGACGATCAGTTCGGAGCGCGCCGTGTAGGTGCGCGGCGCCGCCAGCGCTGCGATCAAGCCAAGCGCGCAGATCGCGCCGCCAACCGCGATCACCAGTCCGCGCTCGCCCCAAAGCATGGCCGCTACGTCGGCCAAACTCAATTTCGGAGCGTCGGCCCAGCCGAACCACGTCCGCGTGGCCTCAG
The DNA here is from genome assembly GCA_040080935.1 of Terricaulis sp. GTDB lineage: Bacteria > Pseudomonadota > Alphaproteobacteria > Caulobacterales > Aquidulcibacteraceae > Vitreimonas. The sequence goes on from JBEBHI010000064.1 coordinate 17,006, forward strand.
CCCTGCTGCTCGTTTGCATCGCCGCTCCTTAATCGTGGGCGCAACGATCTTGCCTGCACTTGGTGAATGATCGTTTACCAAGTGAAGGCATTCTCGCGCCGACGCCTCGTTAACCGCGAGCGCGCTAACAAAGGGTTGGAGTCGTCCAATGCGCGTCGCGTTTGCTTGCATCGCCTTGCTGTTCACAGCGTCTGCCGCAGTCGCGCAGGCCCCAGCCACACCTTCCGAGCTGCCGCAACCGGCAATGGTCTATTCAGACCAATCGCCCGCCTATCGGTTCTTTCCGGGCGACGAAGTCGAGATCACGATCTTTTCGGCGCCAGAACTTTCTCGCAGCGCAACAATCGGCCCCGACGGCCGCATCGCGCTCCCGTTGATCGGCGCCGTCCGCGCCGCCGACCTGACAGCCGATGAACTGCACGACCTTCTCGTCTCGGCCTACGCCACACAATTGCGAATGCCCGAACTGACAGTAACGCCGCGCACCTACGCATCGCGACAAGTGTTTGTCGGCGGCGAAGTCGCGCGCCCAGGCATCTACGAGATGCCCGCCAACATCGACGCTTTCCAAGCTATCGCACTGGCCGGCGGCTTTCTACCGAGCGCGCACCGCAGCGATGTCCTCGTTCTTTCGCGCGCGAGCGGCGAGACATCGGTTTCCGAAGTCGATCTCTCGATGCGCGCCGTGCGTAGCGGCCTGCCCGGCGCACAAGCTCTGCAACGCTACGACGTCGTCTACGTGCCGCGTTCGCGCATCAGCCAAGTGAATCTGTTCATGCAGCAGTACGTACGCGATGCGCTGCCTGTGCAATTCAGTTTCTACTACGACCTGCGCGGCGGTACGCGTAACAACTAAGCTCTCGCTCTTGTGAACGGCCTCTCGCGCGCGTGATTGGCGCTGCGTATCCGCGCGTGCGCATCATCATTGCGCCAAGCTCGGGAGGGAGCGATGGCTTCATTCGCCGCGCGCATCCGTGGGCAAATGCAACCTGCCGCCGAACCGAACGTCATTCCGTTCATCGACGTGCTGCTCGTCCTACTGATCATCTTCATGGTCACGGCGCCGAAGCCGACAACGGATCTCCGTTTGGATCTACCGCGAACCGAACAAGGCGGCGCCTCTCTTATCGACCCAACCATTGTCGAGCTGCGCGTCGATCCCACCGGCTATCGCCTGTTCGTCAGCGGCGTCGAAACCACGCTCGATCTCCTCGCCAACAGAACCTTCGAGCACATCTTGGCGGCTGACTCACAATTGCAGCGCGAGGACATACTTGCCGAAGGCCGCGTCTTCATCCGCGCTGACCTGGACGTCGCCTACCAAAACGTCGTGTCCGTTACAGATACCCTTCAAGGCGAAGGCTTCGAGAAGGTCTCCATCGCCGCCCAAAACGCGGACGCGGAATAACGGAACAACCGCACGCCCAGGAAACCGGCGCTTCGACCATCGGGCGCCAGATTCTTGGGCGCCGCGGGCTAGAATTGCGTCGTTGTGCTCGCCAGCGCCCGCGACCTGCTCCAAGCTCGCGCCACCAATGCGCCAGTTCTTCGATGAAATGCACGGCACGGACGGCGACATTTGCGCCGCCTATGCTGAGATCGCCACGTGGCTGGCGCAGACGCCGCTGGACGCCCTCAACGCTAAGCGCGAGGAGGCCGAGCGCCTCTTCCGCCGCATCGGCATCACCTTCGCCGTCTATACCGAAGGCGGCGACACCGAACGCCTCATCCCGTTCGATATCATTCCACGCGTGCTCGACGCTGATGAATGGTCATTTCTTGAGCGTGGCCTGAAGCAACGCGTCACCGCACTCAATCTCTTCCTCGCTGATGTCTATGGCTCGCGCGAAATCGTGCGCGCCGGCAAGCTCACCAACGAGCACATCGACTCCCATCCCGCCTATTGCGCGCAGATGCAAGGCGTGGCGACACCCGGCGGCGTCTACACCCAC
>JBEBHI010000065.1:0-18824 GCA_040080935.1 Terricaulis sp.
GGCGGCGAGGACCATTCCGCCGGATTGAACTGCTTCACGTCGTACATGAAATAGACGGCGAGCGTTTTCGCCGCGCCGACATCGAGCGTCGCCCACACGCCGGGTGAGCCGTCTGTTGAAATGATCTCAGCTGTTTGGAAGCCGGCCTCACGCGCGAGCCGCGCCATGTACTCGGCGCCGCCCTGAACGTTCAGACCTTCGGCCGCGATGGTCGGATTGCGGATCCAATCCTGCAGAAGCGCGACGTTTTCTTCTTTCTGCTGATCGACGATGCGCCGCAACGCAGCGCGCCCCGGCGTCGCTGCATCCGCATCTGTGACAGCAAGAACCGGCGCCAGCGCCGCAGCGCCAGCCCACAAACCGCGCCGTGTCGGCTGCGCTACTTGATCGATCGGCGGAATGTCGTCGCGGTCCATGGCTTATCCCCTCAAGAGAGGGGAAAGCCTAGAGCGGCTTCGTCGCGCCTTCCAGCCATGTCTTGGCGTCACCATCGAGCTGCGGGCCGATCTTCTCCCACACGCGCGCGTGGTAGCTATTGACCCACGCAATCTCTTCTTTCGTCAGCAGAGACTTCACAATGAGATCGCGCGCGATCGGCGCCAAAGTCAGTGTCTCGAAGCCAAGCATCGGCCGCTCACCACCTTCAACGTCGGCAGCAGGCGTAACCACTTGCAGGTTCTCGATGCGAATGCCGTACGCGCCAGTTTTGTAGTAGCCGGGCTCGTTCGAGACAATCATACCTGGCTCAAGCGGCTGGGTGTTCACGAACTTCGCGATCCGGTGCGGGCCTTCGTGCACGCCGAGATAAACTCCGACGCCGTGACCGGTGCCGTGATCGTAATCGAGCCCAGCTTCCCACAAGCTCATCCGCGCCAGCGCATCAAGCTGGTGGCCGGTCGTGCCTTTCGGGAAGCGCACGCGCGAGAGGGCGATGTGGCCCTTCAGGACACGTGTGAAGCGGTCCTTCATTTCCTTCGACGCACGTCCAATCGCGACCGTGCGCGTGATGTCGGTCGTGCCGTCAAGATATTGGGCGCCGCTATCGATCAGGAAGAGCGAGCCGCGCGCCAGCTTGCGATTAGTCTTCTTCGTCACGCGATAGTGGACAATCGCGCCGTTCGGACCGGCCCCTGAGATCGAGTCGAACGACAGATCTTTCAGCGCGCCAGTATCGGCACGGAATTGCTCCAGCTTCTGGCACGCTTCGATCTCTTGCACTTTGCCGCTTTGGCCTTCCGTAGCCAGCCAATGCAGGAAACGCGAAACCGGCGCGCCATCGCGTTGGTGCGCTTTATGCGAGCCTTCGATCTCTTTGGCGTTCTTGCACGCGCGTGGCAGCACAACCGGATCTTGCCCGCGCACGATTTCCGCGCCGGCCTTTTTCAGTTCTTCAAAATACCAAGCGCTCGCCGTCGACGGATCGAGCTTGATCTTCTTGCCGCCAAGCTTCGCCAAAGTCGGCTGCAGTTCTTCACTCGGCTTGATCGCAACTTCGTTGCCAAGCCACTGACGCAGCTCCGGCGAAACCTTCTCGTCTGCCAAGAACAAATCCGCCGTGCCATCCTTGTGCAGCACCGCTTCACCAAGCGGCAGCGGCGTGCGCGCGACATCGCCGCCGCGCACGTTGAAGAGCCACGCGATCGATGCAGGCGAGGTGATCACCACCGCGTCCGCGCCATCCAAGCCATCGCCCAAACGATGCCGCTTCGACGAGGCGTTCTCGCCCGTATAGGTCTCTTGCTGTGGCACGACCTTCGCCATCGGGATCGCCGGACGATCGTCCCAGATTTCATCGATTGGATTGCGATCGAGCGGCACGAGCGTCACGCCGGCGCCATCGGCGGCGCTGCGCAGACGATCGAGGCTGTCCGGACTGTGCAGCTTTGGGTCATAGCCGATGCGCTGACCCTGCTTGCCGCGCTCACGCAGGAAGGCCGGGACGCCGCCGTCCACCAGGTCGCGATAGGCAAAGAGATCGCCATCGACCTGCGCCCGCACCTGCAGCGTATAGCGCCCGTCCGTAAAAACGGCCGCCTCATCGGCCATCACCACAGCCGCGCCCGCGGAGCCCGTAAAACCCGTCGTCCAGGCTAAACGGTCATAGGCCGGCGGCACGTATTCGTTCTGCCATTCATCCTCGTGAGGCACGATGAAGCCGTCCAAGCCGGCGGCCTTCAGCGCTTTTCTCAAGCGGGGCAGGTGCTTACGGCCAAGGGTGGGGCCGCCCGGATCGTCATAGGTTTGGAACACGTCTTGCGTCCTTTGAGGCCCTGGTTCAGGGCAGGTTCAGAGCCAGGAGTTTAAGCCCTTGCGCTAAGAGTTTAAGGGGCGGCGGTCGGAAAACCGGCCCGAGGCGCGGAGAAACATGGGTCATTGGGTTCAAAAGGCAGCGGCGGCTCTGATCGCCCTGGCGCTTGTGGCAAGCCCCAACGCGTCCGGCCAGGACCTGCGCGATTACCTGACCCAACAGCTCGACAACCAAGAGCCAAACAACTCCGAGCGTGGCTTTGCCCACGCCGTAGGCCCGCTGGCGGGCTCGCTCGCCAGCTCCCGCGCGGCGCAGCTACCGCTGACGCTTCGGGCCGGGCAGGAGATCCGCATCGTCGGTGTCTGCGATGAGGACTGCAACGACCTCGACATCCGTGTACTCAATCCACGCGGCGAGATCATCGCGCAGGATGTTCGCGGCAACGATCACCCGGTTGTCGATCTACGCGCCGAGATGTTCGGTCAGCACACGATTGAAGTCGGCATGATTGATTGCGATGCGCCGCGCTGCCGCTACGCAGTCAACGTCTACACGCGCTAGGGCTTACGCCACACCAGCGTCATCCAAGCTTCTTTCGGAATCTGCTTTTCCAGAATGAGCCCGCGATTGGCGTAAGCCTCGCGCACCAGCGGCGCTTGCGTGCGCAGCAGTCCTGACAAGATCAAAGTCCCGCCAGGCTCAAGCACGCGCACGAGTTTCGGCGCGAGCCGGATCAGCGGGCGCATCAGAATGTTGGCGAACACCAGATCGAACTGCTTGCCCGCAATGTAGCGCGCGCCATCGCCCGCGATGACCTGTACGCGCGGTGCAACTTTGTTTTGCCGTGTGTTGATCTCCGCAATCGCTGCCGCACGGTGATCAATCTCAATCGCCAGCGCATCCGCGCCTTGCTTAGCAGCCGCGATCGCCAGCACACCCGAGCCCGCGCCCACATCGAGCACGCGCTCCACGCGCCGCTCGCGCAGGATGCTTTCGAGCGCCATCAGGCAGCCCCACGTCGTGCCGTGATGGCCGGTGCCAAATGCTTCGCTGGCTTCGATCCAGATTTTGGTGCGGCCGTTATTCTCGCCCATCAGCGCGTGTGCGCCCGCGACCACGAAGCGCCCCGCACGCACCGCCGGCAGCCCTTCGAGCGACATCGCCACCCAATCGGCCGCCTTCACCTTCTTGTGCTTCAGGTGAAGCTCAGGCGCGGCCGCGCCGACGATGGCTTCAGCCGACAACGCGTCCTGCTTAGTCGGCGCATAAATCTCGATCCGAAACCGGCCCGGCTTCTCCTCGAACCAGCTCACCGCATCGGCAGGCGAGGGATCATGCCGATCCAACTCATCCGCCGCCGCGCGAATTTGAGCAAAGGTGCCGAGGGCCGTGAGCAGGAGCATGGGGCGGTGCGTTAGCGGCTTAATTCGGCGCTGTCACTAAGCCGCGCTCGCAGGAATGACGAAGCTATCGATCACACGCTTCTCGCCGGCTTTCTCGAACTGAACCGTGAGCTTGTTGCCTTCGACACCGCTGATGCGGCCGTAGCCGAACTTCTGGTGGAAGATGCGGTCGCCGCGCTTGAAGGCGGAATCATCGCCGCTTGATCTCGCCACCAGCCGCGCTTCGCCGTCGATCATCGGCGGCTTGCTTTGAAACGCGCCGCGTTCCTGCGCGCGCCGCCACCCGGGGGATTGGTAGCTTGATGTGAACGGCTCGACAGCCATGTCGCGCACGCCCGGTGCTTGCGTGCCGTAACCGGTTTCGCTCACCGCATCGACGTTGGCCGCTGGCAGCTCATCGATAAATCGCGAGGGGAGCACAACTTGCCAGCGCCCATAGATCTGGCGATTGGCGACGAACGAAATGCGCGCGCTCTCACGCGCTCGCGTGATGCCGACATAGGCAAGCCGGCGCTCTTCTTCCAAACCCTTTTCGCCGCTCTCATCGATCGAGCGCTTCGACGGAAAAACTTCTTCTTCCCAGCCTGGGAGGAAGACGAGCGGAAACTCCAAGCCCTTGGCCGCGTGCAGCGTTGAAAGCTGCACGTTCTCGCCGTCAGTCTCGTTCTCGATATCGAGCACTAACGCCACGTGTTCGAGATACGCCTCAAGCGTATCGTACTGGCTCATCGACTGAACCAGTTCCTTCAAGTTTTCGAGCCGTGTCTGCGCTTGCGGAGATTTGTCCCGGCGCAGCATGTCGGAATAGCCGCTCTCATCGAGCACGATCTCGGCCAGCTCCACATGCGACATCGTCCGCGATTGCTCGCGCCAGCGATCTAGATCGGTGAGGAATGAGCGCAATGCCGTACGCGCCTTCAACGGCAGATCATCCGTCAGGATCATCTCACGCGCGGCGCCGATCAAAGTACGGAAGCGCGTCGCGCCGCCGGGCGCCTCGACCTGCTCTGTAACCACCTCGCCAGTATCGGAATCGAAGAGGGGGCCGTTGTCGGTAACGAACCGCACCGGTGGCTTGCCGGCATATGCGTGCAGTTTCTGCACCGTGCTCTCGCCAACGCCGCGCTTTGGCTGATTGACGATGCGCTCGAACGCCAGATCGTCATCCTCGGACCGGATCAGCCGCAAATACGCGTGCACATCTCGCACTTCCGCGCGCTCGAAGAAGCGCGGGCCGCCGATGACCTTGTACGGAATGCGCAGCATCAGGAAGCGTTCTTCAAACGCCCGCATCTGCCACGCTGCGCGCACCAGCACGGCGACATCGGCATAGGAGCGATTGCTCTGCCGCCAGCCTTCAATGTCGTCCGCGATCAGCCGCGCTTCACCTTCGCCATCCCAAACGCCGCGCACTTTCACGCGATTGCCAAGTTCATCGTCGGTGAACAGCGTCTTGCCCAACCGTCCGCGATTGTTCGCGATCAGATGCGATGCGGCCGCGAGGATGTGCCCGGTCGAGCGATAGTTCTGCTCCAGCCGCACCACTTCCGCACCCGGAAAATCATGCTCGAAGCGCAGGATGTTATCGACCTCAGCGCCGCGCCAGCCATAGATCGACTGATCGTCGTCACCGACGACGCACAAATTCTTTCGGGCCTGCGCCAGCAGGCGCAGCCACAAATACTGCGCGACGTTGGTGTCCTGGTACTCGTCCACCATCAGGTGGCTGAGCTTCTTGTGATACGTCTCCAGCACGTCCGGATGGCGCTGGAAGATGTCGATCATGTGCATCAGCAAATCGCCGAAATCGCACGCATTCAATATCCGCAACCGCGCCTGATAAATCGCGTAAAGCTTCACGCCGCCGCCATCGGCAAACGAGAAGCCTTCGTTCTTCGGCACTTTGTCTGGCGTCAGCGCGCGGTTCTTCCAACCGTCGATGACGCCTGCAAGCTGACGCCCAGGCCAGCGCTTCTCATCGATGCCTTCCGCGTCGATGATCTGCTTCAGCAGACGAACCTGATCGTCCGTGTCCAGGATCGAGAAATTGTTTTTGAGCCCGACCAGCTCCGCGTGCGTGCGCAGCATGCGGGCGCTGATCGAGTGAAACGTGCCAAGCCAGGGCAAACCACCGCCGCCAGGTCCGAGCAATTTCTCAACCCGCTCACGCATCTCGCGCGCGGCTTTGTTCGTGAACGTGACAGCGAGCACCGACCATGGCTTCGCGCGCCCCGTCGTGAGCAAATGCGCCAACCGCGTCGTCAGCACGCGCGTCTTGCCTGTGCCGGCGCCCGCGAGCACCAGTACCGGCCCATCCAAAGCTTCGACCGCCGCGCGTTGCCCGGCATTGAGCGACGCTAGATACGGCGCAGCCGCAGCCGCGCGCATCGAGATCGGCAGAGTCTGTCCGCCTTCGTCGTTGATCGATTCGTCCGTCACCAGGGTCTTTCTAGCACGAACCGGGAACATAGTGCCGCAAACCGCAGCTTGCGAGGCCTGCTTGGAACAGCGCCGCAGTCATTCCGTTTAGCCGAAATGAAAGTCCTAGATCTGTTCCGCAACGTGGCCTCCGCCGCCTTTTGCCTCGCGTTGATCGCATGCTCTCAGCCGGCCGAACCCGAGCCGGACGCGGGAGCCGCCGCGCAGGTCGGTGATGCCGAACCCATCCCGTCCAGGCTTCCGCCGCCAAGTTCGACAACGCCGCGTTATGTTGGGCTCTGGGCGACCACTGCGGAGGGGTGCTCCGATCCGGCCTGGCGCTTCGAGGCGACACGGGTCTCCACGCAGGGCGAAGTTTCCTGTGAGTTCCAGACCGTGGCGATGACCGATCGCGGCTACGACATTCAGGCGCAGTGCAGCGCAGAGGCTCCGCCCGCGCCCTACAACATCCAGCTTTCCTTCGCCGAATCCGCGCGCGCCATGATGATCAGCGGCGGGCCGTGGCAATCCGGCACTGCATTGGTGCATTGCGCCGCACTTTCCACTCCGTAGCGGGAACTTCGCATCACTCACTCTGTTGTCTCAGCGGACTAGGAGGCGAAGGTGTTCAATAACGAGTACCGCATTGGCGCGTTTGCAGGGATGGTTGCCCTGGTGCTGGTGCTCGCCCTGACGGCCATGGCGTTCACCGCGCTTGAGCCCGCTTCGTCGAGCACACCGACAGCCAATTGGGCTGTTTCGCTTCCGGAACCGGACGCGACAGTGGTTCCGAGCTTCGGTTCCTAACGCCTTTCGAGACGAAGTTCGTCGCGCTTGATGGATGCCGTTGCTAGCCTCGCAAGACTCATTTCAGCGGGGCCTCGATGACCGACGTTTTCATTTCATATGCGCGCGAAGATAGTGCGCAAGCAGAGCGCATAGCGCGCGGTCTGGAAGCGGCGGGGCTCACGGCGTTCTGGGACAATGAAATTCCGCCGGGTCAGACCTGGGCCGACTACATCGAAACCAAACTCAATCAGTGCAGCGTCGCCGTTGTGCTGTGGAGCGAGCACTCCACCAAATCGCAATGGGTGCGCGAAGAAGCGCGCATGGGACGCACCAAGCTCATCCCCGCGCGGCTCGATGCGTCAGAAGCGCCGTTCGGTTTCGGCGATGTTCAAGCTGCCGATCTCTCAAGCTGGGGTGGTGACTACAATCATCCGCAGTGGGCGAGGTTCGTGAATGCTGTGCTTGCGAAAGCGCGTCCCGGTGGTGCGCAACCTCAAGCGGCCACCCCACCGCACGTGACGCCGCAACCACAACCGCCAGCAGGCGGTTGGCAACAGCCGCAATCAAATCAAAGCAGCGGTGGCTGGCAAACGCCTCCGGCGCCTCCGCATCAACAAGCCTGGACGAGTAGCGCTTCACCGTCCGGCGCTGCCGGCGTCGAGAACCTGACGCCAGTTCAATACATCCAAAAATGCCTGCGCCTCTTCATTGATGGAAAAGGCCGCGCTCGCCGCGCCGAATATTGGTGGTGGGCATTGGCGATCGGCGTCATCTCCATGGTGCTGGGTGTGCTTGAGGTCGTGCTCTTCGGCACAAACGCATACGGGCAACCTAACAACCAAATTCTCTCTACGCTGTTCAGCCTCGCCGTCGCGGCGCCTGGCATCAGCGTCGCTTCGCGTCGTTTTCACGACGTCGGTCTGAATGGCTGGTTGGTTGCGGCCTTCGTTGTGGCGATCGCCGTTGGTTCAGCTCTCACCGTGATGCTCAATCCATTGGGCATCATGCTGATGTTCGCTGCCGCCATCGGCATGCTGGTCATAACCGTAATGCCGTCCAAGCCGGGTCCGAACCAATACGGGCCCAATCCAAAGGGACTCTGAGCACTTCATTTGAAACGCCGCGCCTGCGCCTGCTAGAACGCAGGCCCGCGAGGAGGGGACATGGCTGACGTATTTTTGTCTTACGCACGCGAAGATACCGCGCGCGCCGATCAAGTCGCCAAGGGGCTGACCGCCGCGGGTCTCGACGTCTTCTGGGACAACGAAATCCCGCCGGGCACGACGTGGGCCGACTACATCGAGCAAAAGCTCACGCAGTGCAAAGCGCTGATCGTGTTGTGGAGCGAGCACTCGACCAAGTCGCAATGGGTGCGGGAAGAAGCGCGTATGGGCCGCGATAAGGGCGTGCTCATTCCGGTGATGATCGACGCATCGCAACCGCCTTTCGGTTTCGGCGAAGTACAAGCTGCGAACCTGACAACATGGAACGGCGAGGCCGATCATCCGAGCTGGCGCCGTTTCGTGACTGCGGTGATGAACGCAACGCAGAGCGAGCCGCGCCCCGCGCCGACTCCAGCACCAGCTGCGCCAACGCCGACTGCGCCGCAGCAGCCGCAGGCGTGGACCCCGCCGCCACAGCAGCAACAACAGCCGCAGCAGGGCTGGAGCACGCCGGCGCAGCAGCCGCAGGCCGGCGAGAAAAAAAGCGTGCCGGTTTGGATGTGGGTTGCAGGCGGTGTTGGCGCGATCGCAGTTCTCGCCGGGATAGCCGCGATGGTGCAGCAGCAACCGGCGCAAAGCGCGTACAGTGTCCCGCCTGTGCAAACGCCGGCGCAGCCTCAGCAACCGGTCGGCGATCAGAACCCGCAGCAGATCATTGTCGCGCAATTGCAGCAGGCGCAGGCCTCGCTCGCGCAACAGGGCTTCCAACAAGTCGGCCAGCCGTTCAGCGGCGGGCTACAGCCTGGTCAGACCTGGGATCTGCCAGCGCAAATGAACGTTGGCTACGAGTACCAGATTGTCGGGGTGTGCGACCGCGACTGCTCCGATCTCGATATCCGTCTCTTTGACGGCAATGGCGGCCTCATCATCGAAGATACTTCGACGAGCAGCCAGCCAAATGTCGGGGTTATTCCTTCAAGCAGCGGCACGTTCAATATTCAGGTGAACATGTATGCCTGCACGGTTGCGCCTTGCTACTACGCCATCGCGCTCTACGCGCGTCCGCATCAATAGCTGCTTTAGTTCAGTCGGTTCTCCAACACGAACACACGCACCGCCGAGGCAAGGGAAGCCTCAGGCGTATTCTTGCCGCGCCGCTCATCGATCGATGCGATCAGGACAGGCAGAGTCATTGAACGATCGCGCGCGATCTTCTCAAGCGCTGTCCAAAACTCTTGCTCAAGCGCAAGCGAGGTTCGGTGTCCGGCAATTCGCATCGAGCGCTTCTGCAGGGCGCCTTTAGTTTCAGTCATTGTCATCGCCACGTTTATGTCCGTCGAGTTTTTTCTCGGCGGCCTCTTTCTCGGCCCTCGTCTTGGAACGCTCGGCCTTGGTTCTTCCATGAACTAATCGATTAGCAGCGGCTTCGGTTTCCGCCGTCGCTCGCGCTTTCTGTTTGCGCGCGCGCCTTAAGTTCACGATCTCGGCCATAGGAACACCGATGTAGGCCGCTACCGGTCGATAGCAAACGTTTTCAGGTGCGATTGCGCAAGCGACAGGCGGTCGCACAATACACGCGCGGGAACACCTTTGTTCCTGTGATCGCAATGCTCACTGAGATGTAAGTCTCGCGTAGGCGAAGTGTAATGGCGTCTTCGCCTCACACGTGCGTGAGAGCTTTGTCAGTGTGTGTCGGAACAAAGTGTCATCACAGATGCGCCGTAACGACGATTATGTTTCATTATGCGCTGACGCATTGTTCGAACAATGAAACAGGCCTGCGCGTGTCAGCCCGGACCGATCATCTTTTCGGGCCGCACGATCGCATCAAAATCATCAGCAGGGATGCCGTCCTTGATCGCTTCGTCGCGCAGTGTCGTGCCGTTCTTGTGCGCTGTCTTCGCAATCTTCGCGGCGCGGTCGTAGCCGTACTTCGGCGCCAGCGCCGTCACCAACATCAGCGAATTGCCGAGGCCTTTGGCAATGTTGTCCAAGCGCGGCTCAATGCCGACGACGCAATTGTCAGTGAAGCTCACAGCACTGTCGGCTAGCAGACGCACGCTCTGTAGGAAATTGTACGCCATCACTGGGTTGAACACGTTCAATTCGAAATGGCCGCTCGCGCCGGCGAAGGTGATAGCGGCCTGATTGCCGAACACTTGCGCGCAAACCTGGGTCAGCGCCTCGCACTGCGTCGGATTCACTTTGCCGGGCATGATCGATGAGCCGGGCTCATTTTCCGGCAGCATCAGTTCACCCAGACCGGAGCGGGGGCCTGAACCAAGAAAACGAATGTCGTTTGCAATCTTGAACAGTGAGGCCGCGACCGTGTTGAGCGCGCCGTGGCTGAACACCATCGCGTCATGGGCCGCCAGCGCCTCGAACTTGTTCGGTGCGCTGGTGAACTTCATCTGCGTGATCGCCGCGATCTTCTCGGCAACAAGTTCGGCGAACCCAACTGGCGCATTCAGCCCGGTGCCGACCGCGGTGCCGCCTTGCGCCAATTGCATCAGCATCGGCATCGATTGCTGAATGCGCGCGATGCCGTTCTCGACTTGCGCCGCGTAGCCGGAGAATTCCTGGCCGAGCGTAACCGGCGTCGCGTCCTGCGTGTGCGTGCGACCGATCTTGATGATGTCCTTCCACGCCTGCGCCTTGTCGTTCAGCGCGTTGCGCAACTTGGAGAGAGCAGGGATCAGCCGGTGCTCGATCTCTTCGGCGCAAGCAATGTGCATCGCTGTCGGAAAGGTGTCGTTTGAGCTTTGGCTCATGTTGACGTGATCGTTCGGATGGACAGGCTTTTTCGAACCCATTTCGCCGCCCAGCATCTCGATCGCGCGATTCGAGATCACTTCGTTGGCGTTCATGTTCGACTGCGTGCCGGAGCCTGTCTGCCACACCGCCAGCGGGAAGTGCGCGTTGAGCTTACCTTCGATGACTTCCTGCGCCGCCTTCACAACCGTCGCGCCGACCTCAGGCTTCAGCACGCCCAGATCCATGTTGGCCTCGGCTGCCGCGCGTTTCACGATCCCCAGCGCCCGCACGATCGGCGCCGGCATCTTCTCTTCGCCGATCTTGAAGTTCTGAAGCGAACGTTGCGCCTGCGCGCCCCAATACTTGTCGCTCTCCACCTGGATCGGGCCAAACGTATCGGTTTCGGTGCGGGTGGACATAACGGTAGCCTTGTCAGATTCTTTGGGTCGCTGGGGACGGGATATGGCGACGAAATCGGCTGAGCAAGCCAATACCGAGCGTAATTGGCGCGACCAGCTGCGAGACATGCAGACTTGGCCCGAGTTTACGGATGTCTCTCCGTCTATGGGCAAGTTGAAGGATCTATCGGAGGGCGCGTTGCAAGCTGCCGCGCAAAACCCGGATCATAGCGCCGAAGCACGCGCGCTGGCCGCAGCTGAGCTCAATACGCGCGGGATCGCGGAAAGACGTTGGCGCATCAAGGCGCCCAGTTTCATCACGGCTAGAGATCTTGAGCGGCGAGGCGTTCACCTCTTTTTCGGCTGGTATAAGGCCGTGGCCGATTGGTGCCTGCTGGGTTTAGGCGTTTGTTTGGTCGTGTTGTTGGTCGGAATCGTTTCCGCCGAACTGAGCAGCGAGAATCCGAATCTCTGGGCGCTCACGCGCGGTGAAGGTCGCCGCTGGGAGGGGGGAGCTTTCTTCGCATACGCGTTCCTGTGGCTCAGCGCTGTTTACGCTGTGATGCGCGCGCTTCGCCCCAAGCCCGCGAGAGTATTGTTGCTGCGTAAGTTCGATGTGGAGGCGATCGCCAAGCCCCTTAAAGAGATGATCTGGGACGAACTAAGCGAATTTGGGCATGTCATCTCACTGAGCGATCGGTACATTCAGCCGGAGCGATTGGTTTGGGTCGGTCAGATTGCTGCCGTGTTGACCTCGCCGATCGTGGGGTTGGGGTATTGGCTGCTTTTGCCGTTTCGGTTGATTTGGCGGATTTTCGATAGATCGACCATGGGTGAGGCGATTGTCTCCGATGCGCACGATTATCGCAATCTGGCGAGACGTTTGCGTGACCTGGTTGGTTTGAACGTTCAAGTCGCTCTCGCTACCGACGAACACGCCTTATTGGTGCGCTCGTCCGATCGATGGTGGAAACTGGTCGTGCAATTGCTGATCGACTCCTGTGACGTAATCGTTGTCGATGCCAGTCAGATTGCGCCCGCAGCCGAGTGGGAACTTGATGTCATTCGAGACTGGAACGCAGCAGGGCGTTGCGTTTTCGTTGCACGCGGCGCGATGAAGGAGCAAGCGCTGGCGGCGCTCAAGCGGCGCCACATGGGCGTGCCGTGCTTCTACTATGATGAAGGCGGCGATATGGAGGATCGCGCGGCTTTCCGGGCCGCTATGGTCTCAGCAATGCGAGTCTCACATGGACTCCCGGCATGAGCGCCTGGACTGGCCGAGGCAAAGTCCGCGCCCGCGAGATCGCCGGCGGCGCCGAAATCGCCATCGACGGCATCACCACCCAAGCGCGCTACTACAAGCCGCTCGTCTATGAGTTCTTCCGCAAGGAATTCCCGATCCGTCCCAAAGGCGGCGACTTCGAAGTCGAGCTGATCATGGAGTACGTCGGCGAAACGCCGCGCCTCGATCTCGACAACCTCGCCAAAGCGCTCCTCGACGCCCTCAAAGGCCACGTCTTCTTCGACGACAGCCAGATTGCCAAACTCCTCTGCGAACGCCGCGCCGGTGAGCGCGAGCGCATCACGGTGCGCGCCGTGCGGCGTGGCGTGCTAGAAGAGCGCTGATGCCCTTTCGACTCGTCTTTCTCGGCATGCTGGGTTCCGGCAAAAGCCATGTCGCGCGTGAAGCCGCTCGGCTGACGGGCGGCGTCGTCTTGCCGTTTGCGAAGGACGTGTATCGGCTCACCGAAGCCGTGCTCGGCCGCCCGGTTGATAAGAAGATCCAGTCCGATCGCGCGCTGCTGAAAACGATCGGCACCGATTGGGGCAGGGAAGGCCGCGCCGACGTCGATCAGGCGCTGCAAGCAAAACTCGCCACGCTTTGGGATCGCCGCCACGGCTACGCGGACATTTGGGTCGATAGCTTCGTCCGCTACGCTGAAGCAGAGCCGAGCGCGCACATCTTCAACGACGACACGCGTTTCCCAAACGAACTTTGCCGCACCGTCGGCTTGGGCTTTCTGCCGTTCTATGTCGGTGTCTCTGAAACCACGCGCGCTCAGCGCCTGGCGCTTCGCGGCGAGGCCGTCGCGCCGGACGCTTACGGTCACCCGTCTGAGATCATGAACACAACGCTCAGCACGATCGCGATCGATCAAAATCTCGCGCCGATCGTTTGGAACGACACTGCGCCCGCACCCAAGCGCGATTGGATCGTCAGCCAAGAAACGTTCTACGGCTGGCTAAGTAACGGCGATGCGGCGGCCCTCACCACCTTCGCGCAACAATCGCCGCCCCAAGTCCTATGCGATTGGGCCCGCAGCGAGCCCTGGCGCACTAGCTCCACTTGAGCGGCGGCGCCAGCGCCTTCAGCGCCTCGATCCGCGTGCGCAATTCATCGATGAAGCCATGATGCGATCCCGTCCACGTCAGCGGCTCGCCAACCACCGCCGTCGTGTTGAACGGCACCAGTAGCTTCGCGTCTTTCGGCAACGAACGTCCCGCGCCCTGCAAGTAAACCGGCGTCACCGCAACTTCGGGGTGGGCCTCGATCAGCCGCGCGACGCCAGTCTTAAATCGCGTCATCTCTTCAGGCTCGCCGCGCGAGCCTTCCGGAAACACAACCAATATCTCGCCGCGCCCGAGCGCCTCCTTGGCGCCGGCCAGCACGTCTTCGCCGCGCGCCGCGCCGCCGCGCTTGATTGGAATGATGCCGATGATGTTGCGCGAGAACCAGGAGCCGAAGCCGCCCTTGTCGAAATGGTCAGCCGCCGCAACTGGGCGCGTGATCGGCAGCAGTTTCGATGGAAGTAGGCACAACAACACGATCGTATCGACGTGGGAATTGTGGTTCGCCGCGATGATCGCCGGGCCTTTCGTGGGCAGCTTTTCCTTGCCGATGACATCGAGCCCGAACAGGAGGCGCGCAATCGGGCGAACGACGAGCATGAGCCCATAGCGTCGAAGTGTTTGGAGCACTGGGCTCACCCTCTCCGCGAGTCATTCCAGACGCGCGGAGCGCGATCTGGAATCCAGGGCAAACGACGAGCTCTTCGATCCCTGGATTCCAGATCGACCTTCGGTCGTCTGGAATGACTTGATAAATGCATCAGAAGCGCTCGATCGCGAAATAGGCGAGCAGGTGGAAGTACACCGGCGCCGTGAACGTCAAGCTATCGAGCCGGTCCAGCACGCCGCCATGCCCCGGAATGAGCTTCGAGGTATCCTTCACGCCGATATCGCGCTTCACCGCGCTCATGGTGATGTCGCCGAAGAAGCCAAACATCGGCACCACAATGCCCATGATCGCTGCATGCATCGGCTCAAGCGGCGTGAAATAGGGCGCAAGCCAGAAGAACACGGCCGCCGTGGTCAGCCAGCCGCCAATGGCGCCTTCCCAGGTTTTGTTCGGCGACACTTTCGGCGTGATCTTCGTCTTCCCAAACGCCTTACCCCAGCAATATTGCGCGACGTCGTTGAGCTGCGTGATGAAAATCAGGAAAAACACCAAACCCGCCGCGCCCGCCGGCGCCTCGCTGTCGGGCACGCGCATCAAGAATGCGATGTAACCGATGTTGTAAACGCAGACGACCGTGCCCCAATGCACGATGCCCACCGTCGCGAGATAGCCATCCGTGCGCCCAATCCACGCCATCGCCGCCGCCGCAATGAGGAAGACGTAAACCGGCGTGAAGACGAGATAGATCTGATAGCTGTCATCGAACAATGCGTCGGCGAAGATCAGTCCGTAATTGAGAAACACTGCGAGATACGCCAACAAGACGATCAGCCGGTCTTCCTTCCGCGTCGGCGCCAGCGTCAGATATTCCTTGAGGGCCAGGAACGAGATGAACGCAAACAGCACCGCCGTCGCCTGCCAGCCCGCGATCAACGCGCCGCCGACGAGCAGCACCATCACCCACCACGAACGCATGCGCGGCCCGAGGTCGCTCCACTTGCCTGGCTGCATCGCGGGCAAAACCAGCGCCGCGATCGTGCCGATGATCAGCAACGCGAGCACGCCCGCGAAACCCAGCACGAGCGGTGTCGTAACGATCTCCCAGCCAAACCATTCGAGCGAGATTTCCATGCGCTCATCTCGCCTCAGCAGGAGCGCGCGTCAATGAGCGAGACCAAATCGTTTCGCGAACAAATGGCGTCGAACACGTTGGTGCACGTCGCCTTCGGCTTTATCGCTATGGGCGCCTGGGCCGTCTTCGCCAATCGCGCTCACCCTCTGCCGCAAGCTCTGCTCGCCGGGCTCGTGCAAGGCACGATCTCTGGCACACTCACGCTTTTTCTGAAGAAGGGCCTCGAACGCATGAGCGCGATGTTCTTCCGCGCGCGCCAGTCCGATGAAGGCCAAGGCCGCGACATCGCCGCGCTCTTCCTGCCGCCGATCGTCACCGCAACCGCGATCGGGACAATCCTGTTCACCGCGCACACGCTCGCCGGCACGCCCGAAGTCCTCGCCACCATCGCCGTTCCGTTCACGGTGTCGACGAGCTACGCCGTCCTCTACAATCTGCGACTCTGGAGAGCCGCCCATGGCCGATGAACAAAGCCGCCGCCCCATTGGCCAGCGCAGCCGTTTCTACGCAGTGTACCTCACGCGCGTGCTCGCAAAATCCGGCGTCACGCCAAACTTCATCTCGTTCACCAGCGTCATCTTCGCGGGCCTCGCCGGCGCGTGCTTCTACACCAGCGGCATCAGCGACGGCGGCGATCGCATCATGCTGCTGCTTGGCGGCGCGCTCTTTTGCCAATTGCGGCTGCTCGCCAACATGCTCGACGGCATGGTCGCGGTCGAAGCCGGGAAGGGCAGCCCTGACGGCCCAATCTGGAACGAACTCCCGGACCGCTTCGCCGATATCTTCATTCTTGTTGGCGCAGGTTACGGCGTCGCCGCCACCGGCATGTTTGACGCCACGCTTGGCTGGGCCGCCGCCGTCGCCGCCGTGATGACGGCCTATGTCCGCGAAGTCGGCAAAGCCGCTGGCGCGCCAGCCGATTATTCCGGTCCGATGGCCAAGCCGCACCGCATGTTCTGGATGACGATGTTTGCGCTGGTTTCGGTGTTCGATCCGCAGATCGGTCCTGCCGCTGCGCGTATTTTGGATTGGGCTCAATTCAACGCCGCCGGCAATGGCGTCTTCATCGCTTTTGCGTTGTGGCTCATCCTATTTGGCTCCATCGCCACGGTATTTTCTCGCGCTGCGCGCGCGCTAAAATTTCTGCGGGCTCGCCGGTAATGGCCGTTCTAGCGGCAAGCGTTTGACGAAACCTCCATCCGTCTGCACGCTGATCATCTGGTAGGGAGATCGGAATGGCGACGGCGCGTGAGACTCTTGCGGGGGTCTTTTTTGGCGGTGACACCGAAGCGGCGCGCTGCCTCTTTGAACGCACGAGTGACGACACAGCTCTACACGTGCAGGGCGGCGCGCAGAGAAATCCGCTCCTCTCCATCGATTGGTGGCCGTACATGGCCAGGGTGCTGGACAACGGCGATCTCGGGCCGTTTGAGTTTGATGTCATTCAGGATGGCAGAGCCGTCCATGCGCGCGGCTTTCTCGACGCTAAGTCCAATCCTTCGCCGGAGGCGATCACCAAGGCTGTCAATGAAGGCGCGTCGTTGCGTGTATTCGGCGTCAGCCGGTTCGAACCACATTGCGGCGCGCATCTACAGCTCTTGCGCCGCGTTCTGCAGCGCGAAGCGTTCGTCAATCTCTATGTCACGCCCGCCCAAAGCCCTGGCCTCAAGGTGCACTATGATTTGGAGGACTCGCTCGTCGTCCAAGTGAAGGGCGAGAAGATTTGGAAGCTCTATGATGCGAGCAGCGGCCCCCGCTATCCGCGGGAGCTGCCGACCACGCCGCTGACGGTTGGTGGTGAGCCCTCGCAGATCATTCACATGCGTGCCGGCGACGTTCTCTTTGTGCCATCTGGTTTGGTGCACACGGTGGAAACGCGCGAGAGTTCGTCGCAGCACATAACCTTCGGCCTGCATGTGTCCCGCCAGGTCACACTGCTCAGCGCGCTCCTGGAGCAATTCGCCGGCACGGAGGACGATCTTCGTCGCCCCGTTCGCACCGGCGAGACCGTATCGCGCGAAGACCTCGCCGCATGGGCCGCGCGTTTCCAGCAGTGGCTGAGGCGAAGCTAGGTGAACGCCATGGCTGACGTACCGCAATTCTTCCGCATGAACCTCGAAGTCGGCGATCTCGCCGCGGCGCAGAGCTTTTACGAAACGCTCTTCGGCATTGCGGGCAGGGGCCAAGCCGGCCGCCGCTTCTATATCAATCCCGGTCCTATAGCGCTCCAAGTCGTCGCGCCGCCTAATCCGCATCCGGCGGCAAAGGCGCTCTACTTCACCGTGACGGATCTCGACGCGATCCACGGGCGCGCGTCCACGCTGAATGCACTCTCTGATGAAGATGTTCACGGCCAACGCGGCGGCGACATCAGTGTGAAGCCGTGGGGCGAGCGCTCGTTCTACGTCAACGATCCGTGGGGCAATCAGCTTTGCTTCGTCGAAGCCGGCACCGTGTACGCGGGCTGAAAATGAAAACGGCGGCGCCTCGAAAAGCGCCGCCGCGAATTCATTGAATTGAAAGTGCGCTCACTTCTTGCGGAATGCGTCCAAGCTCACGACTGAGCTATCGCCACCAGCTGCCGGCGCGTCTTGCGCTTCGGAAGCAGCAGGCGCCTCGCGAAGCGCCGGGTGACCTGAATCATCGCCAGAAGCCATGCGTGCTTCGTCGTTGTGGTGCTGTTCAAATTGCAGACCGAACTTCACGCTCGGATCGAAGAAGCGCGTGATCGCATTCAGCGGAATGGTGATCGGTTGCGGTTGACCCGAGAACTTCAAAATCACACGGAAGCGATCGGTGTAAACTTCGAGATCCCAAAACTGGTGCTCGAGCACGATCGTCATTTCATCCGGATAGCGCGCCTTGAGATGATCCGGAATCGTGACGCCCGGCGCGTGCGTGCGGAACGTGATGTAGAAATGATGCTTGCCCGGCAGGCCACGTGGGCTGGCGGCTTCTTGCAACGCTGCGCGTACGACGCTGCGAAGCGCGTCCTGCATCAGCTGTTCGTATCCGATCATGTCGTCGGCCACAGCCGCCCCTCCTTGGCTCCCGACAGAACCCTTAGTGGCTCATTTCGGACAGTCAATTGTTCATCCACAGGGCGCGAAAACACTAGCGTTTCCAACGTTGGCTGGCGAACGCGTACGACGAACTGCAGTTTCGTTTCGCACTGCAAAAATGACGCCGACGATATTCACATGTTCGCGTGCAACGCGAGCAACGTTGTGAATAACTCTCCAACCGTTTGCGTCGTAAAGGAAAAACGATGCGCAACTCACCGCACGCGCGCAAAGCGCGACACATGTGCGCGTGAGTCTCGGCGTGTCGGAGATGCGGTACTGAAGGAAAGTCCCCGGCTTCTGTTGCCGGGTGCCGGGGGACCCCGCCTTAGGATGCTACTCGTAAGGGCTTAAGTTCGGAAAACTCCGCACTGCTTACGCAGCGAGGGCGAATTCCTCAGCGTTGTTGTCATTGGCAACTATGCTGTTTGGCCTGTATCGGGACCACCCGAGCAAAAGCATCAGCCTTCAACGTCCGTCGATCCTATTTCGGCCCCA
>JBEBHI010000066.1:0-18733 GCA_040080935.1 Terricaulis sp.
GGGTGATCCTGCGCGATCGTGGCCCGGACCCGATGGGCCTCTGGCGCTAAGATCGATCGCTTGGCGGATCATAAGTGGGCTCCAGTTGACGACGTCTAAATAGACGCCGGCTCACGCTTCCTTCCTGGGTACGGGGGCTCAAGGTCCGAACGTGGCAGCTAACGCAGCGCCACAGGGCCTGATTTCGCCGATCCGCAGGGCGGGAGCGCGCCGGGCGGCCTGGGGATAAGTCCCGGCGGCGCACGCGGCGATGGAAGTTACATATGCATGATTTGTCGGGGAGTGGAAGCGCTGCTGCGCTCACTCAGTTATCTGGCTGCCGTCCGCGCGGTGGTGGCGGGATAAGCTGCGGCCGGACCACCCCATCCCCATCCGGTGCGGTAAGCAGATATGCCGGATTTAGGGAAAGCGTCCATCCTGGTCCCGACGTCCCGGCCGGCGCAGGATCGGCCGCAGTCAGCACGCTGAAGGTAGGAGAGATAAGTGCGCCTTCAGTTGCTCGCAATTCTCCCCACGCGTCTCGAACCACAAGGCGTTGATAGACCGTGCCAAGGCCCTCGATTGGCGTGACCTGACCGGGGTCGAACTCAAATTGCATCTGGCCAAGGGGCAATTCCAGCCGCGCGCCGCGAAAGCGAGCCTGGAGCTCGGCGATAACACGACGTTGGGTTTCGGCCCGAACACGTTCCTCCGACGCGATCAGCTCGCCGCCATAGCGCTCTGCCTGGCGGGCCAAGGCCCGGCTCGACAGCGGTTGTATGCGGAGTGGGCTCACTAGGAGATCGGCCGGCGCCCAGGATGCGAGACCCACGCGCCACGATGGGGCGAGTTCGTCGAGCAGCAGCCCGTAAGCCGGGCCGGTTGCGTAGGCGTAGGAGCGCGCGAGGGCCTGCTGTTCATCAGCGGCGGTCAGTGCGCGCGCGGCGTAGAGATGCGATTGGCCGCCCGCGCCGAGATACACGCCCGTATAGGAGGCGAGCCCCTCGTTGCGATCGAGCGCTGTTTCGGCGGCCGAGGCTTCTGGAAAAGTTGCGAGGCGGGCCATGCGGAACGCGATTGCATCCTTTGCAGCGTTGCGGCGCGCGCGACCGCTAGAAAGCATGGCGGTTGAAAGTGCGCGCATCTCAAGGCGCATGAGATAGCGGCCGCGCTCTGTCTCTAGATGGGCGGCGATGGGGTCCTGCATTGCAAAGCCGATGGAGGCTTGCACGCGGTGCCAGGACTCATGTGCGACCAGCACGCGCCGCGCGGTGGTGTCGTCCGGTAACGGACCGATAACCATGATCCATCGCACGCCCGCCCATTCAACAGTGGTGTTGGCGACGGGCACGCCTTGCGGCAGCACGCCAATCCAGCCGCCACCGGCAGTGAGTGTCAGGACACCCAGATTATCGCGTTGCGTCGCCCAGACTTGGCGACTGCTCGCATCAACGACCAGAAGCGGGCCGCAAAGGCTTGCGCCCCAGAGCTGGCCAGCGTCAGCGCTGCACATCTGTTGGAGTTCGCCGGCAGCGGTGGACTGCAGGCGATAGTCCTGCGCCAGCGCCGGTGAAGCGCAGATGGCGAGGCAGGTGGCGAAAATGAAAGCCCGCATGCCGCTGAGTGAACACGGCGTTGATAATTACTCAATCCCACCGCGACAGGCGGCATTCGCGAGCGACTGCAGAAGAACTGTAGTTACCGTTCTATTCACCTAAGTTTTCAACTTGATAGCAAGCCCGATCAGGTACCTTCCCAATCTTCATGGACGTTACTCGTCGAGCCTTCGCCTTCTTTGGCGCGACTGCCGTGGGCAGTGTTGCGATGGGCGGCCGCGCATTCGCGGACGTCCCGTCGTCGATCCGTGGCGTGCTCGTGCAAGACGCGGGCGCGGCCGCGCGCGTGACCTTGGCGCTCGATCGTCCAGCACAGGCGCGCACTTTCTTTCTGGCTGAGCCGTCGCGGTTCGTGATCGACGTCGCGAACGCACAATTCGCGCTGCCAGGCGGCGCAAGCGGCCAAGGGCCAGGCGCAGGCGTCGTGCGCCGCTATCGCTATGCCGCCCAGGCCAATGGTATTTCGCGCATTGTGCTCGATCTTGAAGCGCCGGCGAACTTGGTGCGCCAAGAACTCGGCGGACGCCGGGACGCCGCCATCAGTTTTGATATCGCCGCCAACGCGCCGTTTACGCCAGCGCCTGCGCCGATCCAGCGCGCAGGCCGAGACCAGCGCCGCCGCACCATCGTGATCGACGCTGGCCACGGCGGACGCGATCCAGGCGCCGTCGGCGTCACCGGGACGCGTGAAAAAGACGTCGTGCTGCACTGCGCGCTGATGGCGCGCGATGCGCTTGAGCACCGAGGCTATCGGGTCGCGTTGACGCGCGATGCCGACAATTTCGTCGAGTTGGAAAATCGCGTTCGTTTCGCGCGCGAACAGCACGCGGACCTGTTCATTTCCATCCACGCCGACGCGAGCCCCAATCGCGATACGACCGGCGCTTCGGTTTACACGCTGTCCGATAGCGGCGCGAACCGAGCCCAGAACATGATGGCGTCGCAGAACTGGGATCTCGATCTCGGCGATACCCGTAATTCGCTGGCTCGCGACATCCTCGTGGACCTGGCGCAGCGCGACACCACCAACCGCTCGGCCCAGTTTGCCCAGACGGTTATCCCGAAGCTCGGCGAGGTCGCCCCGCTGGTCCGGAATACCCACCGCAGCGCTGGGTTCTTCGTTCTGCTCGCTCCGGACGTGCCGGCCGTGTTGATTGAAACCGGCTTTTTGAGCAACGCCGCCGATGAGCGTCGCTTGGCTGACGCGCGCGCCCGCGAGCGGATGGCCGATGCCATGGCGCAAGCGGTGGACGCCTATTTCGCGCCGCCCGCCATGTATGCGGCCGCCGACTAATTTTGGCGCGAATCTTAAGCTAAATCCGCTACATTCCGGACGCTGCTCTGGCCTTACTCGCGCCGCATTACGAGGCGAGGCCGGGCGGCATATTCCTTTGGCGCGCAGAAGCGGGGCGCAATGTCGCGAACAAGTTCTTACGACCGCGGATGGGACGACGAAGAGTACGACGACGATGAGTACGATCGTCGCGACTATCGCGAACCGCGTGGCGGCGGCGGTGGCGGCGGACTTCCGTGGCGCAAGATACTGATCGGCTTTGGCATTGCGATTGCCGTGGGTGTGCTCGCGGTGATCGTCTTCTTGATCGCGGCGCTGCAAGGGCTGCCCAGCCTCGAAGACCTGCAAGACTATCAACCGCCGGTTACGAGCCGCGTTCACGCCGGTGACGGCGCGTTGGTCGCCGAATTCGCGCGCGAGCAGCGTGTGTTCGTCCCGATCGAGGAAATTCCAGATCACGTAAAGAACGCGTTCGTCGCGGTTGAAGACGCACGCTTCTTCGAACACTCGGGCATCGACTATCAGGGATTGGCGCGCGCTGTGTTGCGCATCCCGCTCGATGTCATTCAAGGCCGCCGTATCCAAGGCGCCTCGACCATCACGCAGCAAGTTGCGGGCAACATGCTGACAGGCCGTGCCGCGGCCTGCTCCGGCGGTATCGGCGGTGTGGTTTGCGCCGTGTGGACGAAGCTGCGTGAAGGCTTGGTCGCGCAACGCATCGAACGTGTCCTAGATAAGGATCGCGTTCTCGAACTTTATTTGAACCAGATTTATCTCGGCAACCGCGCCTATGGCGTGGCCGCCGCTGCGCTCAACTATTTCGACAAGCCGCTCTCGGAACTGTCAGTTTCGGAAGCCGCTTATCTGGCCATCCTGCCAAAGGGCCCGGCGAACTATCAGCTGCCGCGCAATCGCGAACGCGCCATCGATCGGCGCAACTACGCGATTGGGCGCATGCTTGAGCGTGGCTACATCACCGAGGCGCAAGCGACTGAAGCGCGCGCGCAAGATCTCGAAGTGCACAACCGTTTGGCGGGCGATCAATACATCGCTGCTTCGCATTTTGTCGAAGAAGTCCGCCGCCAGGTGCAAGATCAGTACGGCGAGCGCGCGCTCTATGATGGCGGCCTCTCGATCCGCTCCACGATCGACACGCGTCTTCAACTCGCGGCGGCGCAATCGCTGCGCCGTGGTTTGGAAGAATACGACCGCCGCCACGAATGGCGCGGGCCGATCGCGACGGGTGATCCCGCCGGCGACGTGCGCGCGCAATTGGCTGCTGCCGCTGCAGCGCCCCAGCTTTCAGGCTGGCTCCGGGCGATGGTCACCGCAACCGGCAACGGCGTTGTGACGCTGACGGATGAAAATGGTCAGACTGGCCGCGTTGGCGACAACGATGCGCAGTGGGCGGCGCAAGGCGCCCGCCGCGAAGGCGCGCGGGCATTGACGCGCGGCGCGATCGTGTATGCGACGCGCGCTGCGAACGGCCGCTACAACTTGAAGCAAGTGCCGCAGATCCAGGGTGCGCTTGTCGCCATGGATCCGCACACAGGTCGCGTGCTGGCGATGGTCGGCGGCTACTCGTTCAATGAATCGAGCGGTCTCAACCGCGCGACGCAAGCGCAGCGCCAACCTGGTTCGTCGTTCAAGCCGATCGTTTACGCGGCGGCTCTGGACTACGGCCTGACGCCGGCGACTCTCGTCGACGATGCGCCGCTGTCGATCGAAGCAGGTGACGGCTCGAACTGGTCGCCGGAAAACTACACGCGTGAATTCTACGGGCCGACAACTCTGCGTCGCGGTTTGGAATTGTCGCGGAACGCCATGACGGCGCGCGTGGCCTACGAAATGGGCCCTGAACGCATTCTCGACTACGGCCGGCGCCTCGGCATCTACGGCGACCGCACACAAGCTGTGTTCGCGCTGGCGCTTGGCGCCGGTGAGACGACGCTGCTGCGGATGACGACGGCCTACGGCATGTTCGTCAATGGCGGGCGTCAGATTTCGCCGATCTTCATCGACCGTATCCAGGATCGCACCGGCGCTTCGGTGTTCCGCCGCGACCAACGTGCTTGTGCCCAATGCAACGCGGAATGGTCAGGCCAACGTGCGCCGAACCTCGATGATAGCCGCGCCCAAGTGCTCGATGCCGTCACGGCCTATCAGATCGTGTCGATGGCAGAGGGCGTCGTGCAACGCGGTACGGCGACAACGGTGAATTCGTTGGGCTTCCCGCTCGGCGGCAAGACCGGCACCACGAACGACTACAAAGACGCGTGGTTCATCGGCTTCTCGCCGGACCTCGTTGTCGGCGTGTGGGCAGGTTTCGATACGCCGCGCGACATGGGTGAAGGCGAGACAGGCGGACGCATCTCGGCGCCCATCTTCCGTGACTTCATGCGTGAAGCGTTGCGCAATTCTTCGCCGACCCCGTTCCGTATTCCAGCCGGCGCACGCCTCGTACGTGTCGACTACCTGACGGGCGGCCTGCCAAGCGCAACCACGACGCAGACCATCCTGGAAGCCTTCCGTCCGGGTACCGAGCCGACGCGAGATGTGACCTCGTCGCCGTTTATCTTCGGCGGCACCGATCCCATCGATCCGCGCGTCCTGCAGGGGCTCGGTGGCACCGATACGCCGAACGAGCATCCTCAGCAGCAACAGAACCAGCAGGACGAGGATTTGGGCGGACTCTACTAGTCCGCCCACTTCTATCCACGCGCAGGTTCGCCTATCTAAGTCCTTCAGATTCTGAAGGACTTGAGACAATGCGCGCCGAAACCGCCACGCTGGCCGAACAAATCGAATCCGCCGTGGCTTTGCTTCGGAGGCGTCTTTGACTGGGATCACGCCCAAGTCCGCTTTGACGAACTAACTGCGCTCTCCGAGCGGCAAGATTTCTGGAACGATCCGGCGAAAGCGCAAAAGCTGATGCGCGAGCGCACCAAGCTTGAGAACGGCATGAATGCCATTCTCACGCTCGAGCGCGAATTGCGTGACGGCGTCGAACTCGCCGAACTCGCCGAAGCCGAGGGGGACGAGAGTCTCATCGCCGAAGCTCAAGAAGGTTTGAAAGCCGCACAAGCGCGCGCGTCGCAAGCGGAGCTTGAAGCGCTGCTCAGCGGCGAAGCCGACAGCAACGACGCGTACATTGAATTCAACTCCGGCGCTGGCGGCACCGAGAGCCAGGATTGGACCGAGATGCTCATGCGCATGTATCTGCGCTGGGCGAACGCGCGTGGCTTCAAAGCCGATTTGCTCGAAGAGCAAGGCGGCGATACCGCCGGGATCAAATCAGCGACGGTGCTGGTAAATGGCGAAAACGCATACGGCTGGTTGAAGACGGAAGCGGGCGTGCATCGCTTAGTGCGCATCAGCCCGTACGACTCGAACGCGCGCCGTCACACGTCGTTCGCGAGCGTGTGGGTCTATCCAAAGATCGATGACTCGATCGTGGTCGAGATCCTCGACAAGGACGTGCGTACAGATACCTACCGTGCGTCCGGCGCAGGCGGCCAGCACATCAACAAGACCGACTCTGCCGTGCGCCTCACGCACATGCCGACCGGCATTGTGGTGGCCTGCCAGGCTGAGCGCTCGCAGCACAAGAACCGCGCCTCGGCCTGGGACATGTTGCGCGCCCGCCTCTATGAGGCCGAATTGCAGAAGCGCGAGGCAGCCGCTCAGCAATTGGAGGATACCAAAACCGAGATCGGCTGGGGTAGGCAGATCAGGTCGTACGTCTTGCAGCCGTATCAGATGGTCAAGGACCTCAGGACAGGTGTTGAAACGTCTGATACGCAAGGGGTCCTGAACGGCGATCTCGATCAGTTCATGGCGGCGTCCTTGGCGGCGCGCGTGAGTGGAGCGAGCGACAAGCAGGTCGAAGACATCGATTAGATTGGGCGGGGGCCCATGAGTTTGGAAGCGACTGAACCGCCTGTTGAGGCGATAGAACAGCCGGTCCCATGGATCGTGCAGTACCAGCGCGCGCAATGTGCTGGCGCGTCGCCAATGACGACATTCCAAGGCTTGGTCTGCGATGAGATCGTGCTGCCGCAGAGTGCAGCCGACCATAACGATCCCGTGCAACTCGTGTTGGCAGCCGATGCCTGGGTCGAGGCGCTGACGAACCAAGCTTTGTTCTTACCGGGCGAGTTCGCGCAGGAAGCGCTCTGGAGCTATTATGCGCGCGACTACTTCACGCAAGTGAGCACGGGCGGCCACGCGCAGTACTTCGCCAATCGCGGCAGCGACGAGATCGCGCTGCGCAGCGCGCAGTCGGGCTTGAAGAGCATGCTCGCCGATCCGCATTTGGAGCTGTTCAATCTGCAACTGCGCTTGAAGCGGTTGAAGCCAGCAGATGCGCGCAAAGTTGCGGTGGACAACGATTATCGCTCGGTGAAAGCGGCGTTGAAGGATTTGGACAAGCGCTTCGCCGACATCGAGGCCAAGGAGTCGCTGACGGCGCGGCACAAGACGTGGCTGAAGAGTCTGCGCAAGGCAAAGATCGCGCCCGATGCGGAGATGACAAGTCATTTGCAGCGCGTGGCGCAGATCAACAAGCTCCTGCCGCGCCGCAAGATGGAAGCCGATCGCGTGCGGGCCGAGACACTGCGCGCATCGCCGGAGTTTCGCGCCGTGAAGGCGCTCTGCGATATGGCGGGGCTCACGATTTCGAACTTCCGCCCGATGGGCTTTGCGCCGATGCGCAGTGTGTGGCCCGAAGGGCCCAACGTCCGTGCGTGCATCTATCGCGCGGATACCGACAAAGGCCTGCGTGCTGCCGCGTTCTATCGCGAGGGCGGTCTCTTCAAAAAGTATCTGAGCGTGCTCGTGGAGCAGGGTGGCGGGCTGCCCGTTGGATCGCTCTCGCTGACCGAGGCTGAGTACGCTGCTGTGGTGCCGAAAGAGAGCTAGCCGTTCGCTTAAACCGCGGGTGAGCCGTTGACGCGACTTGATTGATCGTTCAAACAAGTCAAATGATCCGCACTCTGGCTGTCTCCCTAGCGATTTTTCTGACGTCGCCAGCGGCCTGGGCCGAGCCAGCGACGGATTGCTCTCGCGTCGAGCCGAGCGGCGAGCGGACGCTGTGCGTGGAAGGCGTCGTGCCTGCGCCGGTAGCCGAAGTCTGGGCGCTTTGGGCCGAGCCAGAGCAACTGCGTACGTGGCTGGCGCCGGTGGCGACAATTGATCTGCGGCCGGGCGGGATGATGGAGGTGTCGTACGAAGCTTCGGGGCGGCTCGGCGCTGCGAACAACATTCTCAATCGCGTGATCTCGGTCGTGCCCCTGCAGTCGTTCGTGATTCAAGTGGCGCGGCAGCCGCAAGGCGTTCCGAATGAAGTGCGAGAGCTCGCGACACTCATTGAATTTGAACCGCAGGGCGCGCGCGCGACCCGCGTGCGGGTTTCGATGTTGGGCTTCCGCGAGGGGCAAACGTTCGATGGCCTCTACGCGTTTTTCGCACGCGGGAATGCATACACGCTGAACGAATTGAGCGAGCGCGTGACGAACGGGCCGACCAATCGGCAGGCCGCACAATGAGTAGCGCACGCGAGAAGATCATCGGTGCTGCGATGGAGCTGTTCTGGCTGAAGGGCTACAATTCAACGTCGATCGCGGATTTGCTTTCGCGTACGCAGCTCAATTCCGGCAGCCTCTATCACGTGTTTCCGTCGAAGCAGGATGTGCTGATTGGCGTCCTCGAAGCGTATCGCGACGGCATCAGAGAGATGTTGCTGGAGCCGGCTTGGGGCGCCGTCGATGACCCGATCGAGAAGATTTTCGCGCTGCTCAATCGCTATCGCACGATGATCGTCGAAACCGATTGCACGTACGGTTGCCCGATCGGCTCGCTGGCGCTGGAACTGCATGAGCCGGATCCGCGTGTGCGCGAATTGCTGGCTGAGAACTTTCAGAATTGGACGGGCGCGATCGTGGAATGCCTCGATGCTGCGGGCAAAAGACTTCCGCGTGGCACGGACAAGCAGGCGCTCGCGCAATTTGTGCTGACAGCGATGGAGGGCGGCGTGATGCAGGCGCGAACGCACCTCGATGTCGCGTACTTCGATCGCGCAGTCGAGCAACTGCGCGCGCATTTTGAGCTGCTGGAGAAGGCGGCGAAAACGCCGGCTTAACGGCGCGCCAGGGAGGCAAGCATGGAGATCAATTGGCTCGCGGTGATCGCCGCGGCGGCAAGTTCGTTCGTGCTCGGTGGCTTTTGGTACGGCGCGTTGTTCGGCAATGCGTGGCTGAAGGCGGCCGGACTGACGCGCGAACATGCCATGGGTGGCAACAAGCCGTTGATGTTCGGTGGGACGTTCGTTCTCTCGCTCATAGCATCAGCGACATTTGCAATGTTCTTGGGGCCTGATGTGAATGCGACGACGGGCACGCTCTATGGCTTGTGCGCGGGCTCGTGTTGGGTCGCGACGTCGTATGGAATTTCGTATCTGTTCGAGAGGCGACCCCTCGCGCTTTGGCTGATCAATGGTGGCTATCACACAGTACAGTTCACGCTGATCGGGTTAATCTTGGGAGCGTGGCGATGATGCGTGCCTTGCTGTTGGCGTTGGCGCTGAGCGTGTGCGCCACGAGTGCGCACGCAGAAGATCCGGGCCGTGCGTTCGCGCCGTTGATCGGATGCTGGCGCGGGACTTTCGAAGGCGATGCAGAGATGCGTGACACGCGTTGTTTCGAGCGCGTATTCAACGGCCGCTATGTGCGAGACACGCATAATGTGCGGCCTGGCACGTACGGCGGCGAGACGATGTATTTCTTCGACGTCCAACAACAGACGATCGCCTTCACGTATTACGCAAGCGATGGCGGCATGAGCACTGGCCACGGGCGAGCAGAGCGGGGCGGCTTTGTGTTTGATGAGCACAATTATGTGGGCGCGGATGGGCAAACCCTGCGGATGCGCGCCCGGTGGACACTTGATGGCGCGGATCGCTTTGTGGCGACGACTGAAGTTGAGCGCGATGGGGGTTGGCAGCCTTGGGGCCGCATCACTTACCAGCGCCAGCCTGCGCGATAGCGCGCAAACAAAAGGCCCAGCTTTCGCTGGGCCTTCATTTGTCCGTTTGGACTAAAGCTTAGTTAGAGCCGGTGACGATCACGCCCGAGACCATGCGGTCATCGTTCGACTCGCCGAACACCGAGTTGCCGCCGCCGAACGCGTTCGAGCGATCCTGCGGTTGCACGACTTGCGGCTGCGACGGAGCGCCAGGGCCTGACTGCGAGAGCGGGTCTTGCAGGTAGCGGCATTGGCCTTCGAATACGGCGCCCATTTCAACTGAGAGCGATTGGTGGACGATGTCGCCGAGGACATGCGCGTTGCGGGCCAGCATGACCTTACGCGCGCGCACCGAACCTTCGACGCGGCCGTGAACGGTCACGCTTTCGGAGACGACGTCACCGCGCACCATGCCGGTGTCGCCGACAGTCAGCGAACCGCCGACTACGTTGCCTTCGATCTCGCCATCGACCTGAAGCTCAGCGCCGTTCGCGTCGATCGTGCCGGTGATCTTCACACCATTGGCGATGATCGAGGCGATGCCGGCTCGGCCGGCGACAGGGCGACGTTGTTGTTGCGGTTCTGGCAAAGCTGGCAAGTTCGAGTCCGTACGAGAGTTACCCTTGTTCGTGAACATGCCGTCCTGCCCTCAAGAAATTGACCGGATCAACCGCCCGGCCGCGGAACCACACCTCATAGTGCAGGTGTGTGGCGGTGCTGCGACCCGTCGAACCCATTGAGCCAACGCGCTGACCAATCGCGACAGTGTCGCCGCGTTGGACTTGGATATCGCGCAAGTGAGCGTAACGGGTCTTGAAGCCGTGACCGTGGTCGATTTCGACCGTGTAGCCATATCCCGAGCGAGTGCCAGCATAAACCACAGTGCCAGGCGAGGTCGCGACAACCGGCGCGCGCTCGAAGGCGGCCATGTCGAGACCAGAGTGGAATGCAGCGCGGCCCGTGAACGGATCGATGCGTTGGCCGTAGCCTGAGGTTTCGCGGTAATCGACGGCGACCGGTGCGGCCAGCGGCGTTGATTGCGCGATGCCTTCAAGGCGGCGGGACTCGCTGACGCGGGCTGCGACTTGCGCAACGCGCTCGGCGAAGGCCGGGTTCAGGCCGCTGTCGCGCAGATAGGCGACGAAGTCTTGCGGAACGAGCGGGCCGCCAGTGGCGTCAGCTTCCGGGCCGGTGAGGGCGGCGGTTGAGACACCTGTGAGGCGCAGGACGCCGCGGGTCTGTTCGCTAGATTCAACAACGTTGTCTTCGATTTCCGAGAGGAACGCTTCTTGTTCGGTCTCGAGGTGATCGGGACGCGCGCGGAAACCAACGGTCGTGACTTGATACGGCTCGGCGGCGATGGCGCGCGATTGACGAGGCTCAGCTTCGTCGATCGAGGCCGCCATGATGATGCGGGCGCCATCGCGCTCGATCGGGCGGTTCGCGGCGAGTTGCAGCGTCGAGCCACCAGCATATTCGAGCAGCGAGCGAAGAACTTCGTGACGGCCTTCGAGATCCTGGGTCGTGCGGTCGAACTGGCGCGTGCGCTCTTCGAGAAGGGCTTGCGAGGCAGCAGCTTGGGCGCGGCTTTCGTTGAGCCAGCGATCGTACTTGGCGCGCTCGCGCTCGACTTCAGCGTTTGACGCCGTTGCTTGCGGGCCTTCGAGCAGGGTGTTGGTGGTCGCATAGACGCACCAGCCTGCGAGGCCGACTGCCGTCATCGCCAGAAGAGCTTGCTTGCCCGGAGACAAGGAGACGTAGCGGACCGTGCCGCCGCTACGATGATAAATTTGACGTTCCGGGAACATCCGATCGAACAACGATCGTGCCCGCGATCCGAATTGGCTCATGGTCCGCCGCCACCCACTAACCTAAATGCAAACTGTTCCGTTTGCCCCGCCAGAATTCATCTACACCTGAAACCCTCCCGAAATGCAACACAGCACCGCTGTCGTTTACAGGAATTTCAGCTTGTTTAACGCTCATCTGCCAGAAGCACGCCAAAACTGTGTAATCACAGTAAAAGAAGCCGCTATTTCGCGTCTAGCGCGTTAACCACTTTCAATACGTCTTCCACATGTCCTGGCACGCGAACCTTGCGCCAGACGTGAGCGATCTTGCCCTTCGGATCGATGAGGAAAGTGGCTCGTTCTATCCCCATGAATTTGCGCCCGTAGAGGGTCTTCTCGCCCCAGACGCCATAGGCCTCTGTGACTACACCTTCTTCGTCGGCTCCCAATTGCACCTTGAGCCCATGTTTCGCCGCGAATTTATCGTGCTTAACAACGCTATCGCGGGAGACGCCCAGGACCACGGCGTTCGCCTTCGCGAAAGCCTTCGCGTTTTCAGTGAAGTTTAGGGCTTCCAGGGTACAACCGGGTGTGTCGTCCTTTGGGTAAAAGTAGAGGACAACGCGCTTGCCTTTAAGGCTGCTCAAGCTGACGCGCCCGCCCCCGGCCGTTGGAAGATCAAAGGGGGGTGCGGGGTCGCCAGGTTTGAGCGCTGTCTTAGCCATCGGGAGCCTCCCGGCTCGCGGCCTATTGGCCGTTCGGCCCGTCGCTGACTGCGATGGGGCTGGGGCTTTGCTTTGCGTCAAAAACCTAAACCGCGCTAGATGGTTGCGAGGGGCGTTGGAGCACGCCGGATGATCCGCCGCTCGACGCTGTTAGCAGTCGAGGTCGTATTTGGACTGGTCGCGGCGCTCGCGATCGGCCTCGGGGTCGCTTGGTGGCAGCTCAGCCAGGGCCCGATCGAACTTAACGCCATTCGCTATCAGATGCAGACCGAGCTGAGCCAGGCGCGCTCGGGCCGGCCCGTGGGCATTGAGCGGGTCGAGTTGGGGCTAAGCCCGCGGGGCGCGCTGGAGCTGCGCGCGGTTGGCGTCACGGTTGAGGATGGGCGCGGTGGCGTGCTGTCGCGCTCCGACGAAGCGCGGGTATCCCTCGACGTCTTGCCGCTGCTGATTGGACGCATCTCGGTGTCGCGCGCGGAATTCGCGGGCGGCGCCATTACGTTTACGCGGCGCCCGAACGGCGCTCTCTACATCGCGTTCGGGCCTGAGGGCGCGCCGCCCGACATCATCATCGATCCGCCGCCGTTGCATGAATCCCTTGAGCAACGCGTCGCACGTGTGCTCGACAGCATGGAAGGCGCGTTCAAGCCCGTCGGCGCTGGCGGCAGCTTGCGCGAGCTTTCGGCGCGCGGGACCCAGCTAACGCTGATCGATGAGGCAAGCGGCGGCCGATGGACGGCTGATGCCGCAAATATTGAACTCGCACGGCGCGGAAGATCACTCGCGCTTTCGGCGGACGCAGAACTCGAAGGCGCCGAAGGTGTCGCGCCAGCCTCTTTGCGCATCACGACAGATACGCGCTTCCAAAGCGCGGTGATTGAGTTTGGCGCTGAGAACGCACGGCCGCGGGCGTTGTTCTCGCAGGCGGCGCTCGGACCGTTCGCCGCGCTCGATGCGCCGGTGACGATGAACATTTCGGTCGGTCTCGATCGCCAAGCTGGCGTGAACCGCTTCGAGGGCGACGTGATCATCGGCCAAGGCTCGGCGGCGATGCCGGGCGACAATTTCAATTTGAGCGGCGGGCGCCTGCATGGCCGCTACGACGTCGAAAGCGATGAGCTGATCATCGATCAGATTTCGCTGGCGGGCGATCGCACGCGCGTCGGCGGCGATATCCGCGTGCGCGATGTGTCGGCGATCATGCGCGCCGCACCGAACGAACCGGCCGCGTTCAATATCGCTTTGCCGTCGATGCGGCTTGAGGTGCCGGGTACATTCGAAGAGCCGTTGGCGTTTTCGAACGTGGAGGTCGCTGGCACGATCATCTCAGGCCAGCGCACGATCAATTTCACACGCCTGACGGCGCGCACGGGTGAAGGCACCTTCAACGGCGCCGGTCGTTTGTACTGGGCCGACGTGGGTGGCCACTCGCACCTGGGACTGCAGCTTGACGGCGCGGTCGATGGCGCGCTTGAGGCGCGCGACGTGCTGCATATGTGGCCGGTGGGCTTGGGTGAGAGCGCGCGAGAATATCTGGCGCGCACGATCACAAGCGGGCGCGTCACCGACGGTACGGTGCGCATCAACATCACGCCGGCGGATATCGCTGACGGCGTACTGACAGACGAAGCGGTGGATGTCCGCTTCAACATCTCCAACGCCGCGATGCAATTCATCACGACGATGTCGCCGGTAACGAATGCGCGTGGTTCGGGCGTACTGCGCGGCAACCGCTTCGACATGACGATCCCGGAAGCGCGCTTTCACGGCATGACCATCACCAATGGCCGGATCGAGGCGCCGCAGTTCAAGCCGCGCGGCGGGATGATGACGATCTCAGCGCGGGCCGACGGCGATGCGCGCCAGATCCTCGAAGTGCTGGCAATGGAGCCAATTTCGTTGGGCGACCGTTTGCCAATCGAGGCGACGACAGCGACCGGGCGCGGCAGTGTGAACATTCGTATCCAGCGACCGATGGTGCGCGAGGCGCCGTTCGAGGCTTGGCGCTTCAATGTTGACGGCTCTATCCGCGATTTCGCCGGCAACATGTCGACGCGGCGCGTGGCGCTGAGCCAAGGCCAACTCACGGTGCGCGGCGATCAGCGCGCGGTGACCGTGAGCGGGCCGATCCGCGCCGGCGCTTCCGTTATTCCGAACGTGCGTTGGACCGAACACATCGGCCGCACCGGCGCGAATGCGGCAAGTTCTTCGGAATATCAAATCTCAGGCGATTTCGACGCCAACGATCTGGAGCGGCTTGGCTATCCGGTCGCACGCTACGCGCAAGGGCGCATTGGCGTGACCGTGACCGGTCAGGGCCGCGGCTTCGACGTCGACAACGCGCGGATCGATCTCGATCTGCGCAACGCTGCAGTGGAATTGCCGCGTGGGTTCTGGACGAAGCGCTCCGGGCAGCCAGCATCAGCTCGCTTCGTCGTGCAGCGTCAAAGCGACGGCGGGCTAGCCTTCAATGACATCGATGCGCGTGGCGCAGGTTTGACCGCGCAAGGACGAGCGAGGCTGACGCGCGACAATAGCGTTCAAGAAGTCGATCTGCCGCGGCTTGTCATCGAAGGGCGGTCAGACGCCCGCGTTCACGCGGTGCGCGCGCAGGATGGCGCGCTTGAAGTGAATGTCCGCGGCGCCTTGTTCGACGCGGCGCCGTTCATGGGCTCTGAGCGCTCTCCGACGGAAACCGCTACCCCGGTCGCCGCACAAACACAGGCGCCTGCGAATTCGGGTGCGATGCGCGCAAGCGTAATCGTCGATCGCTTGAAGATGCGCGGCGGTGCGACCTTGGCCGATGCAAACGTGCAAATCACGACTGTACGCAACGGCTTGATGACATTGTCGGCTGAGGGACGGTCACCCGGCGGAGAAGCGTTCTCGCTTACCCTTGGTGCGCGTGCTGGGGATGCACGCAGCCGTGTGCGATTCCGGGCAGGCGACGCAGGCTTTGCGGTGCGCGCGCTCACTGGTGCGGAGAACGTCGTTGGCGGCACTGCGGCCGCGGACGGCGATTGGCGCGGTGGCGCGCAGAGCCAGGCACGTTTCGGCGTACAGATGCGTGACTTCCAAGTGGTGCGTTTGCCTGCCATGGCGCGATTGCTGTCTTCGGCCGGCTCGCTCACCGGCCTCGTCGAAATGCTGAACGGCGATGGCATCGGGTTCAATGCGCTCGAAGCGCAGATGACGTATGCCAATGATCGTCTGCAGATTGCCGAAGGGCGCATGGCGGGGCCGTCGCTCGGACTGACCGCCGCCGGCAACTACGATATCGCGCGCGACAATCTCGATATCGATGGCGTCGTTGCGCCGTCGCCGATGCTGAATTTGTCGATGCTTGGCAGCATTCCGGTGATCGGCGATTTGCTGGTTTCGCGCCGTGGCGAAGGCGTGTTCGGGATGACCTATTCGATCAACGGACATGCCGGCGAGCCGCGCGTCGGCGTGAACCCGGTGTCCGCGCTGACACCGGGCATTCTGCGGCGGATATTCGAGCCAGTCCCGCAGCGCGAGGCGGAGGCGCCTGCACGTGGAACCAACGGCATCGGCATGTTTGATCCGCTGGGATCGACGCCGGTCGCGCCCGATCAAAGTACGCCGGTGCCTGAGAGCGCAGAAGCCGTTGCTGACGCTACGCCTTAGCGCGCGGCGTGTGGCGACGAAAAAGTGCGATCAGGAGGCCGCCGAAGACAAGCTGCCAGGTCACGAACAGTGCAAAGCCCTGAAGGTAGTTGCCCGCACCGCCATCGGGCGTGATCAGTCGCTCTTGGCCACCAATCAATGAGCCGGAAAATCCAAACGCACCGATGAGCGCGAGCAGAGCTACCCCGATCGCCATCAATATCAACGCATGCCCATCGCGCAGTTTTTGTCCAAGCAGGGCCGCAGCGAGGAACGAGAGAAACGCACCCACCGCGCCGCCTGCCGCGCCAATGATCTGGTCGTTGCGGATGACGTGAGCAGTGCGCGCTGTTTCATCGGCAATGCACGACGGACAGAAATTGGCGTTCACCTGCGAGTAGGCGGCGATAGAGGCAAAAATCGCTGCGTAATAGGCGGCGGCGATGGCGAGCGCCAGATAGAGCGCCCCGACCCATCGCAAGCGCCCGAGCCAAAGCAACGTGAGCGCTAGAGGCAAGCCGAACAGCATCGGGCCGAAGATCGATTGCGGCAGGCGCGCCGACATGAAGGCGTACGACAAACCCGCGCCCACTAGCACGGCGGCGCTCATCGCAATGAATTGGTCGCGAGCACTTGTCGGCACGTTTCCCTCCTTACGAGGCGCGCAGCAAAGCGTGCTTCTTCTTGCCGAGGGACAATTTGATGGCGCCATCGATCACGTTTTGTGACGTAAGCGTGGCGTTCTCGTCGGTGACCGCGATGTCGTTCACACGAAGCGCGCCCGCTGCGATATGGCGCTTGGCCTCGCCGTTGGAGGCAACGAGTTCGGCGCGAACGAAGGCCGGGCCGATGCGCAAGCCTGCCGCGAGCTCTTCGTTGGTGACGCTGAACGTCGGCAGGTTCTCCGACGTCACGCCTTTCACAAATGTATCGTGCGCAGCCTGGGCGGCTTTGTTCGCTTCCTCTCGGCCATGCAAAAGCGCGGTCGCTTCCGTCGCGAGCGTCTTCTTCGCATCATTGATCTCAGCGCCCTGCAGCGCTTCGAGGCGAGCGATTTCTTCGAGCGATAAATCAGTGAAGATTTTCAGGAAGCGGCCAACGTCGGCGTCTTCGGCATTGCGCCAGTATTGCCAGTATTCGTACGGGCTCTTCATATCGGCATTGAGCCAGACGGCGCCGTCGGCGGTCTTGCCCATCTTCGCGCCGGACGCGGTTGTGATCAGCGGTTGTGTGAGCCCGAAAAGGCCGAAGCTTTCCATGCGGCGGCCGAGTTCGACGCCGTTGACGATGTTGCCCCACTGATCTGAGCCGCCCATTTGCAGATCGCAATTGTAGCGCTTCTTCAGCTCGACGAAGTCGTAGGCCTGCAGGATCATGTAGTTGAACTCGATGAAGCTCATCGGTTGTTCGCGATCGAGGCGCATCTTCACGCTATCCATCGACAGCATGCGGTTGACGCTCATGTGGCGGCCAACGGTGCGCAGGAAGTCGAGATAGTTGAGCTTCAAGAGCCACTCGGAATTGTCGACGAGGATGGCGTCGCTCGGGCGGTCACCGAACGTGAGAAACTTGTCGAACGTCGAGCGGATCGAGTTCGTGTTCTTCACGATCTGCTCTTCGCTCAAGAGCTGACGCATCTCTTCCTTGCCCGACGGGTCACCAACGCGCGTTGTGCCGCCGCCGAGAAGTACGATCGGCTTGCCGCCAGCCTGCTGGAGGCGGCGCAGGTACATGATCTGCGTGAGGTTGCCGACGTGCAGTGACGGCGCCGTCATGTCGAAACCGATATAGCCAGTCACGCCCGCAAGAGCGGCTTTGTCCAAGCCTTCGAGATCAGTGCACTGGTGGAACTGACCGCGCGCGACGGCGTCGCGGAGGAATTGGGATTGGACGTTGGCTTCGGTGGTCACTGGTAACTCCTGGCGGACTTTTGGGGCCGGAGCTGTGTCTTTGTCGAGCGCACATCCCGGCCTCAATGGCGGGCGCGCTGTCGCGGCCCGCTAATAGAGCGGGCGGTAATAACTTTGGACAAGGGCGACTGAGGTCGACATCGGCGTTTGCTACGCTGCCGAATTGATAGGCGTCAAGCGCGTGCGCTTACTGATACAGGACTTGTGGCTGCGTCGGCCTTCTGAATACTCCGCCGCAAACGATGGGGACGAGAATGCCATGGGGACGTTCTATTCTGGCCGTCGTGGCCACGCTCTTCGTCATCGGCGGCATGGCGAGCCTGGGTGTGATGGGCGCTGGCATCTGGCGCCCTGACTTCAGCACGATGCCCGGCGCGAACCCGCAAGACATGGCGGCGTTGGCGGCGCCGTACAATGATGTCGCGCAAGGCCGCGATGGCGAACTTGCTGCGAGCTTGGTCGAAAGCAACGCCGGCACGCAGGCCGAAATTGATCGCATCCAAACTCTATTGCCGCCGGGTGCGCCGACATCCTCACGGCTCACAACTTTTCGCGTCGCAACTGGCACGGACGGCAACCATCTCTGGGGCGTGCGCGAGTACGAGTATCCGGGCCACGTGGTACGCGCCGAGACGACGCTCTATCGCGCGACGGCGGGCGAGCCTTGGAAGGTGTCCGGCTTCAACGTGAACGTTCTGTCGCGCGAGGAGCTTGCCGGGCGCACGTTTAATTTCATGGCCGAGCCGCCGGGCGTACAAGCCGTGATCGCGGCAGC
>JBEBHI010000208.1:0-5084 GCA_040080935.1 Terricaulis sp.
TCCGGGCGA
Source organism: Terricaulis sp. (assembly GCA_040080935.1). Classification (GTDB taxonomy): domain Bacteria; phylum Pseudomonadota; class Alphaproteobacteria; order Caulobacterales; family Aquidulcibacteraceae; genus Vitreimonas. Next base: position 10 of record JBEBHI010000208.1, read on the forward strand.
ACCGGACTACACCCGCACGACCCTGGGCGAGGCGCTGACGAGCGGGCGGACCCAAACGCCAAGCGCCCGCGCGCGGCTCGAACGCGCGCGCGCCTTGGCGGCACGCGCGGCGCGCCTTTCGCCGAACAATGATTACACGCACCAAGCTCTGGGCCTGACCCTTGCCGCACGTGGTCAATTCGATGCCGCACGTGCCGCGCACGAGCGTGCGGTCGCACTGAATCCCGATGCCTGGGGAGCGCTCATCAACCTCGGAGATCTCGAGGATATTGAGGGGCGCCCGCAAAACGCATTGCCACTCTATGAGCGTGCCTATGAAGCAATGGAGCGCGCTTACCGCGAAGAGCCTCAACGCATCCGCCCCTGGCAGAGCGTGCTCGGCATTCTAATCGGCGACCGATTTCGCAGCACGGCAAACGTGGATCAAGCGGAAGCTTGGTATCGCCGCGTGTTGGTGATTGCACCACTGAACCCGGGAGCCACAAGCCGGCTAGCGGAGCTTTTGGCGGCCCGTGGTGAGCGCGCCGCAGCGCGACAATTGTGCGCGAATTTGGTTGCGCGCGCGGGCTCAGATCCGGAATGCGCGCGCATCGTCGCGGAGATTGGCCGTGCGGACGAATGACTGGAGACGGCAGTCTCGCAGCGAAGCGCCCGCAGCATTACCGGCGACGGGATTGGATCGACCCAGCCCTTGGCGCACGGTGACCTCCAATTGGTGGGCGGCTGATCACGATTTCGCCGCAAGCCGGCTGACTATGTGCGGACAATTGCATTGGGGGAATTGATGAGATCCTGGATCGCCAGCCTGGGCGTTTTGATTGTCTTGATCGCCACGCCAGCGTCGGCACAAGTCATGGAGCCTTTGCGACCCTACGATCCAGCCGTAGTTCGGGTTGCTGGTCGCGCGGAAGTGTATTTGCCCCCAGATGAAGCGCGAATTCGTCTGTCGTACTATGCACCAGGGCGGACGGCCGCTGAGGCGACCAACGAGATTTCCGCGCGCACACGGGCTCTCGACGCTGCGGTCCGCGCTATCAACCCACAAAGCGTAACGCTCGAGCGCACCGATGTTTCGGTGACGCCCGTGATGCGCGAAGGAGGCGATCGTCGGCCAGATCGCATTAATGGATACGAAGCGAGCGCCGGCGTGACGATACTCGTGCGCGATCTGGCGCTCTTGGCGCGCGCAGTAGAAGTCGCAGTCAACTCTCAACCGGATGCGTTCAACGACGTTGCGTTTTCACTTCGCGACACTGCGCGCGCGCGGCGGACTGCACGAGAAGCGGCCATCACTGACGCTGTCGACAAAGCGCGCGTTTATTCAGAGGGCGCAGGACATCGCCTTGGGCGGTTGTTGCTGGTGGAAGAGGGCGCAAACAACATGATAGCGCAGAGCGGAAACCGCGCAGTGTTTGCCGCGCGCGGTGCGCCGTCCGCCGAGCAAGCGGTCATGCCGCCGACAATCGCGCCCGAGCCTTTGCTCTACACAGCTGAGGTTTCCGTCGTGTTCGAGGTCGGTGCTGCCTTGGCCGCACGATAAGGCAGCGGAGCCAGAGCGGGAGCGCTGACATCGGCGAACTTCGGCGGTATCTCGGCGTGCGCGGTGAATGGCTGGACCAGATCGATCTCGCCATGACGGGCAGAGCGGCGGAACAATCGACCGCGTAGCCGACGGCGACCGCGATCGATTAGACCAATCTTAGGGCGCTTGCCTCACCTCGTGAGGAAGGAGGTCGAACGCTTCGACCTCCCAAGTCGCCACGGGCCGTAAAATCGAGATCGACTGCGCGTCACCCAGCTCCAGCTTAGCTCGCACGAGTCGAATTGCCTCCGCGTCGTCATCGCAAAGGACATAGTAGCGTGACGTCGACGATACCTGGACGACATAACCTTGCATGCGCCAAGTTCAGTCTCGCGCGTGATTCCTGGCAAGTCTTAGTCGCGACAAAAGCAGAAGGGCAGGTCCCTGCGTGCGTTGAGCGACTATAAATGCCACGGCCACGTAGCGATGAACGCTACAAAAAAAGAACCCCAGCCGAAGCTGGGGCTCTTCCTAATCTACAAGAGTGTGGGGCTTACAGGATCGCGCCGAGGCGCCCGAAGCCGGCGTTGCGCGTTAGGCTCGCGCCCGAACGGTCGCGATCCAGCAGGGTGCCGCCGAAGTTCCAACGCACGCCAACTGAGAGCGTGTCGGCGTCGAAGGTGTCGTAATCTGTTGTCGTGTAGCCGCCGTACAGGCTGATCGGAGCGCCCGTGAATTGGTATTCAGCGCCAACGCCGAATGTCAGGAAGTCGAGGTTCGCAAGTTCGCCGAAGCCGACCGTGCCGCTGAACGAGAAATTGTCGGTGGCAAAGTGCGTGGCGCCGACATCTAGCGCGGTGGCGTCGGACGCGAAATCGTCAGAATCCGAGTAGCTCAAGACGCCATTCAAAGTCGTGCGCGACATGTAGTAGGCGCCTTCTAGGCCGACGGTGTAATAGTCGTAGTCGCCGATGCTGTAGTCAGTGTTGCCGAAGCTCACAAAGCCGCCGATCAGGTGGCTGTCGTTGCGAGTGAAGACATGGGCGCCGATATTGTACGTGTCGACCTCGCTGCCTCCATCGTACTCATGGCTGCCGAACACGCCATCGACTTGGAAGCCTAAGGAGCCGTCACCACCCCGGGCATATGCGCCTCCGAACGTCCAAGCATCGATTTCGTTGGAGTCGACATCAGTGGATGAGTAGCCGAGGTCCACAAAACCGGATTGAGCTGACGCCACACCAGGGGCTGCAATCGCGAGCGCCGCAGCAGCGCCGAGCAGAAGTCTTTTCATGTGTACTGGTCCTTCTTCGCCGAGCCGACTCTAGCGTGCGGCGAAGGTAAATGGGCGACGCCTCACAGCAAAGCATTGAGCGCGCTGAATGCAGCGTGTCATCCGTTGTGTGGTGTGCATGTCACGGCGTTGCCAGTCCAACGTGACGCGCGAAATCGAAATGCCCCTCCTTGCGGCGCCTCCTCTCACGGTCGTTTCGGTTTTGAAGTTTTGCGGACCCCATCCGTTGGTCGCGGTCGCTCCTAAGCTCAGGCGGAATTACCGGCGACAGGATTGTATGGAGGAACATGCCGACTGGACGGGCCGTGGCCCATTCGCTCCGCTCGCAGCCGTGGCGGTGTGGCCAGGCGGGGCGGCGGTATCAGCGCACGCCTGCATCCGAACGTGCTCAGTGGACGTAGTCGGCAAGAGTGTGCGGTCCCGCGCACTCATGGGGCGCTGTACATAATGGTCTTCATATTGGCGGTTGGGTTGGTGCTGGCCTTTGCCAATGGGGCCAATGACACGTTCAAGGGTTTTGCCACCGTGTGGGGCGCTCGGACGCTGAGCTTTCGGGTCGCCGTGATCTGGGCGGCGATCGCCACCGCGGCGGGCAGCGCAGCTTCGATCGTTCTGGCGCAAGGCCTCACCCGGCAATTCTCGGGCAAAGGGCTTGTTGCCGACACAGTCGTCGCTGATCCAAATTTTCTGACTGCAGTAGCGGCGGGGGCGGCGATCACCGTGTTGGGCGCCACGCGGTTGGCGCTGCCGATTTCCACCACCCATGCGCTCATCGGCGGCCTCTGCGGTGCGGGGTTGGCCGCGGGAGCGGTCAATGTGGGGGTGCTCGCTGCACTCTTCGTGGCGCCGTTGCTTTTGAGTCCACTCCTGTCAGCAACGCTGGGATTTGCCGCGCAAGCCATCGCCGGACCGCGCCTCGGTCAGGTGGATTGTCTTTGCCTCGTCGAAGGCGAAGGCGTTGCTGCACGCGAGGGATCGCTCGCGCTTTCGCAGGCTGGCGCTGTCAGCGCCGTTGTGGCGCACCATGAAACCTGTGAGCGGATTGTTCATCCGCATCTGCGCTTTTCCGTCGGTGCAACTCTTGATCGCGTTCACATCGCTTCGGCCGCCAGTGTGTGTTTTGCCCGCAGTGTGAACGATACGCCGAAGCTTGCAGCGTTGTTGGTCGGCATGCAGGCGCTGGGCGGGGCTGGACCCGCGGCGCTGACTGCTATTGCTATGGTCGGGGGCGGCCTCTTATTCTCGCGGCGCGTGGCGGAAACCATGAGCCTCAGGCTCAACAGGCTCGATCCCTCGCAAGGACTTCTGGCCAATCTCGTGACATCAGCGCTGGTGTTGAGCGCCAGCGCCTTCGCCTTACCGGTATCGACCACCCATGTCGCCGTCGGCGCCATTGCCGGCGCTGGAGCGCACGCGAAGACGCTGGATTGGAGTGCGGTGAGACATGTTCTCATGTCATGGGTTGCTACCTTGCCAGTCGCGGCGCTCTGCGCTTGGTTCGCTTTCCGCGCCCTCGCAGGGTGAGTATAGGAGAAAAACGATGTCGTTCGCTTTTCCCTGCAAATCCGCCGCGATTGTGTTGGCGTTCGCCTGGATGCTTATGGCGCCGCACGCTCACGCCATCACGCAATGGAGCGCGATCGATGAAGCGCACCTGGCGCGAGGTGACGCGGTGGCGCGGATCGTGGAGGAGAGAGGGCCTGGGGGCCGCGTACTGGCAGCGATTGATATTGCGGCGCCCACGAGCGTGGTGTGGGCCGTCATGCTCGACTGTGAGCGAGCGCCACTCTATGTTCCGGGTCTCCAATCGTGCGCCGTCATAGAGCGAAGCGCGGATGGATTGAGTGACGTGCGCGAGCATCGCATCCGCTGGATCGCGCTGCTGCCGAGTTTGCGCTTGCGGTTTCGCACCGACTACGAGCCGGGGCGCACCATCCGCGTCAGGCGCATCAGCGGCGACCTGGCGGCGATGCAGGGCCTCTGGGTCTTGGAGCCGCGCGAAGGTGGGACTGTGACGCGGCTACATTACGATTTTCATCTTGCGCCGCGCACGCCGCTTCCGTCAGGTTTGGTTCGCGCCGGGATGATGCGCGACGCCCCCAAGGTTCTAGAAGCTGTGCGCGCCGAAGCGTTGCGCGTCGCGGCGCGATAGATGCGCGTCAGCGTTGTTATTCCCACGCTAGATGAAGCCGAGCGGATCGAGACGCTGATCGTCGATCTCATCGGCCAAGGTTTTGATGAAATTGTGGTTGCGGATGG
>JBEBHI010000067.1:0-18672 GCA_040080935.1 Terricaulis sp.
TTCCGCTAAACACCGGCGATGAACGCTCAAACCACTGATTTGGCGGCTCTTGAGGCTGACCTGATGGCGCGCGTCACCGCCGCCAACGACGAAGGCTCGCTTGAAGCATTGCGCGTCGAAGCGCTCGGCAAGCAGGGCAGCATTTCGGCGCTGATGAAGAACCTCGGCGCGATGAGCCCGGATGAGCGCAAAACCTTCGGCGGCGCGCTCAACATTCTGAAGGACAAGGTCACCGAGGCCATCGTCATCAAGAAGGCCGGCATGGCGGAAGCCGCGCTTGATCGTCAGCTGCAAAGCGAAGCGGTCGACGTGACGCTACCGCCGGTGAAGCCGCGTTTAGGCACCATCCATCCCGTCAGCCAAGTGATGGAAGAACTCGCCGCTATATTCGGCGAGATGGGCTTCTCGGTTGAAGAGGGCCCAGACATCGAGACCGACTTCAACAATTTCACCGCGCTCAACTTCCCGCCAAACCACCCGGCGCGCGAAACGCACGACACGTTCTTCCTCGATGCGAAGGGCGAAGACGGCGCGCGCAAAGTGCTGCGTACGCACACGAGCCCCGTGCAAGTGCGCACCATGCTGAAGCAGAAGCCCCCGATCCGCATGATCTGCATGGGGCGCACCTTCCGCAAAGACTCGGACGCGACGCACACGCCGATGTTCCACCAAATCGAAGGCCTCGTCATCGACGAGACTTCAACGATGGCTGATCTGAAGAGCGTGCTGATCGCTGCGATCAAAGCTTACTTCGAAGTCGACGATGTGAAGCTCCGCTTCCGTCCGCACCATTTTCCGTTCACGGAACCTAGCGCGGAAGTTGATGTCGGCTGCGATAAATCCGGCGGCCAAATCAAAATTGGCCAAGGCAACGATTGGCTCGAAATTCTGGGCTCCGGGTTGGTGCACCCGAACGTGCTGAAAAATTGCGGCATCGATCCCGAGAAATACCAAGGCTACGCCTTCGGCATGGGCATCGATCGCTTAGCGATGCTGAAGTACGGCATGCCCGATCTCCGCGACTTTTTTGCCGCCGATGCACGCTGGCTAAAGCACTACGGCTTCAGTCCGTATCTCTTGCCCGGCCTCGCGCAGGGAGTGGGCTGATGCGTTATCTTGTTCTTGCAGCCGTCGCGCTGGTGACTGCGTGCTCGCCGGCTGAGCCGCCGGCGCCCGCGACACCAACGCGCAATGCCGACTATCGCGTCACCACAACGGCTAGCACCGCAGATCGCCGCTTCCTTGTGGAGTTTAGGTCGTTGACCGATCGCGATCTGTGCATCAGCGCCAATAATTGGCCGACGGCGGAGGGCGAATTAGGCGCGAACCGATCCGCAGACGCAGGCGATCAGGTTCACCGCGTCGGTGGCCGCGATACGCTCGCGGCGTTCGTGCGCTTCGATCAAGTCCCGGAAGCTTCGCGCGCAGGCGATGCCGTGCGCAGCGTTGACTTCAATCCCGAGCCATTCTTCTGCGGTAGCGGTCTCACCCAATGAAATTCACGCTATCTTGGCTCAAAGAGCACCTCGCAACCGACGCGAACATCGACACCATCGTCGAGACGATGACCATGACGGGTCTCGAAGTTGAATCCGTCGAGAACGCTGGCGAGAAGCTGAAGGCTTTCACGGTCGCGCGCATCATCAGCGCCGCGAAGCACCCGAACGCCGACAAGCTGCAAGTCTGCCAAGTGGAAACCGCGCTCGGCAATCTTGAGATCGTCTGCGGCGCGCCGAACGCTCGCGCAGGGCTCGTTACAGCCTTCGCGCCGATTGGCGCCTACATTCCGGGCAGCGGCATCACGCTTGAGCCGAAGCCGGTGCGCGGCGTCGTCTCAAACGGCATGCTCTGCTCCGGCGCTGAGCTTGAACTCGACACGGACGCTGACGGCATTCTCGAACTCGATCCCGAACTCAAAGTCGGCACGCCACTCGCTGAAGCGCTCGGCCTCAACGATCCAGTGATCGACATCGAAGTCACGCCGAACCGCCCGGACTGGCTGGGCGTCTCCGGCATTGCGCGCGATCTCGCCGCCGCCGGCATTGGCAAGCAAACGACCAAGCCCGTGCTGCCCGTGCCGGGGCGCTTCCCGAGCCCGCAAAAAGTTGAGATCGACGATCTGCACGCGTGCCCAATGTTCGCGAGCCGCTACATTCGCGGCCTGAAGAACGGTCCGTCGCCGCTGTGGCTGCAACAAAAATTGCGCGCCATCGGCCAAAAGCCGATCAGTGCGCTTGTCGACATTACCAATCTGCTGACGCACGACCGCAACCGCCCCGCGCACGTCTATGACGCATCGAAACTCAAAGGCACGCTGCGAGCGCGTTTGGGTCGCGCAGGCGAGACCTGCACGGCGCTGAACGGCAACGTCTACAACGTCACGCCGGACATGTGCGTCATCGCTGACGACGCCAACGTGCAGGGTATCGGCGGCGTCATCGGCGGCGAACTTTCCAAAGTCACCGAAGAAACCACCGACATTCTGCTCGAGTGTGCGTATTTCGACGCGACGATCACGCACAAAACCGGCCGCGCTCTGACGCTCACCACCGACGCGCAATACCGCTTTGCGCGCGGCGTCGATTCCGGCTTCGTCGTGCCTGGCCTCGAACTCGCGACGCGTCTCATCCTCGACATCTGCGGCGGTGAACCGAGCGAAATCCAAGTCGCCGGCGATCTGCCGCCGCCACCGAAGGCGATCTTCTTCGATCCCGATCGCGTGCGCCAACTCGCCGGCATCGATGTAAAGCCGACACGCGTGCGCGCGGTGCTGAAGGATCTCGGCTTCGAAACTAGCGCCGAAGGGCAGAGCAGTAAGCGCATCATTGTCGAGCCGCCAACCTGGCGCCGCGACGTCGATGGCCCAGCCGATCTCGTTGAAGAAGTCGCGCGCATCGAAGGCTTCGACAAATTGCCGACCAACGAACCGCCGCGCGCGGCGGGCTTCCGTCCGCCGCCAGCCAGCGTCGGCGAAAGCCGTTTGCGTTTGGCAAAGCGCGCCGCCGCGTCGCTTGGCTACAACGAAGCGATCACGTGGAGCTTCTGCTCGCGCGCGCAGGCGCAAGCCTTTGGCGGTGGCGACGACGATATGCTCGTCGCCAACCCGATCGCATCTGATCTCGATTGCATGCGCCCCACGGCGTTGCCGCAGCTTCTCGCCGCCGCGCAGCGCAACGCGGACCGCGGCTTCGACGATGCGCGCTTGTTCGAAGCCGGCCCGGCGTACGCCAACACCAACGACGTTGGGCAACAGCGCACGCTTACCGCTGTCTGGCGCGCGCGACCGTCGCGTCACTGGCGCGCCGCGCCGCAACCGGACATCTTCGACGTGAAGCGCGACGTGCTGATGATCCTCGAAGCCATCGGCGCGCCCGTCGCTTCGCTGCAAACGTTCAGCGACGCGCCGGCTCACTGGCGTCCAGGCCGTACGGGTACGCTGAAACTCGGCCCGAAGGTGATTGCGTACTACGGCGAGATTCATCCGCGCACGCTGAAGGCTATCGACGTCGAAGCCCCGGCGCTCGCGTTCGAGATATTCCTCGACGCAATCCCCGCGCCGCGCGCCAAGGGCCGCACCAAGCCACCGCTGGAAAAGCTTGATCTGCAGTCGCTGACACGCGATTTCGCCTTCATCGTCGACGACGGTGTGACTGCACAAGACGTGGTGCGCGCCGCGATCGGCGCTGATAAAGCGCTGATCACCGATGTGAACCTGTTCGACGTCTATCGCGGCGAGCGCATGCAGCCGGGCAAGAAGAGCTTGGCGATCGAAGTCACGCTGCAGCCAAAAGAGAAGACGCTGACGGATGCCGAGATCGAAGCCGCAAGCGCCAAGATCGTAAGCGCCGTGATGAAAGCGACCGGCGGGACGCTCAGGGGCTAGCCTCACGCTTCAACTTCCCACGCTTCCCGGCCAAGCCAGCGCGCAGCAACGATGCGCGCTGGCGCTGAGCCGGGACCCAGGGGCCGAAAGAGCACCACGTGTAGCTCCTGGATCCTGGCTCGCACCCCGGCTCAAGGCCGGGGCTGCGTCCGGGAAGCGTGACTAGCTATTGCGCTTGAAACTCCGCCAACGCCGCATTCCGCCCCACAACACCGCGCCCCGCGCGCGTCAGCGCGTCCACCGTCTCACGCGGCAGCGATACATCCGTGGCCGTGTCGTACAGCGCCTCGTACTCCGTCGGATCCATGTCGCGAAACGTGATCACGTCCATGCTGAGCGTGACGTCGTCACAGCGCACGCCGCGGCCATCGACGGGCTGCTGACAGCGCCACTCGCGCAACGCGCGCTGATAGTCCGGCAACTGCGCGCGCCAGACGTCCACCGATGCCCGCTTCGCGACCTCCGTCGCCACATCGACAGGCGAATACATCATCTCGTAGGCGCCAATCGCATCGGTTCCATTCTGCTGGAACGTGCGCGGTCGGATGTATTCGGCGTTCACCACCAGAAACAAGACGCGCCGCGCCTGCAGCGCCTCGCGCGCGGTCAGCGGTGAGGGCGCGTCGCCGCCGGCGCGCAAAACCTGCAAGCTCAGCATGCCGAGATTGTCCGCGACGCCGCCATCGACCAGATGCACGTAACGCTGCCCCGCAGGCGTATCGCCGCGATAATTCTGAAACGCATGCGCCGTCTGATGCACGTTCTCACCGGCATTGCGATCTGCAAGCACGCGTGTTGTCCAGGCGGCCGGACCAGGGCAGCGCGCGCCATAGCTCTCCATCACCACCGGCCGGAACGCGACCGGCACAGCCATTGAAGCCGCAACCGCGTCCGCGACGCGAACCTGCCTCACATCGCTGCACAAGCCGTCGAAGAAGAATTGCGTGAACGCGAAGGGCGTTGAGTTGTAGAGGTCCGTGGCGTTGAGGATCACGCGCGGGCCTGCGCGCATGTCGCCCATCGTTGCGTCGCCATAGATGTTTTCAGCCAACCAAGCGCGCAATTGCTGTGGCCCATTCATGCCGCCGCGCAACGCGCCAGCAATGCCAAACGGCGAACTCGGACCGCGCACGCTCCATTCGCGGCCGAGATAGGCCGCATCGAACGTGTCGAGCCCCGCATCGCCGTGCAGGCCATAATACGCCGCGAGCACCGACCCGCCGGATACAGATGTAATCAGCGCAATGTGCTCGCTTAGCGGACGTCCATCGCGTCCGGGCGTATCTCGCAACGCTTGCAGTACGCCAAGGTGAAACGAAGCAGCTCGCGCGCCACCGCCTGAGAGTGCGAGCACGATAAGATCGTCGCCCGCTGGCGCGCGTCCTTCGACATCAGCGCGCAAGCCGCCCAACGGCGCGTTGATCGGCGCGGCCGGCGTTGTCGCGCACGCGCTCACCAATAGCGAAAGAGCAGAAATCAAACCCCGCATCGCGCCAGTTTCCGCCCGCGCGCACGCTCTTGGCAAGCGCTGTCTAGGATTTGTCTATGGCGATGCCTTCAAGATGAGGAAAATTTCGCTCAAGAGGACGGATAAGATTGCCGTCCACGTCCGCCATTATCGTTCCTAACGCCTTGCGGAAGTTTTGCCGTTCGGCCTCGTTGTCAATCGCCATGCTGGTTTCGCCCAACGTATTGAGCGCGCCGCAAAGAGCGCGCAAATCTTCGAGTAAACGACGCGCCACGGCCTCATCCATCGCGATCCTCCGTTGCCGCAGAAGTTAGCTCAGACTTGCCGCGGGCGCGAGAAGTCCCATATCGCCCTCGCGAGGACGGCCTCGCGCTTTCCACCGTCGGGGACGGCCCCTATACGAAGCGCCAACGCGCGTAGGAGCACGTCATGCAATCGTGGATCATGCTGGCCGCGGCCGGTCTGTTTGAGATCGTCTGGGCTATTGGCCTCAAGTACGCCGAGGGTTTCACTAAGCCCGTCCCGTCTGCCATCACCATCGCCGCCATGGTCATCAGCATGTGGTTGCTCGCGCAAGCCGCGCGTGATCTCCCAATCGGCACTGCTTACGCTGTGTGGACGGGTATTGGCGCTGTCGGTGCGGCGCTCCTCGGCATCATGTTGTTCCAGGAAAGCGCCAATATCGTGCGCCTCGGCTGCATCGCGTTGATCGTAGCAGGGATCATCGGCCTGAAACTTTCAACGCCCGCCTGAACGCACTTGCCGGACTCGCGCGCCTGATTAAAACGGCGCGCGAGGAGGGGCCATGCCTCTAATCAAGCGCAAGCACAACACGGCCAAAGCCTACATCCACGATTGGCTTGAGCCGGACGACGGCAAGATCAATTTCTTCTCCGGCGCGATCATTCTGCTCGTGCTGGTGAGCCTTGCCTCGCTTGCGCTGGAGACCGAAGCGCTGCGCCCTGACACTTCGATGGATGCAAGCGCGCTGCCGATCTTGCGCACCGTCAACGTCGCCGTAGTCTGGTTATTCGCGATCGAGTTCGCGCTGCGGTTTTGGTCCGAAGGCGAGAATCCGTTGCACAAGGGCGTGGGCGGCCGTGTTCGATTTCTTCTGCAGCCGATCACCATCGCCGATCTGCTCGCGTTCTTACCTGAACTTATCGCGCTGCAGTTCTTTCCCGACGCCACCGGCGCCTGGTTTCCGGCGCTGCGCGCGTTGCGGCTTTTTCGTCTCTTCAAGCTTGCGCGCTACGTGCCCGCATTCGCGATCGTTGGCGCGGCCGTGAAACGCGCTTGGCCGCCGCTGGTGGCGGCGCTCTGCGTGGCCGGTGCGCAGCTCTATATCGCCGCGATGATGCTCTATTTCATTGAGGGCGAAACTAAACCTGAGGCGTTCGGTTCGATCACGCGCGCGATGTGGTGGGCGGTCGTGACGCTCACCACCGTTGGCTACGGCGATGTGTTTCCCGAGTCTGCTTTGGGTCGAGTGGCGGCCGGCCTCGTCGCGCTGGCAGGCGTCGGGATCGTCGCGATGCCGACAGGTATTCTCGCCTCAGCGTTCGCGGAGGAATTCCGCGAACGTCATGAACGCGAGCAGGCCGCCAAGAAAGCGCGGTCTCAGGTCAGAACGGATTGAGGCGACGGCGGCGCGAATAGGCGAGGTAGCCGACGTTCGCGCCAAGGCGGAAGCCAACGCCCGCGCGCATCGGCGCCAAGGTGACGTTCTCGCGCCGCTGATAGTTGACGCCAACGCCGCCGACGAAATAGGCGGACCCGTCGACGCCGCCGTAGCGATGGAAGATGCTGTCTGGCCGGCGCAAATTGTATGTCAGCGTGAACACGCGCGAAGCGTTGCCGCCTGTGTCGAAGCCGACTGACGGACCTTGCCAGAACACGCGCGTCGTGCCGTTGCCACCCTTCAAGTGCAGATTGCCGTCGCCGTAACGCAGTCCAACGCCGATGGCGCCCGATCCTTCGTTGCCTTCAATGTAGCCATTCGGACGGCCGAGTTCTTCGAACACGTGATCGACGACAACAGCCAAGCCTTCCGCGCCGGCGCCAAAGAAGCGCTGAGCGGCAGCCAGAATTTCATCATGCGAATAGGTTTGCTGCTGCTGCGCCGATGCCTCGCTCGCCAACAGCAAGCTTGAACCAAGACCAAGCGCTACAGCGCGGCGTGAAAGATCGTCAGACATGAGAGGGCCTCCGATAAGCTCAGAGGGTCAACATAGGGCGGAGCTGACGGAAATCCTACGTGACTCCCGTCACGCGGCTCAAATGGCGCTAAGCGCTTAGCCCTGCGCCGTCCTCAAACCGGCCAATCGCGAAGAAGCGGTCGCGGCGCTGTTTACGCATTTCGTCCGCCGAAAGCGGCGTCAACTCGTCCAACGCCTCCGCGACTGCCGCACCGACAGATGCAATCGCCGCCGCCGGTTCGCGATGCGCGCCGCCTGTCGGCTCCTGAATGATGGAATCCACCACCTTCAGCTCGATCAAATCTTGCGCCGTGATCTTCATCGCCGTCGCCGCATCTTTTGCGCGCGCTGCGTCCTTCCAAAGGATCGATGCCGCGCCTTCGGGGCTGATCACCGAATAGATCGAGTGCTCAAGCATCAGCACCTTGTTTGCCGCCGCAATCGCGATCGCGCCGCCTGAACCGCCTTCGCCGGCAATGACAGCCACCATCGGCACGCCAAGCGTGAGGCAACGCTCAGTTGAGCGCGCGATCGCTTCAGCTTGGCCGCGCTCTTCCGCGCCAATGCCAGGATACGCGCCTGCGGTGTCGACAAACGTGACAACCGGCAGCGAAAATTTGTCCGCCAAATCCATCAGCCGCACGGCTTTGCGATAGCCTTCTGGCCGCGCCATGCCGAAATTGTGCTTCAAACGATCTGCAGTGGTGCGGCCCTTCTCGTGACCCATCACCAGAATTGGCCGTCCCAGAAACTTGCCGGTGCCGCCCAGGATCGCGGCGTCTTCGCCGTAAACCCGATCGCCTGAAAGTTCGACAAAATCGGTGACCAGCGACGCGACGTAATCGCGGAAGCGCGGCCGGTCGGCGTGACGCGCCACTTGCGTCTTCTGCCAGGGATCGAGCTTGGAATAGATGTCGCCAAGCTGCTTCTCGGCTTTCACTTTTAACCGTGAAAGCTCAGCGCCCATGGCCATGGCTTCGGAGCCCGAGGCCTCCGAGAGAGCCGCAAGCTCCTCGATCTTGGCTTCAACCTCGGCCACTGATTTTTCGAAATCGAGATAGGTGCGCAAAAGCCTGTGCCCGGACCCAAAAAGAGGGCGGACAATACCCGCCCAGAGCCTTCCATCAAGGTAAAGCCCCACCTCGGATACCAGGATTGCGCCCGATTGCGGCTCGCTTCATGCTGCGAGCGCGAACAGAACAGGATCAAGCCCCGTGACCAAGCCGCCCCGCCAATTCTTCGCGCCCCTGGCGAGTGGCGCTCCGGAGCCGCTCCGTGAGCTGCCGGTCAATCTTGAGCGTATGATCCACTTCGTCCCGGCTCATAACGAGAAGCTGCGCAGCCGCGTCGGCGACATGGCCAAGCAAGTCGACGTCATCCTTGCCAACCTCGAAGACGCGATCCCCGCCGACGCCAAAGAGGCCGCGCGCGCCGGCGCTATCGAGATGGGAAAAAGCTTCGATTTCGCCAAAGCCGGCGTTGGCTATTGGAGTCGCATCAACGCGCTGAATTCTCCGTGGCATTTGGACGACGTCACAGACCTCGTCGCCAACATCGGCAATCAGCTCGACGTCATCATGGTCCCGAAAGTGGAGGGGCCTTGGGACATCCACTACATGGATCAGCTGCTCGCGCTGCTCGAAGCCAAGCACAACGTGAAGCGGCCGATTATGCTGCACGCCATTCTCGAAACAGCACAAGGCGTCGCTAATGTTGAAGCCATCGCTGGCGCCTCGCCGCGCATGCACGGCATCTGCCTTGGTCCTGCCGATCTCGCCGCGTCTCGCAAGATGAAAACCACGCGCGTTGGGGGCGGCCACCCCGGCTACAAAGTTCTAAGCGACGCCGTCGAAGGCCAGCCGCGCGACGCGGCCCAGCAAGACCTCTGGCACTACACTTTCGCGCGCATGGTCGATGCCTGCGTCATGCACGGCATCAAGCCGATGTACGGCCCGTTCGGCGACTTCGCCGATGAAGCCGCCTGTGAGCAGCAATTCCGCAACGCCTATCTCATGGGCTGCGTCGGCGCCTGGACGTTGCACCCAAGCCAAGTCGCCATCGCCAAGCGCGTCTTCACGCCCGACGTGGAAGAGGTGAAGCTGGCGAAACGCATGATCGACGCCATGCCAGACGGCACGGGCGTCGCACTTGTCGACGGCAAGATGCTCGATGACGCGACTTGGAAGCAGGCGAAGGTGATTGTCGACCTCGCGCGCCTCGTCGCGGCCAAAGAGCCGGAGATGAAGGCAGCGTACGGCTTCTAAGAGGCACAAGAGTGCGACCAGCGACAGTTCCGACGCTCGTCAAATCTTGGGCGATCATGCTAGTCCCGCCCCATGCAGTTTCGCATTAACAGTAAACTCGATCTGGCCGCGTTCGCTAAGACGTACGCCGAGCACGGCGTCGTGCAGATTCAGAACCTGTTCGACGAGGACACCGCCAATCGAGTCAGTGCTGATGTCGCTGCCTTGGCGTCTCGTCTGTCAGAACGACGAGAAGCGCAATGTGATGTTCAGCCCGGATCAGATGCGCGCCATGCCCGTCGAGGAGCGCGCCGCGCTTGAGGCTGGCATACGCCGCCGCGCCGCGGAGAATTTCGGATACGCGTATCTCACGTACCCGATGATCCAAGCCGCTATGTCGCGCTGGGATCCCGATCACCCAATCCATCAGGTGACGATGCTGCTGAACTCGCCCGCGTTCATTTCAATCGCGCGCGAGATCATTGGCTGCCCGGGGGTAGTGAAAATCGACGCGCAGGCGAGCAACTACCGCCCTGGCAATTTCCTGACGCGCCACGTGGACGATGGCCACAAGCTCGAACGCCGCGCCGCCTATACACTCGGCTTCTCGCGCAAATGGGAGCCGGACTGGGGCGGGCTTTTGATGTTCTTGGATGAGAACAAGGACATCTCGCGCGCGTACCTGCCGCGCTTCAATACGCTCACTGTCTTCGATGGTCTGCGCTTGCACAGCGTCTCGGCCGTCTCCGCGTTCGCGCCGGCGCCGCGCCTTTCCGTCGTCGGCTGGTTCAGAGACGATGCGCCCGCGTACTTCGCGGCGTAACCCACGTCACGCGCCCGCGTGCATCACCCGCCCACATGCGTCCTCCAAGGTGGTGATGCATGAAAGCCCAGAAATATCTCTTCAGCCTCGTTATCGTAACGGTGATGTATTTCACTGTGGCAGTGCTGCTGTCGCCCGGCGCTAGCGGCCTCAGCGCGTGATCGCGCGTTTCGGGTTGATTGGCGCTGGCAAATAACGCACCCATCTCGGACCAACGGGATGGGTTTGCGATGAAGAAATCAGCCGCTTTTGCATTGATCCTGGCGCTCGCTGCGCCGTCGCTCGCAGTCGCGCAAACGCCAGCGCCTCCGACCCGCGCCGAACTCGCACGCGTCGATCGCATCTTGCGCGCAACGCCGCTGATCGACGGTCACAACGATCTCGCCGAGGAGATTCACGACAATTACGGCGCCGATCAATCGCGCGTCGATCTCAACGCGGATACCCGCACGCTCTCTTTCCCGTTGCACACGGACATTCCGCGTCTGCGCCAAGGGCGCCTCGGTGCGCAATTCTGGTCTGTCTATGTGCCCGCCGAACTGCAGGGGGCCGCTTCGGCCGAAGCTGTGCATGTGCAGATAGATACCGTGCGCCAGATCGTGCGCCGTTACCCGCGCGTCTTCGAACTCGCGCAAACGGCAGACGATATCGTCCGTATCCACCGCGTCGGCCGCATCGCCTCCATGTTTGGCATGGAAGGCGGGGAGGCGATCAACAAGAACCTAGCGGTTCTGCGCGATTTCCGTGCCGAGGGCGTGCTCTACATGACGCTTTGCCACTCCAAAACGACGTCATGGGTCGACAGCGCCACTGATGCGCCGGTCCACGGCGGGCTCTCACCCTTTGGCGAAGACGTCGTGCGCGAGATGAACCGTATCGGCATGTTGGTCGATCTGAGCCACGTCTCCGCCGACGCCATGCGCGATGCGTTGCGTGTCTCCAGCGCGCCAGTGATCTTCTCGCACTCATCCGCGTTCGCGCTCACGCCGCACCCGCGCAACGTGCCCGATGACGTGCTGCAGCTCGTGCATCAGAACGGCGGCGTGGTGATGGTGAATTTCTTTCCGGCGTTTACGGCGAACCAAGTCTGGCAATGGGGCGCGAACCGCTTGGCGGAGGAGGCGCGCCTCAAAGCGCTTAATCCCGGAAATCCGGCCGCTGTCACCGAGGGCCTGGCTGCTTGGGCTGCCGCTAATCCGCGCCCCGAGATCGATCTCAGCGTTATCGCCGATCACATTGAGCACATCGCCGAAGTCGCCGGGCACGACAATGTCGGCATCGGTTCTGACTTTGATGGCGTGCCATTTCTTCCGCAACGCCTCGATGGTGTCGAAGACTATCCGGCGCTTTTCGTGGAGCTGATGCGCCGGGGGTGGAGCGATGCCGATCTGGCTAAGCTCGCCGGCGGCAATCTGCTGCGCGCCTTGCGCCAAGCCGAACGGGTTGCCGCTCAGAGCTAATATCGGAACGCCGAAACCGGAACGCCCTGAGCGCGTTTACCCCAAATGGGATGGTTGCGCGCAATTCCGCTGCTGATGTTTCCGGCAATTCTCTATGCCGCCCGTGGCGATGACCATGGAGCACAGCGCAATTCGCGCATCGCTTGACCAAATCTTTCTCTCACTCAACCTGCCGAGCGGCGCAATCTTCACCGTCACGCGCGGTCACGCCCTGACGATGCTCGCAGCCGGCTTGCTGTTTATCGAAGTCGTAAAGTCGACGAGCACTTCGACGGCTTCGCTCGTTGAAAACGGCCTTGCTTTCGTCGTCTTCATAGTGGCCTTTATCTTCTTCCTACTGAACCCAGCCTTCGGCACGATCGAGTTCGCGCTGATCATGGCGATGATGCTCATCGATTTCATGGCTGGCTTCGTTGTTATGACCATTAGCTCACGCCGCGACGTCGCCTGGGCGTAAGCAGGAGACGCGTATGTCCGATCCAAAAGATATCGATCGTGCTTGGAAGCTGATGGAAAAAATTGGCGTCTGTATGCTGGCGTCGAAAGACGGTGACAAGATTCGTTCACGTCCGATGGGCGCAAAGCCCAGCAAAGGTCAGAATGCGATCTACTTTCTGACCGATGTGCGCGGCGACAAGGACGAACAGGTCGAGCGCGACAACCATGTGTGTCTGAGTTTTGCCGAACCGGCCGATGGCAAGTTTCTCACCGTCAGCGGAGAGGCGCAGGTGCTCAACGATCGCGCCTTGATCCGGGACTTGTGGGACACGGCAGCCGAAGCTTGGTGGAGTGGTCCCGACGATCCGGTTGTGCGCGCCATTCAGGTGACGCCGCACGAAGCCCAGTTCTGGGAAGGTCCGCATGGCATCGTCGCAACCTTCGCGATGGTGGTTGCGGCCGCGACTGCTGCACCGCCGCTCATGGGCGATCAGCGCAAGGTCGACCTCGACTAAACAAAGCGGCCCCGGTGAAAACCGGGGCCGCTTCATTTCAAGCGATTGCCGAAAGTGTCATTGGTCCGGGCGGCCAACGCGGCGGCGCGCTGGCGTACGTTCACGGCGGCGCTCCGGCGCCTGGGCTTCACGGATTTCCGTTTCAGCGTAGAGCTGATCCAGCGCCTCGAACGTCAGCGTCGTGGTGTAGCTGCCAACTGCAGCCGGTGAACCCGCCGGCATGTCGGCGCGATGGCGCGCAGCGATGATGTACGTGCCCGGCGCGTCGAACGTGAACGTTGCGTTGCCGGCGGCATCGGTGACGACGTAGCGGTCCAGTTTGTTTTCCGCATCGCCCGCCGCGTAGATCACAACTGCGCTGTTTGCCATTGGCTGGCCGTCGAACAGCAATTGAACTTGGAAGCCTTGGCTCACCAGCACTTGGTTCGGGTGCGTGACGGGGTGAAGCGCCAAGCGGCCGATGTTCTGATCGACAGCCGTGCGGTTCGACGTGCCACGCGTGACATACGTGTCTGCGACCGTGACTGTTTGCAGTGTCGTCGTCTGCGCGCCTTCGGGCGGGGTTTCGCCCGCGCCGAGCACGCGCCAGGCGCCGTTCTCACCAACGAGGTTGGCCACTTGCCCGGTCACTTCGCCGGTCGAAATGCGATAGGTGCCGCCGCGCGCGAGTTCCGCGTGCAGTTCAGTCGTTCCTGCTGCCGTCACCGCAATGCGTTCAGCTGCAACGCGTTGGCCTTCGGGATTGAGCACCGTCAGGGTGTCACCTAAAGCGATCGATGGCGTAAAGAACTGCGTCGCGTAGGAGCCTTCGACCTGAACTTCAGGTTCGACAACCCAAAACGCGTCGGGCTTTACGTACGAAGTGTACGCGGCCGCCGGCGTCACAGCCGCCGCGAACAGCACGGCCGCCAAAGCATATCTCTTCATGAACTCTCACTCGCCTGCTCGGCGGGAACTTTCCCGCTGATCCCTCATGCGTAAGTCACACTACGCCGCCCCGGATTTCAAGCCTGTAACACGCCTGTGACTACTTCCGGCGGTTGTCCAACAGGGCCAGCAACCCGAAAAAGCTCACCACGGTGAACCAAAGATAGAGAACAAGTCCGCCGATGGCCGCGATTGCCAAGGGAATGACGCCGATGCCCAGCCAGATCGTCGCCGCGCCGATGATCGCAAGAACCCCAAATCCGATGGTCCACCAAAACGCCTGGAACCAAATCCGGATCTGATAATCCAAGTGCGAGCGCGCCAGTGGGCCGGCGCCGTCTCGCGCAGCCAGCGCCACAATGACCCCCAACAACGCAAAGATCGCAGCGCTCGGAATGCTGAGCAGATAGAGCACGTAAACCAGGAACACCGACGTGCGGCCCGGCTCTGATTGGGGAAGGGATGTTGTGCTCATCGCGCGCTCACCGTGCTCAAGTTTTCGGCTTCTTTGCCAAGGGGTGCTTGGTCTCGACGATCGTCTTCAACCGGCCCTCGGCGACATGCGTGTAAATCTGCGTCGTGGCAATATCGGCATGACCGAGAAGCGTCTGCACCGTACGCAGGTCCGCGCCGCCCTCAACCAAATGCGTCGCAAAGGCGTGCCGCAACACATGCGGTGAAACGCGCGCAGGGCTTATGCCTGCCTTCGCGGCTGCCGTTTCCAAAATCTGCGCCACGCGTCTGCGCGTCAGTTTTCCATCTGCGGCGCTCGTCGACGGGAACAGCCAGCGCTGCGCCTTTTCTCGTTGCGCCTCGACCTTTGGCAACAACGCCTCGCGCGCTTCCACGTGTGCCGCCAGCGCTTCCAATGCCGGCCCGCCGAGCGCAACCAGCCGTTCCTTGCCGCCCTTACCCTCAATGATCATGTGATCCTGGCCGGGCCGCGGCGCGGCGCGCATCGGCAGCGCCACCAACTCACTGACCCGCAGACCTGCGCCATAGAGCAATTCGATCAGCGCCCGATCGCGCGCAGTCTCCGCCGCGCCGATTAGCGCCTCGATCTCCTCAACGGATAATGTCTTAGGCAAAGATCGCGCCCGTTTTGGCGGATCGAGTCGCGATGTCGGATCGTCGCCGCGAATGTTGTCCTGCAACAAGAAGCGATAGAATTGCTTCAGCGCGGAAATCCGCCGCCGCGTCGTTGCTGGCGCAAGTCCGCGCTTTGTCAGTCCCGCGACGTAAGCCTCGATCGCTTCCGGCGGCGCTCCACGCAAACCAGCGCGCACATGTTCGCGCGCGTCGTCCAGATCACGCGCATACGCATCGAGCGTATTCGCACGCGCTCCGCGCTCAGCGGAGAGCATCTCCAAAAATGACTCGATCAGGGCTGAGTCGGACACCGGGTCAGACTACTCAAAAATCAGTCTTACCGAACCTGGCAATTCCCTGGTTCACGCCCGGAGGATCAAGAACCGCAAGATCAAGCTCAACGGGCTGACCAATCCAGCGCCCCAGATAGGTGTGATCACCCAGATCATCGAGCGTCAGCGGATGAAGCAAAATGCGTAAACCCGAGCGGGTCAGCTCCGCTTCCACTGCCGGAAGCAATCGCGCCAGAAAATGAATCTCGAACTGTGAGGTGATGTGCGGGCCAGCTTTTTGATCCCGCAATTCTCCGACGAACAGCAGTTCTGAGAGCGGATCATCCTGGCGCGCGGTCCGCAATCTATCTCGCAAGCGCGCGGCTATCGGGCGCTCGTCTGCAGAGTAGTAGATGTGAGCGTGGTAGGGGGCGTCGCCCGGTTCGCTTGTCATAACGGCGCAAAGGCTAACGCAAGAGTGCGCGTGAGCCTAACGCTTTACCGCGACGCCATTCAACGCTGCGACCTGCTGGAAACATCTGATGCAGATGGCGCGGCTGACACTCGCTACGACCCGCGCCCAAGTCTGCTCATCCATGCCGTCGCACGCCGTGCAGAACGCCTGGAAGTTCTGGCTCTCGTCTATATGCCAGTGAAAGCCGCGCGCGATCCCATCCTTCACGGACTGCTCTACGTGAACGCAAACATAAGTCGCTTCACCTGGTCCATGTTGGGCGCATGGAATGCTGTCAGGCATGGTCGTTCGCTCGGCCTCTCGTCATCATCGTCTCTGGCGAGGGCTATAACGTACCTAGCTCGGCGCTCCAGCCAATATCGCCTCAGCAGCGATCCGCCGTGCTTCATCTTCCAAGCGCAAACCGCGTAGCGCCCGGATAATGCGCTCCACCGATTCCGCGTCTAGGCGAGCCGGTCCGCCTTCGCCGATCGCCGCGACCGAGAGCAGAGCGCCTTCGCCGATCGCGCCGCGCTCAACCGCGGACGCCAACGCCAACATCGCGCCGCTTTCCGCGCGCGCGCCCCCTTGTGGCGCGTTCGCCAACAGGAACGTCTGCGTCGAACCCTCGAGCGGTGCGCCGAGAGCGGCGAGGATCGCCACATCGCGCGCCGCTGCACGTGCTTGCTGCGGCGTGGCGCGATCGATGCGCCGTTGCATCGCCATTGCGCCTTGCTCGTTGCGCGCGCCAGTCAGCGCGACCAAAGCTGCATCGAGCGGCGCCAGCGCCGCTTCGTCGCCGCCCGCTTGCCGTGCGCTCGCCACCAAACGTTGGCCCAATTGCGCGTCGCCCGCCGCCAAAGCAGCGCGTGCAAACAACACCGCCGAAGCCGCGTCCGGCGCGCTTTGCAACGCCGCGATGTCAGCTTTGAAGAACCGCGCTGCCGCTGCGAAGTCTGTGTACACCGTAGCCTGGCGCAGGACGCCCGCGATTGCCGTTGCTGCCTCAATCGAGCCCGGCGCCGCCGTGACTTGGCGCAACGCCACTGCGATCGGCGGCAGGGCCTGCGTGATTTCCGCCGGCGTCGCGGCCAAAATCGTCCGCGCTTCTTGCGCGCTTATCACGCCTCGCCGAAAGGCGAGAGCTGCCGCTTGTGCGCGTTGCGGCTGCGGCGCCTGCTCGTTACGTGCGAGCGCAACCAGCGCCAGCGTCGAGGAATTCGCCAACGGGTTCGGGCCTGGCCGCAATCCGCCTGCAATGGAAAGCTGCACAGCGAGAGAATTGTCATAGCGAGCCGCGGGCGGTCGCGCGGCTGGTGCGCCGCCTGCGGCAGCAATGGCCCCGGTGTACCAAGCGTCCGCTGCGTTCTGCGCGCGCGCCAATTCAAGCGCCAAGTCCGCCGCCGCGCGATCGCCGCCAACCGCCGCGCAATACGCGCGCAATCTCAGCAAGAACGGCGGCACCTGTTCGCCTACAGAAGCAGCGCGGCCGCGGTTGCACGCCTGCACCCGCTGCCCGCGCGCCAGCTCAGCCTGCGCCGCATATTGCGCGATCGCGACATCGCTCGATGCCGAGCCGGCGCCGGACGCCATCATCGCCAATTCATCCGCAGCGCCCATTTTGCCGAGCGCTTCAAAGCGCCGCCGCGCCGCCGCGTCCGCGTCACCACCACGTGGCGGCGCCGCGCCCGAGAGCAATACGCGCCGCGCCAACGCCAACGCCCCAGGCGAGTCATACACTGCAGGCAAGCGATCGAACGCCAGAGCCAGAAACGCCGGATCGGAGCGCGACCAGATATCGTCCGGCAGCGCGCCGTTCGCACGCGACAGCGCGCCCACAGTCCACGCGTTAAGTTCACCGGCCTGCTGCACCTGCATCGGCGCAGGCTCCTGGCCTTGCTGTGCATAAGCACACACCGGGAGCAGCACGCCTGCGGTAAGCGCGAGCGCGAACGAGCGAGTAACCATGTTTGTCATTCCTTGAAGGCGTCCTGCACTTCGACCGTGATTTGCTGTGGCGCGGGGGCGAGGCGGTCCGATTGGCCGATGAAGAACACGAACAGGCCGATAAACGCGGCCACGCCAACGCCAATGAGAGCAGGGCGCACCCACACGGGCGCGCGCTTGCTGAACGAAGAGCGCCTGCGTCTGCGTTTGTACATCGCCTAGTTTGGCCCCTGCCGTTGCGAGCGGACGAGATTGCCTCCAAAATGTGGCTCTTTTCTAGCCCGTCCGCGCTTAACCTTGTTCGGACCTTTTGAGGTGATTCGTGGTTCCGCCGGAAAGCAGTGATGTCGGTGAGCGTTCTGACGCTGCTGCCGAACTGCGCCGGCAGGCCGAGGGCATCGCGCCTGCGCGCACGGTGGCGCTCGTCGGCCTCATGGGGGCAGGCAAGACCACGATTGGCCGCCGCTTAGCACACGCGCTCGCGCTGCCGTTCGTGGACGCTGACGAAGCGATCGTTGCGGCTGCGGGCCGGTCGATCGAGGATATCTTCGCGGAACGTGGCGAATGCGAATTCCGCCGCGGCGAGCGCCAAGTCATCGCGCGCCTGCTCGACGGCGAGCCGCATGTGCTCGCCACCGGCGGCGGCGCCTTCATCGATCCGCGCACGCGCGAGCTGATGAAAGAGCGCGCCATCTCGATCTGGCTGAAAGCCCCGCTCGACGTGCTGATGAAGCGCGTCACCAAACGCGATCACCGTCCGCTCCTGAAGGAAGATGACCCGCGCGCCGTGATGCAGCGTCTTCTCGATGAGCGCTATCCGATCTACGCCGAAGCCGATCTCACCATCGAAACCGGCACCGGCCCTCACAACAGCGCTGTCGTCGCCATCCTCAACGCGCTGCGCGCACATCTAGCGAAGCCATGAACACCATCCACGTCAAACTCGGCGCCCGCA
>JBEBHI010000068.1:0-18605 GCA_040080935.1 Terricaulis sp.
GAAGAAATCACCGCCGTTGACCGCAGCGTCGACGGGTGAGCCTTGCGAAAGCAGTTTGAAGCGGCTGTCACCGATCTGTGGCCATATTTTGGGTTCAACCATCTGAAACTCGTTTGCTCCGAGGCGGACGCCCTTAAAGCGCTTGGCGAAGGGAGTGTTCAGAAGATCGTACATGCTGGTGCCCTGTGAGCGCCAGCATGTAGAAATCAGGTCACCATTTCAATGCGGCCTACGAACAGCCCTCAACATTCTGAATGCTGTCGCCGCCGGCGTGCACGGCGGTGACGACGCCTTGCGCGTCGGTTTCGTAGCGGATGCCGCGGGCGTTGGTGTCTTGGACGAAAGCGCCTGGGGTGGCGGGGGCGCCGGTGGTCCAGACGGTGATGTATTCGGCGCCTTGGACGTATTTGTGCGGCTCGCTGTAGGCGGCTGAGCCATAGGCCGTTTTGATTTCGGCGGCGGTGCTGCCGATGCCGAACCCGCGATCGGTGCGCAGCGTGGTGTTGTTGCGGAGCGTGATGGAAGTCAGCACGTTTTGCTGAAGCATCACGAGCAGGCCTTCGGGCGCATTGGCCGGATGGAAAAGATCGCAAGCTTGCGGATCGGCGCCGCCGACAGCGTTCGGATTACCCGCGCCGACAGCTGCGGTGACTTCAGCGCGCGTCATGCCGACGCGGAGCGTGTTCCAGCCGTTTGACGTGATTGCGTTTGCGTCGACGGGCGCTGTGGTCGTTGCGGGTGCTTCGGTGGTCGCGGGCGTTGTGGTCGCCGGCTGGCCGCAAGCGGTGAGCAGGGCGAGAACGGCGACGGTCGTGAGCAAGCGCATGGGAACACCTCGATAAGACCTGGGGTAAAACCAGTTCAGAGCGAAATGCTGGCGGAGCCGAGGTGTTCCCGTGTTCCCTGTTAGCGGGCCGCTTTGCTGAGCGTCTCGAACTCTTCGTTGCTGAGTTCGATGTTCGCGGCGGCGGTGTTTTCTTCGAGGTGCTTCACTTTGCCGGTGCCGGGGATCGGCAACATGACGGGGCTGCGCTTCAGCACCCAAGCGAGCGCGATCTGGCTTGGCGCTGCGCCTTTTGCTTTGGCGATTTTATCGAGCACTGAACCTTCGCGCGCGAGGTCGCCGGCGGCGAGCGGGTACCAGGGAATGAACCCGATGTTTTGCGCTTCGCAATAGTTCAGCACGTCTTCGCTTTGGCGGCTGGCGAGATTGTAGAGGTTCTGCACCGTCGCGACGGGGAAGACTTTTTGCGCGGCTTTGATGTCGGCGACGCTGACTTCCGAGAGGCCGGCGTGGGCGATGATGCCTTGGTCGAGCAATGACTTCACGGCGTCGAATTGTTCGTTGGCCGGGACTTTGGTGTCGATGCGGTGGAGTTGCCAGAGTTTATGCTGCTCGACGCCGAGGCGCTTCAGGCTGCCTTTTGCGTCGGCAATGAGCTTTTCGGGCCGGCCGTCTTGGCCCCAGACATCAGGGCCGCCGCGGGTGAGGCCGCCTTTGGTGGCAATGAGAAGATTGTCGGCGTAGGGCGAGAGCGCTTCGCGGATCAGCTCTTCGGAGACGTGGGGCCCGTAGGATTCCGCTGTGTCGATGAAGTTGATGCCGAGTTCGGTGACGCGCTGCAGCGTGGCGATGGCTTCTTTCTTGTCAGACGGTTGGCCCCAAATGCCTTTGCCGGTGACGCGCATGGCGCCGAAGCCGAGGCGGTTCACTTCAAATTCGCCGCCAATTTTGAATTGGCCTGAGCGTGCGGCGAGCGTGTCGGATTGCGACATGAGCGTATGTCCTTGTGGGAGTGTAGAAAAGAAGATGAGGCGGGCGCGAATGGGAAGGCGTTGGTGCGCAAGGCCGTGAGCGCCAGATGGGCGCCCGGCGCGTTGGCGGCAAGAACGTCGCCGTGAAATTCGGGAGAGAATTGGATCACCCGCCCGGGTGCTTTCTGTACAGAGGCATCGGTGCTACAAGCCCGCAGGAGGGTGCGCGATGCGTGTAGCAGCGACTCTAGTTTGTATGCTTGCGTGGGGCGCAGCAGATGCGTTCGCGCAGGACTCTGCGCCGCCGCCGTCACCGCCTCCTGTTGCGGCGCCGCCGCCACCGCCGCCGATGCCGCGCGCTGAGCCGGTTCAAGCGATCTCGCGTGAGATGTCGCGTGAAACGCCCGCGGACTATGGCTATTCGCCACCGCAGGATGGCGACAGCGGCTATTCGCTGCCGCAGGACGACGAGGACGATCCACCTGTGCCGAACGAGGATGGCGACGATCACGACGATCCATCACATCCACATTGACTGTTTCCGGGGAGAGAGACGTGAAGAAACTTATTGGTGCATTGATCTTGTCGGCGGTGCTCGCGTCGTGCGGGCAAACGACAGCGACAAATGAGCAAGCCAGCGAAGCGGCAGACACTGCAGCTGAGGCGCCGGCCGCGTACACCGACCCAGCGGACACCGCGGCAACAACTTCCGAAGAGCCGGCTGCGGCTGGCGAGCCTGCGCCAGGATACACGCCGCCACAGGATTAGTGACTGGGAGCGGGGCACATGGATAGTCCGGGTGCATTTTGGACGGCCATGGCGGCGCTCGTCATATCGATGACGAGTGCTGCGCTGACGTTTGCGGAGGCGATGCAAGGCCCGCAAATACGAGCGTTGCCGATAGAAGATGTGTTTATCTTCGCGGCGCCTAGCGACGATCCCGAAACGCGTTGGCTGGCGGCAGTTGCGCGTCCGGAAATCGCCAACACCGCGGCGCACTATCCCGACATTCTACTTTCTCAAGCGCTCATCGTGGGCGTTGGCGAGGATGAGCGCGGATGCATGAGCGCGCGTGGCTCCGTGGAGTTTCATGCGCATGCGCCCGATGCGCCGGCGCCTGTCATCGACAGCGATGCTGCAGAGTTCATCGAGCTGACCGGCAACACTTTGGAAGTCGGTGATGTATCCTCGCGCGCGTCTTTGCCTGCGGGAGATCTCTACAGCGTGCGGCAGCTGTTTGACCAAGTCGCGATGAAATCCGACGTCAATCCGTGCCGAGCGTTTCACGCGGCTGTCGCTGATGCACCGCTCACGGCCGCGGCGTTCGTGGAGGCGTTTCAGGGAAAGACTGTGGTTGTGCGCTACGAGGCGCGGTTCGAAAACGACCCTGGTTATATCGTCGATTGTTCGTTCACGCTGACTGAGAGGCGTGGTGCACTATTGCTTTCGCGTGGATGGATCAACATGCCGTGTACCGGATCGCCGCCAGCGCAGATGCCGAGCGAGCGCGGAATCTGGCAGAACATCGTGGCGGCGTTTGATCGTCTTTTCTGACGACGGCGGGCGAACTTACCCCATCCAACGCGCCATCGCTTCGGCGACAGCAGGATCGTTGTCGGTGTTGAGGGCGAAGCTTGCCATGGCGTCGAGGCCGGGGGCGGCGCGTTTGTAGAAGTGCTGAAGGTCGGGGAAGCGCGCGATCTCTGTCGGGAGGCCGGCGCGCGCTGCCGCGAGCGTGTCGACTTGCTCCGGCGTCACCGATTGGTCGCGGCCGCCTTGGATGAGCAACGTCCGCAGGCGCACGCGCGCGATCGCTGCGCATGTGTCGACGGCATCTACTTCGCGAATATAGCTCAAGGCTTGTGGCGGCAGCGCAGCGAGACCGGCGAAGGTGGGGTTGGCGCGTGCTGCCTCGCTGAGTGGGTGTCCGGCGCGCACATCGGCGACCGCTGCATCGAACGCGCTCATGTCGGCGCCTGGAGTCATCGCGGCGCTCTGGGAGCGCATGATGTCCATCAGCCGCAACGCCGGTCCCGAAAGGCTGATCATGCCGTCGATGCCTTCGTTCTCGCCGGCGCAGAGTAGCGATGCGACCACTGCGCCTTCGCTGTGACCGGCCACGAAGAGTGGAACGCTGGGCGCTGCTGCGCGAAGACGCGCTACCGCCGCGCGCGCGACAACGACGCGCTCTTCGAAATGTTGATGGGCTGCCGCGAGCGCGGGATCGACGGTCTCGCTTCCGGTGCCGGGGCCAATCTTCGCTTGGCGCATTGATGCGATGCCTAAGGCCGCGAGTTGCTGAGCGAAGTCGCGATAGACATGGGGGCGCACGTTCCAGGACGGATAGTCGCCGTCTGCATCGGAGAAGAGCGAGCCTGGCAGCAAGAGCACGCTGGCTCGTGTCGCGCCGGTGGGCTTGGTGATGCGCCCGGGTAAGCGCACGCCGTCGACGACAAGCGTTGCATCTTCTTCGGTCATGATCGTCTCCTGGGCGATGGCGGGCGCGGTGAGGGCGCCTGCGGCGGCGGCAATGAAGGTTCGGCGTTTCATGGCGCCGGTTTGGGACCGGACCCAAGGGACGGCTCAAGCGCTAATTTCAACGCGATGCAGGATCAATCGTGTGCCTTATTGCGCTCGGCGTTCGGGGCCATATTTCTGCGACGGGAGATATCGCCATGAGAAAGCTTGTTGTCGTTCAGGATGCGCCGCGCCCGCATTGGGTGGGGGATGGCTTTCCCGTGCGCTCGATGTTCTCGCCGCAAACGCATGGCGCGTTGCTGTCACCGTTCATTCTGCTCGACTACGCGCCGCCTACAGAGTTCGCGCCAGCGCCGCAGAAGCGCGGCGTTGGCGTTCATCCGCATCGCGGGTTTGAGACGGTGACGATTGTGTACTCAGGCGAAGTCGATCACCGCGATAGCACCGGCAACGGCGGTCACATTGGGCCGGGCGATGTGCAGTGGATGACGGCTGCCTCCGGCATCCTGCATGAGGAATTTCACTCGGCGGCGTTCACCAAGAGTGGCGGCACGATGGAGATGGTGCAGCTGTGGGTGAACCTGCCGGCGAAAGATAAGATGTCGGCGCCTGGGTATCAGGGTTTGCTCGACAGCGAGATCCCGCCAGTGGACTTGGCTGATAGCGCTGGGCGCTTGCGCGTGATTGCGGGCGAATATTTTGGCGCGCGTGGGCCAGCGAAGACGTTCACGCCGATCAATATTTGGGACGTGCGCTTGAAGGCCGGCGCGAAGACGACATTCACGCTGCCAGAGGGACATACGCTCTGCGTGCTCGTGCAAAGCGGCGCGGTGAAGCTCAACGGCGGCGACGTTGCGCGCGATGCGCAGTTTGCGATCTTTGAACGCGAAGGCGGGGCAATCGAGATCGAAGCCGAAAGCGATGCGAAGGTGCTGGTGCTGAGTGGTGAACCGATTGATGAGCCGGTGGCTTGGTACGGGCCGTTCGTGATGAACACCGAGGACGAGTTGCGTCAAGCGATCACGGATTTCAACGCCGGCAAGTTCGGCGATGTGCGGGCGTTTGCTTAGCGATTGACCTTCGGCAAGCGACGCGCGGCCAGGATTACGAGTTTCTCGCTTGGCGGATAGACAACGACGCCGCCGTCGGGCGCGGTCACCAGCACCATGTTCGGATCAGGCTTCTGAATCGGCCCAGCGGGACGCGAAAGGGCCGCCGTCTTCACGCGAAATGAGCTGACGGATTCAAGGGTCGCCGGAACGTCGCCGCGCGGGGGAATGGGGGCCAGGGACTGAGCCATCCGGTGATCCTCTCCGTTTCTCCCTCGAAATTACTTAACGGCGGCGTTGTTGGATAGCGCCACGCTCAGATCAGTGTGTGCCAGGCCAAGATATCTGCCTCCGCCTTAACCCGCGCGGGCGCGAATCCGGCCAGACAGGCCCTCGACGCGGCGTTCCAAACACACCGATGTTCCGCTTGTGTTCCGAGAACAAACGCGGTACAAATGATTCATCGGCGGCGTATGGGTTGGCTGATGGCCTTTAGAGCTGGACTCGGGGCCAAATGGAGGGCGTGAGAGATGGCATCGAAGCTGAAGCTTGTTGAGGAAGCGGTGGAAACGGACAAGCAGAAGGCCCTCTCTGCCGCTCTGAAGCAGATCGACCAAGCCTTTGGCAAAGGCTCGGTTATGCGCTTGGGTGAGAAGCCGGTTGTCGAGATCGAAGCGATCTCCACTGGCTCGCTGTCGCTCGATATCGCGCTTGGCATTGGCGGCTTGCCGAAGGGTCGCATCATTGAAATTTATGGCCCGGAATCTTCGGGCAAGACGACGTTGGCGCTGCACTGCATCGCCGAAGCTCAAAAGTCTGGCGGCGTTTGTGCGTTCGTCGACGCCGAGCACGCGCTCGATCCGATCTATGCGCGCAAGCTGGGCGTTGATCTCGACGACCTTCTGGTCTCGCAGCCTGACACTGGCGAGCAGGCGCTCGAAATCACCGACACGCTCGTGCGCTCTGGCGCGGTCGATGTTCTGGTGATCGACTCGGTGGCGGCTCTGACGCCGCGCGCCGAAATCGAAGGTGAAATGGGCGACAGCCTGCCAGGTCTGCAAGCGCGCTTGATGAGCCAAGCGCTCCGTAAGCTGACGGCTTCGATCTCGAAGTCGAACACGCTCGTTATCTTCATCAACCAGATCCGCATGAAGATCGGCGTCATGTACGGCAACCCGGAGACGACGACGGGCGGCAACGCGCTGAAGTTCTACGCTTCGGTTCGTCTCGACATCCGCCGCACCGGTCAAATCAAAGAGCGCGATGAAGTGATCGGCTCGGAAACCCGCGTGAAAGTGGTGAAGAACAAGGTCGCGCCGCCGTTCAAGCAGGTGCAGTTCGACATCATTTACGGCGAAGGCATCTCCAAGACGGGTGAGTTGGTGGAGCTCGGTGTGAAGGCCGGCATTATCGATAAGTCTGGCGCTTGGTACGCTTACGGCTCGCAAAAGATTGGCCAAGGCAAGGAAGCTGCGCGCCGGTTCTTGAAAGAGAACAAAGCGGTTGCGCTCGAGATCGAAGACAAGATCCGCGGGAAGTCGGCAGTGGTGGCGGATGCGATGTACTCGCCGCCGTCCGATGACGAAGCCAAGGATGCTGCTGAAGGCGAATAAGAACTAAGTTTCGCTGGCCGGTTCGGGAACGTTTAGCCGACCCGACCCCATGCCCTGGCGCGTTTCTGGGCCGGCCGGCGGATTTGTTTGGAGGGATGGCGATGGAGCCGCGCGTTTCTCTCATTACATTGGGCGTCGGCGATCTCGTCCGCTCGAAGGCTTTCTACACCAAACTCGGTTTTACCGGGTCATCGCTAGGCGGCGGCGAGGTTGTGTTCATGCAGGCTGGCGCGGTGGCGCTGTGCCTGTTTCCGCGTGAGAGCTTGGCGTGCGATGCTGAGGTCTCCTCGGAGGGGAGCGGTTTTCGCGGTATCGCGATCGCTCACAATGTTCGTGAAAAGGCTGAAGTCGATGCCGTGATCGCCGAGGCGGTTGCTGCTGGTGGCTCGCTGGTGAAAGCGGCGCATGATGCGACTTGGGGCGGCCGCTCAGGATACTTTGTGGACCCGGACGGCCATCTTTGGGAAGTGGCTTGGAATCCCTTCTTCCCGCTGTCACCCGAAGGGGCACTGACGATACCGCCGTGAGCGGCGCCTAACTTGATCGCATAGGAGCCCGCGCCGTCCTGGCGCTTGGCGGTGGGCGCCGCACTACCTATACCAAGCCAAACTTCGATTTGGCTTGAGATCAGATGCCCAGCGTCAACGACATTCGTACCCAGTTTCTCGATTTCTTCGCGTCGCGCGGCCATGAGCTGCCGGGCTCGTCATCGCTCGTCCCACAAGACGATCCGACCTTGCTGTTCACCAATGCCGGCATGGTTCAGTTCAAGAACTACTTCACTGGCGCCGCAACGCCGCCGTACCCGCGCGCAGCGACGAGCCAAAAGTGCGTCCGCGCGGGCGGTAAGCACAACGACTTGGACAATGTCGGCTACACCGCGCGCCACCTCACGTTCTTCGAGATGCTCGGCAACTTCTCGTTCGGCGACTACTTCAAGGAAGACGCGATCGACGCCGCTTGGACGCTGATCACCAAAGATCTCGGGTTGCCGAAGGATAAGCTGCTCGTCACCGTCTATCACGATGACGACGAAGCGGCCGCGCTTTGGAAGAAGATTGCGGGGCTTTCCGAAGACAAAATCATTCGCATCGCGACCGCCGATAATTTCTGGTCGATGGGCGACACCGGGCCGTGTGGTCCGTGCTCAGAGATCTTCATCGACCGCGGCGACAAAATTTGGGGTGGCCCTCCGGGCTCGGCGGAGCAAGACGGCGATCGCTTCCTCGAATTCTGGAATCTCGTGTTCATGCAATACGAGCAATTCAACGATGGGCGCCCGCGCGAGAGCTTGCCGAAGCCGTCGATCGACACCGGCATGGGCTTGGAGCGTATCGCGTGCGTGATGCAGGGCGTGGACTCGGTTTTTGAAACCGATTTGTTCAAGACGTTGATTGCGGCGTCCTCGGAACTCACCAAGACAAAAGCCGAAGGTGACAAGGCGCCAAGCCACAACGTGATCGCCGATCACTTGCGTTCATCGTGCTTCCTTATTGCGGATGGCGTCTCGCCGTCGAACGAGGGCCGTGGCTACGTGCTGCGGCGGATCATGCGGCGCGCGATGCGCCATGCGCACATCCTTGGCGCCAAAGAGCCGCTCATGCACCGCTTGGCGCCGACGCTGATCGCCGAGATGGGCGATGCGTACCCCGAGCTGAAGCGTGCCCAGCCGGTGATCGAAGCGCAATTGCGTGAAGAGGAAGAACGCTTCCGCCGCACGCTCGCGAACGGTTTGCGTTTGCTTGAAGATGAGCTTGGCGGTTTGAAGGAGGGCCAAAAGCTCTCAGGCCGTACGGCGTTCAAGCTCCACGATACGTTCGGCTTTCCCTTGGATCTCACCCAAGACATCCTGCGCGGCCGCTCGTTGGAAGTTGATGTCGCTGAATACGACGTCGCGATGCAGGAGCAGAAAGATCAGGGCGCGGCGAGCTGGAAGGGCGCGGACGGCGCCGACAATCCGGCGATCTGGCATTCGATCCTCGAGCGCACGAAGGGCAACGCGTTTCTAGGTTACGCGAGCGAAGCCGACGACGGCGCGGTGATGGGAATCGTCTCCGGCGGGGCCGAGCAACGTGAACTACGCGAAGGCGCGGCAGGCGCGCTCGTGTTCGATAGAACGCCGTTTTATGCCGAAAGCGGCGGCCAATCGGGCGATCACGGCGTGATCAAATTTGCGAATGGCGCTGAGTTCGTCGTTGAGGACACCCAGAAGCAAGCTGGCGCGTTGCACGCGCACGTCGGGCGGTTGGTTAAGGGTTCGATCAAGGTTGGCGATAAGGCTAAGCTTGAGATCGATCACGAGCGCCGCGCGAAGATCCGCTCGAACCATTCGGCGACCCACTTGCTGCACGCGGCGCTGCGCCACACGCTCGGCCCTCATGTGTCGCAGAAGGGCTCGCTTGTTGAGGCCGATTATTTCCGCTTCGACTTTAGCCACGGGCAAGCGCTGACCGCTGACGAGATCGGCCGCGTGGAAGACGAGGTGAACGCGGTCATTCGCCAGAACGCGGAAGGCGTGATCAAGGAAATGGCGCCGGCGAAGGCGATCGAAGAGGGGGCGCTGGCGCTCTTCGGCGAGAAGTACGGCGACACGGTTCGCGTGCTGCGCCTCGGCGATGCGCTGTCGCATGATGGCAAGGCGTATTCGGTCGAGCTTTGCGGCGGCGTGCACGTAAAGCGCACAGGCGACATCGCCGTGTTCGCGATCACGAGTGAAGGCGGCGTTGCTTCTGGCGTGCGCCGCATTGAAGGCGCGACCGGCGCAGCCGCGTTGGCGCATTTGAAAGCGCAAGCGGCGTTGGCGAAGGCGATCGCCTCGAACATCAAGGCGCCGCTCTCGGAAGTGACCGAGCGCGTGTCGCAGCTGGCTGACGATCGCCGCAAGCTTGAGCGCGAATTGGCGGATACGAAGAAGAAGCTCGCGCTTGCCGGCAATGGCGGCGGCACGGCGCCTGCGGGGCCGGAGAGCATTAGCGGCGTATCGATGTTGGCGCGCGTTCTTGAAGGCGTGCCGGCGAAGGAGCTGCGCGGGCTTGTTGATGAAGGCAAAAAGTCGATCGGCTCAGGTGTGATTGCGTATATCGGGGTCGAAGATGGCAAGGCCGCGTTGGCGGTTGGCGTCACTGACGATCTCAAGGGCAAAGTCAGCGCTGTTGATCTTGTGAAAGCCGGTGTTGCCGCCGTTGGCGGCCAAGGCGGCGGCGGGCGCCCTGACATGGCGCAAGGCGGCGGGCCGAACGGCGGCGAAGCTGCGAAGGCGTTGGAGGCGATCCGCGCCGCACTGCACGGCGCGTTGGCTGCGTGAGCGAGATTGCGTATCGCGATGCGACTGTAGCCGACGCGGAAGCGCTGGCCGCGTTCGCGGAGTTGTCGTTCACCGATACGTTCGGCCATCTTTATCCGCCGGAAGATCTCGCCGCTTTTGTCGAGGCGAAATATCGCGCGCGGGTGATCGCCGGTGAGATCGCGGATCCCGACACGCGCTACGTGCTCGCTTTGCGCGAGGGGCGGATCGTCGGTTATTGCAAGATGGGAGCGGTCGATATGGACGTCGACGCGACCGACGCATTGGAATTGCATCGGCTCTACGTCGATGCGTCGACCAAAGGCACCGGCGTCGCGAAGACGTTGATGGATGATGCGCTGGTATGGGCGCGCGGCAAGGGCGCGCGGGTGATGTTTCTCAGCGTTTGGGAAAACAATCTGCGCGCGCAGGCATTTTACAAACGCTACGGTTTTGAGCACGTCAAAGAGCACAAGTTCATGGTCGGGCGCGTGGCGGACCGCGATTTCATTTGGCGGTTGGCGCTTTGAGCGCGGGGAGTGGCGGCATGCGGAATATCGGTGTCTCCATCCTCAAAATTCTCGGATTCATTGCGCTTTGGGCGGTGTTGACGGCTTGCGTCATCATGGGCGCCGTCGCGTTCAGCGGTGAGGGGTTTTATGCGATCCGGGAAATGCGGATCGGCGTCGAAATTGCGCTCACATTTGCGGTGCTCATTCCGCTGATCGTGATGGCGAAGTTCGTCGACAAACGTCCGCTGACGACCATTGGTTTCGAGCCGCCGCGTCTCGTTGATCTTCTGATCGGCACGATCATTGGCGCGGCGATTTTCGCTGTGCCTATTGGAATTTTGATCGCAATTGGTGCGGCGACGATTGAGCCGAATTTGGACTCGTTTGCGGGCGTCGCTCTGACGCTCGCGGTGATCACGTGCTTCTTCAACGTGGTGACGCAAGAGGTGATCGTGCGCAGCTATATATTCCAGGAGCTGTGGGCGAAGTACGGCGCATGGATCGCAACCGGCATTACCACGGCGCTGTTCGTCGCGATGCACGCGGCGGCGCTGATGCAAGGCACGCAAGGGCTGATCGCGGGCGCAAACATCTTGGTTGCGAGCTTGATGTTGAGCTTGGCGTATGTGCGCACCGGGCAGCTCTGGCTCGCGATCGGCATTCACCTTGGATGGAACGAACTGCAAGGGCCGGTGCTCGGCATCAATGTTACCGGCAACGAACTCGCGTTCGGGCATTGGAGTGTGTTGGCGTTCCCCGGCGATCCGCTGCTGACAGGCGGCTTCATGGGCGTTGAAGGTGGGCTTGTTGGATTGATCGGGCCGCTGATTGGGCTTGCGATTGTCGCGTTCGCGTTCAAGCAACAGCTAAAGCCGAGCTTCGCGCCCGCAACGAAGTAACGTCTCGGAAACCAAATCAATCGTTCTTGGACGACTCGATTCGGTGTGGGGACACGGAATGACTCAGAACGACGCACTGGCCGCCTATCTTGGGCCAGAACTATTCGAGCGGCTCGATTGGGGCCGACTTTCGCATGAACAACGTGACGCGATTCTCTCCGTGTTCCGAGTCGGATTAGGCGCCGGCGTGCAGTCGGGCGCTGTTTCGACAATCGACGCCGTCTTGGCGCGCGGCAAAGTGCTGATCTGCGAAGATGGTTCGCAATGGCAGGCGCGCGAGCGCGACGATGCCGAGATCATTGAAGACTGGGGCGCGGGCCAATTGATCGCGATCCATCATCACATGGCCTACAAGCTCGACCCTTACCAAGCGGCAGAGGTTGAGTTGCTGCGCCTTTGAGCTAGCGTGACGCTTCATTGCGGAGCCGCATCAATGTCTAGCTACGAAACCATCAAACTCGAAATCGCCAACGGCGTGGCGACGATGACGCTCAACCGTCCGGACCGGATGAACGCGTTCACCGATCAGATGGTGCGCGACATGATCGCGGGCTTCGATGAGACCGACGCGAACGACGACGTGCGCGCGGTGATCGTCACTGGCGAGGGGCGTGCGTTTTGCGCTGGCGCGGATCTAGGCTCGGGCGGGGCGACGTTCGATTACGAGAAGCGGCTCGCGCAGCGCGATGGCGGTGCGACGAAGTTCGATCCCGATCGCGCGCGCGATGGCGGCGGGCAGGTTGGCATTCGGATTTATGAAAGTCTGAAACCGGTAATCGCTGCGATCAATGGCGCCGCCGTTGGCGTTGGCGCGACGATGACGTTGCCGATGGATATTCGGCTGGCAGTACCGGGCGCGAAGATGGGGTTCGTGTTCGCGCGGCGTGGGATCGTGCCGGAAACTTTGTCCTCGTACTTCTTGCCGCGCTTGGTTGGTGTCTCGACGGCGCTTGAGTGGACGATGACGGGGCGTGTGTTCACGAGTGAGGAAGCCAGGGAGCGGGGGCTGGTGCGTTCGCTGCATGCGCCGGAAGATTTATTGCCGGCGGCGCAGGCACTGGCGCGGGAGATTGCGGACAACACGGCGCCGGTTTCGGTGACGTTGGCGCGGCGTATGTTGCTCGACATGCTGGATGCGGATCATCCGATGGAGGCGCACCGGTTGGAGAGCCGCTTGATGGTCGCGCGCGGTCAGGCGGGCGACGCGAAGGAAGGCGTGACCAGCTTCTTGGAAAAGCGTGCGCCAGTTTATCCTGACAAAGTGTCGAAGGATTTGCCGCAGCCGTATCCGTGGCGGCCGACGCCGGCGTTTAAGGAATAGTGCGTGCGTCGTGCTTCGACAGGCTCAGCATGACGCAAATCCAGCACCCTGCGCACATTCAACATCCGGCGTCAGCCTGAGCTTGTCGAAGGCGGGGCGACCTAGCGCCGGTAGTGGATGAAGCCGAGATGGCGCGCCACCTGATCGTAGAGTTTGCGCGCGGTGGCGTTGGATTCGTGCGTTAGCCAATAGACGCGCTCGGCGCCGCGTTGATCGGCAAGTTCGTACACGGCTTCGATCAAAGCGCGAGCAACGCCGCGATTGCGCGCGGCGGGGGCGACGAAGAGATCTTCGAGATAGCAGAAATCGCCGATCGCCCAGGTGCCGCGATGGAAGACGATGTGCGTGAAGCCGAGGAGGCTGCCGTGATCGTCTTCTGCGACCAGGCATTGCATCGGCTCGGCTGGATTGTGGAAGCGCGACCAAGTCGTGTCCGTGACGTTGCGCGGCAGTTCTGAGTTGTAGAACTCAAGATAGCCGGCCCAGAGCGGCGCCCATGCGTCGCGATCAGTTGGGCGTGATGCGCGGATCGAGAAGGTCACTTCAAACTCCATCGTCATCCCGGACGCGCGAAGCGCGATCCGGGACCCAGGGGCAAACGCACAGCTCTATGATCCCCTGGGTTCCGGGTTCTCGGCTGCCGCCGAGCCCCGGAATGACGGAGATGCTAATTGGCCTTGGCCATCGCCGCGTCGACGTTGTCGGCGATCGCGTCGAGGAAGCCTTCGGTGGTGAGCCAAGTTTGGCTGTCGCCGACGAGGACGGCGAGGTCTTTGGTCATCTTGCCGGATTCGACCGTGTCGACGGTGATCTTTTCCAAGAGCAGCGCGTAGTCGATGAGCTTCTGGTTGTTGTCGAGCTTGCCGCGATGGGCGAGGCCGCGCGTCCAGGCGAAGATCGAGGCGACGGAGTTGGTTGAGGTCGGCTCGCCTTTTTGGTGCTGGCGATAGTGGCGCGTGACGGTGCCGTGCGCGGCTTCTGCTTCCATGGTCTTGCCGTCCGGCGTGATCAGCACTGAGGTCATCAGGCCGAGTGAGCCGAAGCCTTGCGCGACGGTGTCGGATTGGACGTCGCCGTCGTAGTTTTTGCAGGCCCAGACGTAGCCGCCGGACCATTTGAGGGCCGAGGCGACCATGTCGTCGATCAAGCGGTGCTCATAGGTGAGCTTGCGCTTTTCGAATTCGGTTTTGAATTCGGCGTCGAAGATCTCTTGGAAGATGTCCTTGAAGCGGCCGTCATAGGCTTTGAGGATCGTGTTCTTGGTCGAGAGATAGACCGGATAGTTCTTCAGGATGCCGTAGTTGAACGAGGCGCGGGCGAAGTCCTTGATGCTCTCATCGAGGTTATACATCGCCATGGTGACGCCGGAGCCTGGCGCTTTGAACACTTCCTTCTCAATCACCGTGCCGTCGTCGCCGACGAACTTGATCGTGAGCGTGCCTTTGCCAGGGAAACGGAAATCAGTGGCGCGGTATTGGTCGCCGAAGGCGTGACGGCCGACGACGATGGGTTGCGTCCAGCCGGGGACGAGGCGCGGCACGTTTTTGCAGATGATCGGTTCGCGGAAGATGACGCCGCCGAGGATGTTGCGGATCGTGCCGTTGGGCGACTTCCACATTTCTTTCAGGTTGAATTCTTTCACGCGCGCTTCGTCCGGCGTGATCGTCGCGCACTTTACGGCGACGCCGTATTCCTTGGTCGCGTTGGCCGCATCGATGGTGATTTGATCGTTGGTGGCGTCGCGGCTTTCGACGCCGAGATCGAAATACTTCAGATTGATGTCGAGGTAGGGAAAGATCAGGCGCTCTTTGATCGCCGCCCAGATGATCCGGGTCATCTCATCGCCGTCCATATCGACGACCGGATTGTCCACCTTGATCTTCGCCATGCCCTGGTACCTTTCGCGTTCGGGGAATTGGCGCGGGTGGTAGCAGACAGGCGGCGGGGCGCAACTGCGGCGGGACGCCCTTTAGTTGTGAAGCTAGTTGCGCGCCTGGGAGATGGCTTCGAGTTCGGCCGCGCTCAAGATTTCATAGTCGTCCGAAGGCGTGACCGCAGCGTCGAGTGGGACGCCGGAACGTCGCGCGGTTTGACGGGCGTGAACCGGCGCGGGGGGCGGTCCGGCGAGATCGGCGGCGGCGTCGACCGTAGCGACTTGGGGCGTGACTGGCGGCGGCGCGGCGACCTCCTGCGGGCTCGGCGGGGGCGCAGGTCGTGTGGCGATTTCCGGGGCGAGCCAGCTTGCTGCGATGATGGCGGCGATGACCACGGCAAGCAGCACGAAGTGACGCGCGGTCCATGACCGCGCGCGCGCACGCTTGCGGCGCGGCTTCGTATGCTGAATGACGTGTGCGCTCATGTCCCGTAACGGCCCCAACAGATGACACGCGCACGAAACATGCCGCCTCCAATCGAGGATGTGTGGCCCGCCGTCTGTCTCGTGCGTCCCCAGATGGGGGAAAATATCGGCGCAGTTGCGCGGGTTTTGTTGAATTTTGGCTTGGTTTCGCTGCGGCTCGTGGCGCCGCGCGATCGCTGGCCCAACCCGAAGGCGGAGGTGGTCGCCGTTGGCGCCGACCACGTGCTGACGGCGGCGAAGGTTGAGTGGAAGCTCGAGGACGCACTGGCGGACGCGACCTTGGTTGTCGCCGCCACGGCGCGCCCGCGCGGTTTGGAAAAGCCGGTGTGGGGGCCGCGCGAGACGGCGACGAAATTGCGCGCAGCGATCGCCGCGGGCGAGCGGCCGGTGGTGATGTTCGGGCCGGAGGCTTCGGGGATGGAGACGGATGAGATCGCGCGCGCGGATGCGATCATGACGCTGCCCGTCAATCCGGGGTTTGCATCGCTGAACTTGGCGAACGCGGTGGCGGTGTTTGCCTATGCCTTTGCCGAGGCGCGTCAGGAGACCGACGCGCCTGCTTGGTTCAAGTCAGAGAACTTGCCGGCGACGCACGAGGAGCTGGAGGGGATGTTCCAGCACCTTGAGCAAGAGCTTGAACATGGGCGATTTTATCATCCGATGGACAAGGCGCCTTTGATGAAGCGCAACCTCCGCGCGTTGTTCTTGCGGGCGCGGCTGACGCAGCAAGAGGTTCAAACCATGCGCGGCGTCATCAAGGCGCTCACCATCGGGCGGGGCGGACGTAAGAAGGATGACGTCTAGGAAATGACTTTACCCGCACTGGGGGAATTGCTTATCCACAGGACGGGGGAACCTGCGGAAGCGCATGCTCGAAGCCACGCGTCGACAACGAGAGCCGAAAG
This sequence comes from Terricaulis sp., assembly GCA_040080935.1. GTDB lineage: Bacteria > Pseudomonadota > Alphaproteobacteria > Caulobacterales > Aquidulcibacteraceae > Vitreimonas. Next base: position 16,175 of record JBEBHI010000068.1, read on the forward strand.
CTGGGGCAGGCGCGCAATCGCGTGAGCTGGCGCCGTGGGGCGGCGAAGAGGTCGATGTCGATCGCTTCTACGCTGAGAGCTGGATCGATCTGCTCAATCGTCAGCGTTGGTTGGCGCGAAAGCTGAAGCTCGAGACCGCGCCGTGGCAGGTCGATCAGAACGCCGGCATCATCACGTTCGAGCGCAAGGACGGCGCGCTGGTGACGGCGCCGGTGCAGATCATTGGCGCATGGAATCCGCGCACGAGCATTTTCCGTTGGGCGTGGGACCATCCGATGGTGGTGCAGCGTCTGCGCAATGACGCGGAACGCACGCGTTGGTTCGGTCACAAGCATGGGCTCGAAGAGCTGACCGAAAAATCGCTCAAGATGGACGAGAAGGAAGCGTGGCAGATGACTGCGCTGGCGATGAAGGTGAACGGCTCGCACGGCGTGTACCGCGCTCCCACTGAGGGGCCGGTGATCTTCATGACGCTCGGCGAGCCGAAGGTGCGCAAGTAACGCGCTCAGGCGCGGGACGCGGCCAGTCTCAAACCAAAAGCAATGAAGAGGCCGCCGGTGACGCGGTCTAGCGTTTTGATGACGTTCGGCCGGCGGAGCGCGCGGCCGAGCGGGACGGTGGCGGCGGTGAGGGCCGCGAACCACACGACTGAGAGCGCGATGTGTACGAGCGCGAGGAAGAATGAGTAAAGCGCCACGTTGGCGCCGTGCGGAATGAATTGCGGCAGGAACGTCACGTAGAAGACGCCGATCTTCGGATTGGTGATGTTGGTGAAGAAGCCCGCGCGCATGGCGGCGAAGCCTTTTGGCGCAGCGTTGGTTTGATCCGCCCACGCGGTGCGCGGCTTGATCAGCATCTTGAGGCCAAGCCAGACCAGATATGCCGCGCCTGCCCATTTCAGGATCGTATAGGCGAGCTCGGAGGCTTGTAGCAGCGCGCCGAGGCCGAGCGAGACTGCGCCCGCCCAGATGAGGCAACCGATCGAAATGCCGATGCCGGCGAAGAGCGCAGAACGTGGGCCCTCGGTCGCGGCTGCACGCAGCACCATGGCGGTGTCGACGCCGGGAGTGATGGTGAGCAGTGTCGCGGCGGCGATGAAGGCGAAGAAGAGGGCGGGATCGAACATCAGAGGCCAGCCACAAGGGTTCGCGGCGACCGTGACACGGCAAGCCTGGCGTGTGTAGGGTTTAGTTCGATGAGGACGCCATGACTCCGGAAAAGCAGCTTGCCGAATTCATCGCAAAGTTCACACCCGAAATGGCGAAGCTCATTCGTGGCGCGCGGGCGAAGATGCGCAAGCGCATCCCGACGGCGCTGGAGCTCGTCTATGACAATTACAATTTCTTTGTCATCGGCTACGGCCCGAATGAGAAAGCTGGCCAAGCGATCTTTTCACTGGCGGCGCAGGCGAAGGGACTGAGCCTATGCTTTTTGCAGGGCGCGAAACTGCCCGATCCGAAGCGTCTGTTGAGAGGGTCGGGCAACGTTGTGCGCAACATCCGGTTGGCCTCGGTTGAGACGCTCGATCTCCCGGATGTCGAAGCACTGATCGTGGCGGCATTGAAGCGCGCGAAGACACCGATGCCGGCGGACGGGCGCCATCAGCTCATCATCAAATCGGTGTCTGAGAAGCAGCGGCCGCGGCGATAAAGGAATGCAGCGCTTACGCTTTCAACGCGCCGACCATTTCGTGGCCTTCGCCGCCGAGGATTTCGAGTTGGCAGATCGTGCCTTCGGCGATTTCGTCGTCGCTATCGACATAGGTGACGCCGTCGATTTCGGGGGCGTCGGCTTTGGTGCGGAAGGCGTAGGCTTCGGCGTCTTCGTCCCAGCCGTCGCAGATGGCGTCGACGGTTTTGCCGATCATGGATTGCAGGCGCTGGTGGGCGAGCGTGGTTTGCACCTCCATGAAGCGGTCGTAGCGCTCGTCGACATCGTCTTGATCGACGTGGCCAGGGAGGTCGCGTGAGGGCGCGCCGTCGACATTTTCGTATTTGAACACGCCGGCGCGGTCGATCTCGGCTTCTTCGATAAAATCGAGGAGGGTTTCAAAATCGTCTTCGGTTTCACCGGGGAAGCCGACGATGAAGCTCGAGCGGATGGTGAGGTCGGGGCAGATCTGGCGCCACTTCTTGATGCGATCGAGGACTTTGTCCTGGTTCGCGGGGCGGCGCATCGCCTTGAGCACGCTGGGTGACGCGTGTTGGAACGGGATGTCTAAGTAGGGAAGGATTTTGCCTTCGGCCATCAGGCCGACGACTTCGTCGACGTGCGGGTACGGATAGACGTAGTGGAGGCGCACCCAGGCGCCGAGGTCGCCGAGCTCTTTGCAGAGATCGTAGAATTTGGCGCGGACCATGCGGTCCTTCCATTTGCTCTCGGCGTATTTGACGTCGACGCCGTAGGCCGACGTGTCTTGGCTGATGACGAG
>JBEBHI010000209.1:0-5035 GCA_040080935.1 Terricaulis sp.
GCCGATGGTGCGGATCAATTTGGACAGCCACGTTTCGCGGATCGATCTCGTCGGCAAAGACGCGATCGTGCTGAAGGACGGCAAGCAGGTCACCGAGTTCCGCGAAGGCATGCTGCCGTGGGCCCTGCAGCGGCCGGTCGCGATCTGCTTCGACGAATACGATGCAGGCCGACCGGACGTGATGTTCGTTATTCAGCGCGTGCTGGAAGCGAGCGGCAAGCTGACATTGCTCGACCAGAACCGCGTCATCAGCGCCAACCCTTTCTTCCGTCTCTTCTCGACGACGAACACGATCGGCTTGGGCGACACGACCGGCCTTTATCACGGCACGCAACAGATCAACCAGGGTCAGATGGACCGCTGGTCGATCGTGACGACGCTCAACTATCTCGATCACGACGCGGAGGCCGAGATCGTGATCGCGAAGGCGCCGACCTACAACACGCCGGAAGGCAAGCGCACGATCATGGCGATGGTGCGCGTGGCGGACATGACGCGGAATGCGTTCATGAATGGCGACATCTCAACGGTGATGAGCCCGCGAACGGTGATCACCTGGGCGCAGAACGCCGAGATTTTCGGCGACGTTGGCCTCGCGTTCCGAATGACGTTCCTGAATAAATGCGATGAGTTGGAGCGGCCGACCGTGGCTGAATTCTTCCAGCGCGCGTTCGGGAGCGATCTGCCGGAGGCGGCGACGCGTGTGAAGGTGGCTTAACGCTTACTCCGAGCAGCGCGGAAATACGTCTGCGTGAAGCACGCAGACGACTCCGCCAAGTTCGTCCGCTCGCCACCGGACTAGAACTGCATCGAGCTGCCCGCGCCGTTGCGCAGTCAGTCGCGCCAAGCAGTTTGGATATTCAAGCCGCCGAATTGATCCGGAAACCGTGTCTATTGTGGCGAACGCACACTCATCATCGCGCCAAGCTAACCAGCTATTCTGCCCGCGCGTGATCGAGCCCACGTAGCCCTGGTCGCCTTGGTACAAGCGCGATGGCCTCTCTTGTTCGAGCGCATACGCGAGCAAGCGATCGGTGGATTGCTGAAGCAATTCCTCTTCGTGAGATAGCCAGAGCTGGAAGCAAACCGCCATCGTGAGTGTGCTTCCGTCCGGATCGCATGTGATGTCGTCGATCTGTTGTCCCGCATAGGCCGCTTGCGGTCGATCCGGCTGCTCCTGAGCAGAGGCGGGCAAGGTGTCGACCAAGACCAAGATAAAGGCAGCAAGAACGACGGCGACGCGCATGTGAGGCTCCCACGCGTATCCTGCCACAACGTCCGCTAAAGTCCTGCACAGCACGCAGAAAAAGAGCGCCGCTTCTGGGCGACGCTCTTTGCTTCGATAGTCTGATGCTTAACGCGCCGCAAGCACTTGCTCGGCCTCTCGCAATTCTTCCGTGCGATCGTTGATTTGATCGACCAAGCAGCCGCGCACCAGCGCGCTGTAGTTGCGCGTGCCTACGTCCTGTTGCGTCAGGTAACGGCATTCGGCGTCGCGATGCGTGATCCAGGCGCGTTCGCTTTCGCGCAGTGAGACTTCTTGGCTGTACCAGCCGCGGCCACGGCGATCGTTGCGGTCATCGGCGCGGGCGTCGGCGATGCGGCGCTGATAGATTTGATTGAGGCGGCGGTCAGCATTGGCGACTTGCTGTGCTGTTGCTGGGCCGAACTCGTCATCGCGATCCCCACCACGGCGGTCCTGTGCGTTGGCGACTGTGATGAAGCCGCCGAGCAGGGCGACGGCCAGAAGCGTCGAGAAAGTTTGCATATTGATCTCCTTCATCGGAGCAACGCGACGGCGTCCGCCACGTTCCGAAGCCCGCACGCACGGTATTTTGCGCCCTACACAGTTCCCGCCGTTCGTAGAACCGGCTAATCAGGACCCGATGTCTGCCAAGGAATCTCCCGCCGAACTGTTCAAGCGCTCGCTCGCGCAGACGACGCGCGCCCTTGCCGGTGCGGAAGAGCAGCTAGAGGTGACGTTCGGCGCGGAGGGGCCGCGTCTGTCGCCGGGCAAGATCGTATTGCCGCATCCGCCGCGCGTGATTTCCGATCCGGAAGCTGAGCGCATTCGAGGCCAAGCCGATGGCTTGGCGCTGCGGCTGGCGCACCATGATGAGCGCGAACACGCAAAGTTGCGTCCGCAGGGCGCGGAGGCGCGTGCGGTGTTCGATGCCGTTGAGGACATGCGCGTGCAATCGCTTGGCGCGAATGCACTGAAGGGCGTTTCAAACAATCTTGCGGCGGCGCTTTCAGATTCTCTGGAGCGTCGCGGCGCCGCGCGCATGCAAGATCGTTCGCTCGCGCCGCTTGCCGATGCGGTGGCGCTAATGGTGCGCGAGCGGCTCACCGGACTTGCGCCGCCAGCGAATGCGAAGGCGTTGGTCGATGCGTGGCGCACCGATATTGAGAAGAGCGCCGGTGCTGATCTCGATAAGTTGGCGGCGGTGGCTGAGGATCAGCGCGCGTTCGCGCTGCAGTTTCGCAACGTGCTGCAAGATCTCGGCATGGGCGATGAGCTCAGCGTCGAGGAAACCAACGACGACGACAACCAAGCCAACGGCAACGAACCGCCGCCGCCTCGATCCGACAATTCCGAGGGTGACGATCAGACGGAAGATCAACAGCCCGCCGAAATGGAAATGATCGAGGGCGAAGTCGACACCGAAAACGATCGCACGGTCTCGGTCGAAGCAGATGTCGATGCTGACGATCAACAAGACACCGAGCAGGACGATCCGGGCGATAAGCCGATGCGGCCGAAGCCGCGTAACGACACGGAAGATCCGAACGTCAACTACAAGGTATTCACGCGCAGCTTCGATGAAGTGATCGGCGCCGAAGATCTTTGCCCGGCGGAAGAGCTCGCGCGCTTGCGCAACTATCTCGATCAGCAGCTGAAGCCATTGCAGAGCGTGGTCGGGCGGCTCGCTAATCGTTTGCAGCGGCGCTTGATGGCGAAACAAAACCGCGCCTGGAGCTTCGATCTCGAAGAAGGGCTGCTCGATACATCGCGTCTGACGCGCGTCATCACCGATCCGATGCAGGCGTTGTCGTTCAAACAAGAAGAGGACATGCCGTTCAAAGACACGGTTGTTACTTTGCTCTTGGACAATTCCGGCTCGATGCGCGGACGCCCAATTATGGTGGCGGCTTTATGCGCTGATATTCTTGCGCGCACATTGGAGCGCTGCGGCGTGAAGGTGGAAATCCTGGGCTTCACCACGATCGCGTGGAAGGGCGGCTCATCAAAGGACGCGTGGCTGAAGGCTGATCGTCCACCGCAGCCTGGCCGGCTCAACGATCTGCGGCACGTGATTTATAAAGGCGCGGATTCGCCGTGGCGCCGCGCGCGTCGCAATCTCGGGCTGATGATGCGCGAGGGCTTGCTGAAAGAGAATATCGACGGCGAAGCGTTGCTTTGGGCGCATGGGCGTTTGCTAGAGCGACCTGAGCAGCGGCGTTTGCTGATGGTGATTAGCGATGGCGCGCCCGTTGATGATTCAACGCTGTCCGCGAATCCGGGAAATTATCTTGAGCGGCATTTGCGGAATGTCATCCACTGGATCGAGTCGCGCTCACCGGTGGAATTGATCGCTATCGGCATCGGTCACGACGTGACGCGCTACTACAAGCGCGCCGTGACGATCACGGATGCGGAGCAACTGGGCGGCGTCATGACAGATAAACTCGCGGAGCTGTTCGACGAAGCGAGCGGCAATGACAATCCACCGCCGCGCTCCCCGCGTGAGTTGAAGCAACGCGCGGCGCAGGCTGCAGTGTGATCCGGTTTTTTGCCGTCACTACATTGGCGCTTGCGCTGTTCGCTTGTGACGAGGCGCGATCAACCGATGGGGACGATCAGTGGCGGGCGATAAACGTCGAGGTCATCCCGGTGCCCTCGCCGGTGGAACGCGTGGGCCAGCTTGCGTTTCGCGGCGGCATTGAGCTGCGCTCGCGCAACCCGATGTTTGTCGGCCTCTCAGGCATCGAAGTGCTCGAAGATGGGCGCGTTGTTGCCCTCAGCGACGAAGCAGATTGGATCGAAGCGCATCTCACCTTGGACGATCACGGCTATCTCACCGGCTTCACCGATGTCCGCGGCGCTTTTATGCGTGATGAGCACGGCCGCGTTCTAACGAGAAAGAGCGAAGCGGATTCTGAGGGCCTCACGCAGATGGCGGACGGCCGTTTCGCCGTGAGCTTCGAGCGCACCAACCTCATCCGCATTTACGACCTCAACCGAGATGGGCCGTTTGGTGCGGCTCAGATGGGGCCGCGCCTCGATGAGGTCGCGTACTTGCCGGCAAACTCAAGCTTCGAAGCATTGGCAACGCTGGACGACAATTTGCTCACGGCTGCAGAGGGCGGTGATGAGACTGTAACGCCAATGTGGCTGGCCCCGCTTGGCGCGCGCACGCCAGTGCCGCCGCGCTTTTCATATCCGCTAAGTGATGGCTTTTCGCTGACTGGTATGGATCGTCTGCCGAGCGGAGATTTCGTCGCGCTTGAGCGTTTCTATGCGCCCGTGATTGGTCCGCGCGCGCGCATCACGCGCTTTGCCGCGCCGAGCGGCGGTGGCGGCGAGGTGCATCCAGAGGTGCTGGCGTCGCTTGAGCCGCCGTTCCCGCTCGATAATTTCGAAGGCATCTCAGCCGTGCGCATGCCCGACGGCGCGACGCGCATCTACATCGTGTCGGATAACAATAAGAGCGCGCAGCAACGCACGCTCTTGCTCGCTTTTGATTTGATTGAAACGCCTGCGGCCGATTAGGCGGCGGCGGTTTCGGCCAGCTTCTTCTTCAGGTCGCGGCGGATCTTCGCGGCGCGCGTCGAGAGCTCGGCTTCGTCAGCTTTCAGCAGGAACTGATCGAGGCCGCCGCGGTGATCGACAGTGCGCAGAGCGGCCGCCGTGATGCGGAGCTTGTAGCTCTGGCCCAGCGCGTCGCTCGCCAACGTCACGTTGACCAAGTTCGGTTGGAACTCGCGCTTGGTCTTGATGTTGGAGTGGCTGACCTTGTGGCCGATCTGACGG
>JBEBHI010000210.1:0-4982 GCA_040080935.1 Terricaulis sp.
AGGAGGATCGAACTCCTGACCTCTGCATTGCGAACGCAGCGCTCTCCCAGCTGAGCTACGGGCCCGTCCAGTGGGAGGCGCGGTATAGGGCGCGAGCCGTCGAAGCGTCAACCAGGCGCGGCCAGGTATTGGAGCACCGCTCGGCCATTGCCGAATCCGCCCGGCGCGGGCTATGCCCCACTTCCATGATCCACCTCATATTCGAGCTGATCCGCGCGATCCTTGGGCTCTTCTCGTTCATCCTGATTGTCTACGTGGTGATTTCCTGGCTCTACGCGTTCGACATCATCGACCGCCGCAACCAGTTCGTCCGCTCGACCTGGGAATTCTGCGCCCGCATCACCGATCCGGTTCTTCGCCCACTGCGCCGTCTTATTCCGCCGATCGCCGGTGTCGACCTCTCGGTGTTGGTGCTGCTGCTGCTGATCAACTTCCTCAGCAACCCAAGCCACGACGATGTCCTCGGCTGGCTTGAGCGCCTGCTCTACGGCCAAGGCTCGGTTCTCTGAGCAAGCTCCGCGTCCGTCTCACACCCTCCGGCGGCGCTGACCGCATTGATGGCCGCGCGAGCGATGTGACAGGCTGGTACCTTAAAGCCCGCGTTCGAGCTGCACCTGAAAACAACGAAGCCAATCGCGCGCTTGAAGCGCTGATCGCCAAGGCATTCGGTGTCGCGAAGGGCAAAGTCACCGTGTCGCGTGGTCAAACAGCGCGACTCAAAGTGCTAGAGATCGAAACCGCGAGCGATGCCGACATCGCCGCCTTCATCGCCCGCTACGAGGAAAAGCCATGACCGGACGCAGCATTGACGGCAAAGCCATTGCGGCCAACGTCCGCGCCAATGTCGCCGAAGCTGTAAAAGCGCTGCCTGGCCAACCGGCGCTCGCTGTCGTGCTCGTTGGCGACGATCCGGCAAGCCACGTTTATGTAACCAGCAAAGGCAAAGCGACCGTCGAAGCCGGCATGCGCAGCGTCGAGATCAAGCTGCCCGCCGACACCACGCAGGCCAATCTCATCGCCCGCGTCGAAGCGCTCTCCGCCGATCCGGACGTTGACGGCATCCTCGTCCAGCTCCCGCTCCCGAAGCACATCAGCGAACCGGCCGTGCTCGCCGCGCTCGATCCGCTGAAGGACGTCGACGGCCTCACCGAAGCCAGCGCCGGCAAGCTCGTGCTCGGCAAGCCCGGCCTGCGCCCCTGCACGCCCGTAGGCTGCGTCATCCTCGCAAAAACCGAGCGACCGGATCTCACCGGCGCCAATGTCGTCGTCATCGGCCGCTCTATTCTTGTCGGCAAACCAGCCGCGCTGCTCTTTCTCGAACAAAACGCCAGCGTCACCATCGCCCACTCAAAGACGCGCGATCTCAAAATGGTCTGCCGCGGCGCTGACATTCTCGTCGCCGCCGTCGGCCGCCCCGAAATGGTGCGCGGCGATTGGGTGCGCCCCGGCGCCATCGTCATCGATGTCGGCACCAATCGCGTGCCCGCGCCGGAAAAAGGCGAAGGGAAAACCAAACTCGTCGGCGACGTGCATTTCGCCGAAGCGATAGAGATCGCTTCTGCCGTTTCGCCCTCACCGGGCGGGGTCGGCCCAATGACAATCGCCTGCTTGTTGCGCAATACCGTGCTCGCTGCGTGTGCGAGACGAGGTTGGGCTGTGCCGGAAGCACTGGCGGCAGGCTAAAAGCGACCCTCAGCGCTTGTGCGCCCCTAACCGCGTCGTTAGCTTCCCGGCCACAACGGACCCAGGGAGGGGATCGAACGTGGCAAACACCAATCCTACGGGCGGCGGCAAGGTTACGCCCCCGCTCGGCCGCCTGTTCATGCGCAAGAGCGTCGAACAGATGCACGCCGAGCACGCCGGCGGCGAACTGAAGAAGTCGCTCGGCGCACTGAACCTAGTTCTCCTCGGCATCGGCTGCATCATCGGCACCGGCATCTTCGTGCTCACCGGTCGCGCTGCCGCCAACTTTGCCGGCCCCGGCATCATGATCTCGTTCGTGATCACCGGTTTTCTCTGCGCGTTCGTCGCACTCGCCTATTCTGAACTCGCGGCGGCCATCCCGGTCTCCGGCTCAGCGTATTCTTATTCCTATGCATCCATGGGCGAGTTCGTCGCCTGGATCATGGGCCTCCTCCTGCTGCTAGAATACGGCGTCGCCGCTTCGACCGTCGCAGTCGGCTGGTCGGGCTACGTCGTCAGCTTGCTCCACGATTTCGGGATAAACTTACCTGCGGCTCTAACGGCCGCACCCGGGGTAATGGTCACTGACCCCGTAACCGGCGCCGAAGTCGCCGGCATCGTCAACATGCCAGCGCTTATTGGCGTCATCGGCGTCACCGCTCTGCTTTCGATCGGCATTTCGGAATCGGCGACGGTCAACAACATCGTCGTGGCGATCAAAGTCACGGTCGTCGTGGCGTTCATCGTCATCGGCGCGGCCTACGTGAAGCCCGAACTCTGGCAGCCACTCGTGCCGCCTCGTGAACCGGCGCTTCCGGAAGGCATGTCCTTGTGGGCTCAAATCACCGGCGCTCTCGGTGATGTCATCAGCGGCCAGAACAACGGCAAGTACGGCATCGGCGGCCTTATCCAGGGCGCCGCGGTCATCTTCTTTGCCTATATCGGCTTCGAAGCGGTCTCGACCGCCGGCGCTGAATCCAAGAACCCGGCGCGCGATATGCCGATCGGCATTCTTGGCTCGCTGGCGATCTGCACCGTCCTCTACATCGCCACCTGCGCGGTGCTCGTCGGCATCGTGCCCTACACCGAACTCAACACCCCGGCGCCGATCGCTACGGCCGTCAACGCCATCGGCCTGCCCTGGTTTGCCTTCCTGGTGAAACTCGGCGCCGTCGCGGGCCTCACCTCGGTGATGCTGGTGCTGCTCTACGGTCAGACCCGCATCTTCTACACGATGGCGCGCGACGGCTTGCTCCCGTCCGTGTTCGCCAGTGTCAACAAGAAGACCATGACGCCTGTCGTCAACACGCTGCTGGTCGGCGCCGTTGCGGCGGGTTTCGCTGGCTTCAAGGGCCTCGACTTCCTGGGTGACATCACCAACGTCGGCACGCTCGTCGCCTTCGGTCTGATCTGCATCACGGTGATCTATCTGCGCTTCGCGCGGCCTACCTTGAACCGTCCGTTCAAGATGCCGGCGTGGCTCGCAATCCTCATCGCCGCGATGGGCGCGATCATGTGCTTCATCCTGTTCATGTCGCTCATGTCCAACGCACACATGCGCCAGTTCTTCAGCTGGTACTTGGCTGGCGGCGTGGTGATCTACTTCATCTACGGCATGTGGAACTCGAAGCTCGGCCGCGGCATCGCCGTGACCGGCCACGAGCAACCCAACCCGACACAACCGAACCAGTAAGCGATCTACTCGCTGCAATTGCGCCGCCGTCGAAAGACGGCGGCGTTTTTGTTTGGGGCACAGACCGCAATCTATCCGGCGCATTCACTCCGCTGTTTGCAGGTTGGAGCACGCGGCTCCGCCGCGCATTCTTCCAGCAATTCAATCAGTAAGCGCTAGATGCGCCGCGGAGCGGCGCGCTCCAACGTGTTGGCCCAGCGCCAATCAATCCTACAGCGCCAAAGCTATGAGACACTTTCCCCGTTCCGCGTCACGGAGGGGCTACCCGGAATTCCAGCCCGACTAGCGAAACGGAATGCGATTGACGCGAGAACTATGCTGGCGGGGATGAAACCGTCAGGTCCGTGAGAACTGGAAACTCACGCTCGTCGTTGGCCGATGGGTCACGGATCGAACAGGTCCGCCGGGCCGGAGGCTAGCGCAAAAACAATCGCGGGAACGCGGAGACGTAAGCGTCTCTTCTTCCAACGACCCACCACGCGAACGTCTCTGCGTTCCCACCCTCTATTCGGGCGCCCTGTCTAAACACCCGCTCGCGCTCTATCTCAGAGTGCGAAGGAGCACACTCATGCCTACCGCAAAGATTGGCGCAGCCGCCGCTATCGCTCGTCTCGAAGGCTGGCGCGCGCACGATGAAGGTCGCGATGCCATCGAGAAGGAATTCAAGTTCAAGGATTTCAACGCCGCTTTCGGCTTCATGACGCGCGTCGCGCTCTACGCCGAACGCAATGACCACCACCCCGAATGGTTCAACGTCTATAACCGCGTCGAAGTCACCCTCACCACGCATGACGCCGGCGGCGTCAGCGACAAGGACGTGGCGCTCGCGCACTTCATGGATGAGACCTTCCGCACCATCACAGCGCTGAACTAGAGGATCAGCGCCCGCAGTGCGTACGCGACCACTGCTACAGCGATCAGTCCCGCAAACCAAAGCGCTACGAACCACAGCAAACGTTTGCCAAGCGGTCGCAGCGCTTCGCCCTCCTCGGGCGGGCCTTCAATGATACGCGGCATCGTCGTTCACCTTGGCGCGGAAGAGCCAATACACATACGCGGTGTACGCCAGAATGATCGGCAGCATCACCGCAGCGCCGTAGAACATGAGCTCAAGCGCGTTGTCCGCCGCGGCAGCGTCCGCAGGCGTCATCGCGAACGGCACGATGAACGGCCACAGCGAAACCGCGAGCCCAACGTAGCCGATCAAGAACAAGCACACGGCGTAAAGATACGGGCGCAGGAACTTGCGCTCCTCGATCCCACGCCACATCAAGAAGAGAATCACGCCAGCCAACACCGGCAACGGCGCAAGTTTGATAAACACTGGCCAATCGACGCTTGTCATCGTCAGACCCCAGCGCTCAGTTACGCGCGGATCAACACCAAGCGTCGCCAAGCTCACCGCGCCCATCGCCAAACCAGTCAGCAAAGCCAGCTGCTTCACCCACCGCCGCGCCCGCTCCGCCAGCTCGCCCTCAGTTTTGAAAACGATCCAAGCCGCGCCCAGCAGCGCGTAACCGGCAACAAGCGAAGCCGCGACCAGCAAAGAGAACGGCGTCAGCCAATCCAACGGCCCGCCAACGAACACGCCGCCTTCGATCGCAAC
>JBEBHI010000069.1:0-18158 GCA_040080935.1 Terricaulis sp.
TTGTGCAGTATCGCGCGAGCGGCTTTCTGCGCGGGGGCGTCGGTGATGAATACCCCATTCAAGCTTTTGTGCGCGCCGGCTTTGCCGTGCTGGCGCTCGAGCGGCCCGACCCACTTGCCTTGCGCGCCGTCGTTCGAGATGCAGACGAGATCGACCGGCGGGAATGGGAAGGACTAACCGAACGCCGGCGAACGTTGGCGGCGTTGACGTCGGGGATTGATCGTATGGTCGAGATTGGCGTCGCCGACCGCGCGCGCGTGGGCGTGACCGGTCTTAGCGATGGCGCCGAGACCACTGTATTTGGTCTTATCCATTGTGCCTGCATTGCTGCGGCCGCCATCAGCAGCGGCGTGCACGACCCGATGTCGTATTACTTGACCTCAGACCGGCAGCGCGAGGCCATGCGCCTCCACGGGCGCGGGCCTCACGAGATTCAGTTTTGGGACGAAGTATCATTGTCTCGAAACGCCGACCGCGTAACCGCGCCCATCCTGGCGCAGGTCGCCGATCGCGAGGCGCTCTTTATGCTGCAAGCGCAGCGCACATTCTCTGATGTCGGCAAACCCTTCGACCTCTTTGTGTTTCCCGACGAGTACCATGTAAAATGGCGGCCTCGGCATCGACTTGCCATCTACCAAAGAAGCCTCAGATGGTTCGAGTTCTGGCTAATGCAGCGCGAGAACGACGAGGCGGCCTTTGCCGGCGAGTACGCCCGTTGGCGCGCGTGGCGGGCGAGCTTAGCCGAGGGCGACGCCCCGCGGCAGATTGCGCAACCAGGCCTCAACACTCAATAGGCCGACGATCCGCGGCAGGTTCTCTGACGCGCGCAACACATTGGCTTCGCTCAGCATCGTCGACAGCACGTCGCGTGAAACAAGGCCATGCCCAGTGACCGCGCCGTCCAGAAGATATTTGCGCAGGAACGGAAGCTGCCGGAGCAGTATTTGAGCGAGATAGGCGCTGGTCTGACCTTTTGAGCGGCGTCGCAGTACCTGCGGGGCGATGCGCCCGCCAAACGCCTCTCGCGCGAGGCCGCGGTCTCGCCCGCTGGGTGACAATACAAAAGTCGGCAGCCTCAAACAAACCTCGAGCACCGGTTGGGCGACCAGCGGGTAGATATAATCCGCATGCGGACGCCAATCGAAATAGTTGAGACGATCCTCTAGCAACGCGAGATGGAGGCGCTTGCCTGGGGGTAGACGTTCGGGCGCTCTCTCGACCGCCGGCAAAAGGCCAATTGCCTTCGACGTGAGGTGTGCCGGATAGATGGTCGGCGCCTCTGGATCGCGGCCCACTGCCTGACACCAAGCGCTAAAGGCGCTTCCCCAAAACGGCGCGCCCGTCTCCACCGCGTGCGACCAACATCGGCGCCAAAACCCGAGGCCTGGCCCGCGCGCCATCAAGTGATCTGCGAGCACGTCATTGCGCAAGGTGCGGAAGAAAACGTTGTCGCCGCCGCGGCCCGAAAAGAACGCCGTCAGTCCGTGTTTGGCGGCGAACGCAGCTTCGATCTCGTCGGTTTCGCCATCCGCCAACCATAAGGGCGGGTTGAGCGCCGGCTTCAGCTGGACCGCGGCTTCAAGACTGACGCGGGATGGATCACGCAAGACTTCAAAAAGCGATGCGCCCACAAATTCCGCTGCCGCGCGGGCATAGCTGCGTTCATCCCCTTCCAGATTTGAGGTCGCGAAATTTATCGCACGCACGCGCGCCGGGTCAGGCATGCATGCAAGCACAATGCTTGAATCGAGCCCACCCGAAAGGCGAAGACCGAAGCGGGGAAAGCAATTTGCCCAGGCGCCACACGCCGTCTCCACCGCATCCCGAAGAGCGGACTTGGCCGCCTTTGCCTCAAGCGGCGTCCTCGCAATTGCCTCAGGGCGCCAGATCTGTGCGATCGACAGCCTTGATTGGCCCACGCAGGCGATCGCGCCAGGCTTTAACTCCGATACGCCCTCGAGGCCCGTCTTCGTCGTGATGTGGCGGTTGTTCACCAATCTCAGAGCCACATAGCTCCAGTCAATCGCAGTCGGTCCCAAGCCAAGCGAATGAATGTCCTCGCCATGCGAAAAGAAGATGAAGGCATTGCCGCGGCGGGCGACGTAGCATGGCAGCGCCCCGGAGGGGTCGCGCACAACGAAGACGCAAGCATTGGGCACGTCTCGAACAAAGCACACATAGCGGCCCCAGACTTGAGTGAAGGCCGAGGCGCCGCGACTGTCGATGAACGCTGCCTCCTGCAATTGCTTCGACAGAGCGCGAGATTGACCCGCGAGCACAGTCCCCACAAAGCTCACGTGAGCGCCGACGTCCAAGCCCTCCTCAACGCTGGATCGGTGCCGCGCCTCCAGCACCAGAAGGCCTGGCGCATCCACACGAGGCGCCCAAGCCGAGTGCGTCGCCGCCAAAGCAGCAAAAACATCGTCCTTATCCTTAGACGCGACTTCGGAACGATGGCTCCAAACCAGGGCTACGAACCGGTTCATACTCAAACGACCATGATCGGCGTGTAGCCGCGCGCGTGGTCTGCACTGTCATTCAGCACCTGATCGCCAAGCTGCGCCCAGCAATGCGCGGCAAACGGCGCGCCCTTCACAGCGAACACCCAGTCGACCGCCGCACCACCTGGACCTAGAAAAAGAAGCAGCGCCAGCGTCTCGCGAAGGCACGCATTGCGCGCCGTCGCCATCGGGCGGCTCCCCAAGAAGAGAGCCGCCACACGAACGGTTGTTTCATCGGCCCGCTCGCGACGTCGTGGCCGGGCCCGCCTCTCGGCGACAATGGAGCTGAGGTGGCGCCGGCGGAGCAGAATTGAAGCACGCTCACGGCACAGCGCTGCGCGCGCCATTGACCATAACTGAGGACGGCTCGCAGAGACCTCGCGTGATGGCGTCGGGGCTGCTGAGAAGGCGAGCGGGCGCCCGGCGCTGTCCGCCAGGACGCGCGCCGCGCGCAAGCTTTCAACCACCTCTTCCGATAGGGGCGCATAGCGCCTCAGTTCATCGGCAAGCCGCAAAGATATTGCGCGGCTCAACGCGCAATAACGATCGCCCTGGAGATCGAGGAAGACAATCGTCTCGTCGGCGAACGCCATGAACACATCAGCGCGCAATTGTGGTGCGGGACCGCTCACCGGTTCACATCAGTGGGTCGCGGTCCTCCATGAGATGATCTACCCCGCCTTGGGTTTCGGCCGACACCGCGCCCAGTTCGATTACTTCATGATCCGACATGCTTCACTCCGTCTTGCTTCTCATCTGGTAGAGCCAGCGCGCGGGACCCACGTCCCGCGCGCTCCTCGCGCCGCTTAGAAAAGCGGCTCGCGATCTTCGATTTCGGTCTCCACGCCACCGTGCGTTTGCTCGGAGACGGCGCCCAGTTCGATCGGATCTTGATCGCGGGTGTTTTCGTCACGCATTGTCAAAGCTCCTTTGAAGGACCGAGGCTCGGCCCAAGGCGACGTTGCGTCCGATGACGCCGATAAGAGAGTTTATAAACGTGAATATTATGCGGGGTTGCGAGCCACGCATCAGGCGCCGTTCGACGGAAGCCCTAGCAACGCCGCACAGTCACGGATCGCCTTTGCGGCCGCTATGCGCTTGTCATGGTAAAGTCGGAGCGCGAGTTTCAAGCCGCTGACGTCGCCCTGTTCGATCGCTTCAGTGATGAGAGCGAGTTCTTCGTCAACCTCTGACCAAAGTTCGCGCTCGGCTACGCGGGCGATGTGGAGTCTCTCATCGGCATTGCGCGCTGACGCCACCAGTTCGGCGTGGCTTCCGCTCTGCAGCCCCGCCAACAGTGCAGCGGCACGGGTCGGATAGTCGCCATTGGTTGCGATTGTGGGCCTGCTCAATGCGCTCACGCTGCCGAGCGCAATCTCCGCAAGTTCACCACGCCATCGGTAGAGATCGCGCAGCCCGCTTTCGCTCCACATCGCCGCGCTGAACCCGTGCGACGGCCGGAACGCGACCAGGCGTTCGGCGGTGAGGCGCAGCAAGGCTTCGCGGACGGGCGTTGTCGAGACGCCGAGGTCTGACGCAATCGCGCTGGCATCGAGGCGCTGACGCAGCCGAAAACGTCCGGCCATCAGCCTTGCCTTGATCTCCTGGTAAGCTCGCTCCGATGTCGGCGTCTCAGTCGTCGTCGCCATAATGAGCCTTTAGTTGACGGGCAATATCTGGCGTTAGCGCATCGATGTGCGGTCCCGGCAAAGACTGCTCGTCGTCCAGCGCACAGATCGGATCGCGCCCTTCCCAGCCGCCTAGGTTGGGACGATGCATTTGATAGCCGATGAGCCGCTGCAGCGACTCGGGGAATGACCGCGCGACGGCGGGCCGATAAGCCAGGAATTGGTTTTCGTACTGCTTCAGCCAACCCAAACAATAGGAAACGATGATGCCGTCTCGCGGCGCGCTTGAGCGGTTGGCGCCGGCGCCGTGTGTTAGCGCGCCGAGGAAAACCAGCGCATCACCCGGCGCCATCTCCGCGGCGATCGAGCGAGCGGGATCAATGTTGCGGTCGAGCACGTCCGTGTGACTGCCGGGCCAAAGGCGCGTCGCGCCATTCTCTTCAGTGAAAGCCGTCAACGGCCACATCACATTGATGAGCCACGGGCGAAGCTTCGGTTCGTGAGGCCACATCTCTTCATCGCGATGCGGCGCCTGGGCCCGTTCTTGCGGGTGCACGCGAATGGCCTGCGTCAGATTGAGTTGGATGCAATCACAGGAAGCCTGCAAGGCCGCGCGCGTGATCGCGAGCACGTCTGGATGCAGGACAAGCTCTTGCGTGCCAGGCGCCTTGGCGAGGAGGCCTCCAACCCGCGTCGTCTTCCATCCGTAAAAATCGCCAACACACTTTGGCGTGGCGGCCAAATGCGGCGCGAGCGCGGCGCTAATCGATCTCGCTTTCAGAGGACTGATCGCTCCTGGCAAGATGACGTAACCCTCCCGCATCAAGTCCTCAAACGCCCGCGCGAAACGGGTTTCTGAATGCAGTGCCGGTTGAATGGCGTTTCTGTCGGTGGCGACTTGCATGACGGCCTCCCTTGACTTGGTTGAGTTGTTTCGAGCGCGGCTCAAGCGGCGCGGGCAAGTCCTGCGTCAGCGAAGCGGGTGACAGGACCAGAGAGGCGCGCACGCTGGCGCACGGCCGCAAGGCCATCGCTCGTGACATCGGCCAGCATGGCGGTGAGACGTTCTCGCCCGACCCTTTGCTTTGCCCCCAAAGCCCGCACGTTCCAGCCCGCCTGAGCAGCGAGCGGGGCGAGCGCGGCCCCAGCCACGAAGCTTACCTTCTGGACGCCGAACAAAATCGAGGTCTCGAGAATACCGGCAATCATGCGCGCCAACAGGTCGCGGCGCGGACCGCCTTTTGGCGTATCAGGCGCCGGGCAGAACCGGGAGGCCTCCCAAACATGTGCCGATCGCGGCGGTCCCCCATCGCAGAGCTCGGCGAAGACCTCACTCATGAGATGCGGCGCAAGCGTCGGCAATAGCCGCGCCGACTGCCGCACGGCGCCGCTAGGGTCGACATCGATGAGATAGGTCGCCTCCTCGCTATCGAACTCGTCGATCTCAAGGCCCATGCTTTCATTTAACCGCCATTGCATGCGGTCGATGAAGAGCTGCTTGCGCTGGCGATGCATTTCCATCAGCGCGTGATGAAAAAGCCGGCGGTTGTCGCGCGTGATGATCTGGATCATGAGCCTGATGGCCTCCTCACTGAAACTGAGTGAGGTTGGGCGCCGGCGCGCGCACTGCGCTATGGGCCGACTGGCCCATTGACCGGCTTCGCACCGCGGCGAGCTGTGGAGAAGTCAGTCCGCGAGATCGGACAAGGTCAGCGTGCCGTCGAGATAAGCGAACATGATCGCTTGGATGCGGGAGGTGACGCCAAAGCGGGTCCGCGCATGCTCTATTGTGTGTCGTGCGGTTGCAGTTGTGATGCCGAGGATATCTGCGATCAACGGATCGCTCTTGCCCCGGGCTGCAAGCGCCAGACACTCCTTCTGCCGCTTGGTCAATACGACCGGCTTTCGCGCCTCGCCTGTCGCGCGCAGCCGCGCCTCTTCATGGGCGTGGAACGCCATCAGTTGCAGGTCCGGCACGATCAAAGGATCGATGCCATCGGGACCGGGCACGAGCGAACACGACGCCGGCAGCGCACCGGGCGAATGGATGGGAATGGTCAGCCCCCTCCTTAGGCCGCACTCGGCGGCCTCGTTCAGAATGCGGCGCTGGTCGCGCGCCAGATCGTATTGGCGCATAAACTCTTCCCACCAGAACGGCAGAAGTGCGTTGTGTGCGCCGAAAAAGATTGGATCGCGGTTGGCGTAATTCTCATCCGAAAACCGGACGAGCCAGGGGTGGGGATAATTAACGATGGAGACCGCGCCGGCCGGCGGCTTCAGCGGATCGACATGCGAAGCGCAGGCGACGTATCTGATCCCACAAGCTTCCATCTCCGCGAAAAGAAAGCGCGCGATGTCTGCTGCCGAGGCCGCTGCCCGACACTTCTGCACAAAATCCAACGTGGCCTCCCGCCGGCCCATCGGTGCACTTTGCCTCCGCCTCTCTCGCGTTTAGGTTGACCCCCACGCGCACTCTTTTTCAAGTGCATTGCAAGTTTATAAGCATTGCGCTTTCCACATTCGCGCAGCGAGCGACCCCGGCGCCGGCTTCTTCCCGTAGGGCGAACGATCGTGCTGAGCCTGAACCTCGTCACGATGTGTATGCCCCACGCCGGTGATTGCGCTCGCAGCTCAGTGGAATCGGGTTGGCGTCCCGCGCTCGCGCGCCTCACAATTGCCGAATGCGACGCATTCAGTTAGCGCCACAAAAACGCGCTCCTGCGCTGTGCGCTTTGCTGACTTTCGCGGCGGCGCTCACTTTCTGCTTTCTTGCCGCGTCGAGGCTCTCTGACCTCCTCATCTACAATGCGAGCGCTTCGATGCCGCGCGGTTTCTACATACGCATGCAGTCGCCAATTATCCGCGATGCAATCGTTACAGTGCGGGCGCGCGATGTGGCGGCGAACTATGTATCCGCGCGTGGCTTTGCAGACCCAAACGATCGCTTCCTTAAACGGGTCGCCGCACTGGACGGGGATGTCGTGTGCGCATTGGGGTCGCGCGTAACGATCAACCACACTGTTATCCTGCGGCGTCGAACAGTCGACCAGCAAGGGCGTACATTGCCAACTTGGTCGGGATGCCAGCGTCTCAATGGCCAGGTTTTCCTGATCGGCGACACGGCGGACAGTTTTGACGGCCGTTATTGGGGACCGGTCGCAACACCACTCATCGAAGGCGTTTGGCGTCCGCAATAGGGCCGCGCACCGCGCCAGGCCACTTCTTATCGCACGCCGCCCTGCTCCTTGCGGTCAAGGGACGGCTTCGCCTCTTCGCCCTTGACCGCGCATGGCGGCGTGCAGGGCGAGCATCGCCCGGCGCGGCTCCTCGCGTACGGGCGATGGAGAAAATGCAAATGACCGACATCACAATGATCCCGCTCACGAAGCTGGTCGAGAGCGAGGACAATGTTCGCCGTTCCAATCGCAAGCGCGGGGTCGCCGAATTGGCGTCCTCGATCCGGGCGCATGGGCTTCTGCAGTCGGTTGTCGTCCGCGACACCGGTAAGGGCAAGTTCGCCGTGGTCGCCGGTGGGCGTCGATTGAGGGCGCTTCGGCTGCTCGCGAAAGCCGGCGACATTGAGAAGAATGCGCCGATCCCCTGCCGCGTGATTTCCGGCGACGACAACGCCGCCGAACTGTCTCTGGCCGAGAACCTAGTTCGCGCCGATATGGCGCCGCACGAGGAGCTTGAGGCGTTTCAGCGCCTGGTCGATGCGGGCGAAGGACCGGAGGCGATCGCTGCGCGGTTCGGCGTCTCGCCGATGCACGTTGCCCGCCGGCTGAAGCTTGCCCGCGTGTCCCCGCGCCTGATCGAGGCGTTGAAGAAGGAAGAAGCGACCCTTGATCAGCTCGCAGCGCTTGCCTTCACAGACGACCATTCGGCTCAGGAGAAAGCGTTCTTCGATGCGCCGGACTGGGCGCGCACGCCAGAGCGGCTCAAGGCCCAGGTGGCGCAGGCGCATATGCCGGAGACCGACAAGCTCGCCCGTTTCGTCGGCGTGGAAGTTTACCAAGCCGAGGGCGGCGCGGTCATTTCCGATCTCTTCGCCGAGACCGGCGACGACAACACGCGCTATCTCGCCGATCGCGATCTGGTGGTGCGACTTGCCGCCGCAAAGCTGGAGCCAATCGCCGACGAAGTGCGCGGCGAAGGTTGGGCCTGGGTCGAGATCGCGCTGGACGGCTTGCAGTGGACGCAATTTCCCGAGCGCGTCCGCGAGCGTCGCCGGGACCTCAGCGACGAAGACCGCGCTGAGCAGAATCGTCTGCTGGCGCAATTGGATGAGACCGAGGACGAAGCCGAGATCGAGAGCATCGAAGAAGCGATCGATGCGCTCGCAGCGTCGGACTGGAATGCCGAAGAGGTAGCGCTCGCTGGCGCTATCATCACGGTCAACCAGAACGGCGAGCCGAAGATCGAGCGCGGTCTCGTCAAAGCAGACGACGTCAAGGCGAAGAAGGCGCTGCGGCGCAAGCTCGCAAAATCCGACGGCGATGGTCAAGATGACGCCGAAGGCGCGGCGACGGTCGGCTCTGCGCAGAAGCCGACAATTCCCGCCAAGCTGCTCGACGAACTCATGGCGCACAAGACGTTGGCGCTGCGGGCGGAGGTTGCGATCAGGCCCGATCTCGCTTTACGTCTCCTGGTGCTGGGGCTTGCTTCCAACGCTCTCGATCACGACTACAACGCCTTCTCTCTCGTGGCGGTGCGTGTCGACTGCGCCGATGTGGCAAAGCACCTCATTCGGTCTGAAAGTGCTGCGCCTTCGACATTGGCGAAGCTGCGCGACGCCTGGGCCGAGCGCTTGCCGTGCACCACGGACGCACTCTGGGGCTTCATCGCCGAGGCCGATCAGCCGACCCTGCTCGATCTATTAGCCGTCCTCGTTGCGCCGGCGATCGCACTCCGCGCAATGCGCGCTCCGGGCGTGTCCGAAGCGATCTGCGAAGCGGCAGGGCTCGACATGAGCAAACATTGGAGCGCGACGATAGAGAGCTATTTTGACCACGTCCGCAAGGACGTGGTTGTCGATGCGATGATGGAGTTCACTCCCAAGCTTGATCGCACCCAGCTCGACAAGGCGCCGAAGAAGGAGCTGCTCGGTCGCGCAAAGAAGCTGTTCAAGGGCAGCGCCTGGTTGCCCCAGCCCCTCCGGACTGGCGCTCTTTCGCCCCCTCCCGTCGTTCAGTCTGAAGCAATCGCAGCCGAGTAGTTAGGGCTTTCCCGGAGCGGAGGTCCGATCCCTTCTCCCGGGCGCTCTTGAAAATTCAGCGCATTTGGCTTAAATAGTCCACAGCGGTGGATTATTTATGAGGGTCTACTTTGACGAGACTTGGTGAGGCCCGACTGACTGTACCCGAAGCGGCTTTCGTGACCGGAGTGGCTGAGCGCGACATTGACCGCGAGATCGACGCCAAGGTCATTCGCTCATCGGGCCCTAAGCGTACGCGCGCCCTGAGCGGCGAGGCTCTCGTCTACATCAAAGCGATGGCGCCAATCCGAACCGAATTGGCCCCGGCTTTGCGAAAGCGGATGTGTGTGGCTGTTGTAGCGGCGGTCTCTAAGGGCGAGAGAGTGGCCAAGTTCGACACGTTCCAGATCGAAGTCAAAGCCATCCAAGACGAGATCTTGGAAGGGTTCACTGGGCTTGAACGCCTCAAAAAAACATTCATCGACACCAAGCCCTCGATCCTCGGCGGCGAGCCCATTCTTAAGGGCACGCGCATTCCTGTCCGCATCGTTGCTGATCTGATGAAGAAGAAGGGCGCGACAAAGAAGGCGGTTTCCGAGGAACTTGACCTAACCTCAGAGCAAATTGATGCCGCCGTCACGTTTGATCGGATCACGCCGCGACGCGGACGCCCGCCAATCAAGCGGCGCAAAGTGACCGTCCATGTACCTGCTGATTGACGAGTGCTGTGCAAAAAGCCTCGTCAAGGTCGCGGCATCGCTGGGGCACACCGCACAACGCACTGTGAGCATCCGCGCGCTTGGGCACGCTGCACGCGATGAAGCTATTCACGAGTTTGCCAATCGCAACGATGAGATCATCGTCACCGCAAACGGCGCCGACTTCCGAGACCTAGCCGGCGACGGCGATGGTCATCCGGGCATGATCCTCATGCCGAACGTGATCGGCAAGGAAGCCGCCAGGCTCTTCAGGAAGGTGCTGCCGGCTGCGGAGAAGATCTTCGCAGCGGGACCGAACATGTTTGTCGAGATCGATGAGACCGGTGTGATCCGGAGCTTTCAACTGCCCTGACGCATGCGCTGGCGTGAAGGTCTGAGCCCTTCGCGTCGGTTGTATGAGTCTTCCCAGACACTCGCGGTCAGCGTATGGCCGCGCGCCTCAGTCGCGGCGCAGCACAGCGTAGACGTCGCCCGCCGCGAGGTAGAGCCGATCTGGCGGTATGTTCTCAGCGCCGATCGCACCGGTCAGCAGCGAGGCCCCCTTGTCGCGATGAGCCTGCGAGAGCCGGCATGCGCCAACCTGCGTTCTGGTCACGTCGCGTGCGCGCAACTCTCCAGGCGCCGATAACGCGACTTGCGCGGTCACTGTCTCGCAATCGAAGCTCAGTCTGATCTGGCCTGGTGCGAACGTGACGCGCGCGGCGCCGCCTTCGAGTTCGGCAATGAGATTGTCCGTGCGTCCGGGTTCACTGCGCCAATAGAGGATGTCGGCGATCCAGTCGCCCTGAAGCGCCGTTAGATTGGTCGCCAACAAGTCGCGGCGACGTAGGTCAAGGCGTTGTAATTCGAGCCGGGCGCCATCTTTCTCCAACACGAGTTCGTTTGCGCTGGGCTGTGAAACAGTCGGCCCGCCGCGCAGCAATCCGAAGAAGGCTTCGTCTCGCGCCTCGCGTTCAGGACCGCAGCCCATCTCGGTTTGCACATGCACATCGTCACTGGGAATCACAACGAGGCGATCTTCGTCCAGACGCGCGCTCATGCCGGAATAATTGCACTCGATCGCAAATGACAGGTCGCTGCCACGAATGTCGACAAAGGCATGCCGCTGACCGTCGCTATCGAGACGTGCTGGACGGTGTCCGTCGAACGAGACGATGTCCCACTGCCCTTCGATGCTCTGAAGCGTGACCGGCGTTGGGGGCATCTCCGGGCTAGCCGGTGGCGCGCTGCATTGGCTCAGCAGCATCGAGGCCGCCTGGGCGAGGATGATCTTCCGCATGCGCGTGGCTCCTCTTCGCGCACATTCGATCAGCCAAACGGCGCGAAATTGTGAGCGCTTGGTCTTCATCGGGCCCGTGCGCACCGCGCTGATGCGACTGTGTTGTTCTCTCCAACCGGACGAGCGCTCCGTCCGCACCCCGAACCTCTCCGCTCATTGGTCCTCGTCTTCGCATGCGGGCGGTCGCTTGCAAGGGGCAAGCCTCCGGTCGCGGCGCCCGCGACCCCTTGCAAGCGCCCTCAAACCCCGCATGCAGCCCACGGCCCCATCGCGGGAGAGCCCCGCGGCGCTTCTCGCCGGAGCTTTCCGGCGAACAGGAGAGACACCCATGTTCCGCTTCACCGCTCAGGGCCGCATCGGCAAGATCGAAGAACTGAAAGCCAAGACGCTCCGCATCTCGCTCGCGGCCGACCGTTTGGCCGAAGGCCGCGACGGCCAATACACCAAGACCGAATGGCTCCGCTGCGTCTCGTTTGACGCTGACTTGAACGCCGAGATGCTGACCCAACTCGACAAGGGCGACAGCGTCACCTTCGAAGGTCGCATCGTCCCGACCGTTTGGCTCAAAGGCGAACAGAAGATCTACGACAACACCTTCGAGATCACCCGCTACCAGCGTCTGTCGCGGTCCAAAGCGAAGTCTGAGTCCAAGACCAAGACCGACCAGACCGCCGAGGCAGCAGCTTAAGCGTCTCCTCACCTCGTTCGGAGCCGCCTTCGGGCGGCTCCTCCTTTTCAATCGCGCACACGCGCGAACGCGCGTGTGCGCCTGGTTCAGGAACACACCGATGAAATCCGCGCTTTCGAATCCGGAAAATGCACCGAAGCGCTCGGCTTACGACGCGCTGACGCACGTCACCGCCGAAATCTCCAGCATGCTTTAACGCGGCGTGATGCCGTGGCGCGCGCCGTGGGACCACGCAGAGGCGCTTGCGCTGACGCCTGGTCTGCCGCTGCGATCAACCGGCGCACCCTATCGCGGCGCCAACGTAATGCTGCTCTGGGCCGCGCAGATTGCGCGCGGCTATTCTAAGCGCACCTGGCTCACCTTTCGCCAGGCGCTGGAACTCGACGGACATGTGCGCAAGGGCGAGAAGGTCTGTCCGGTCATCTATTATGGCCAAGCCAAGCCGAAGCAGGACGACGCTGGAAAGATTGCGGACGATGATGGTTGCGATGCCGCACGCGCCTATCGTTCCTGAAACTCTTCTATGTGTTCAACGTCGATCAAATCGACGAGCTGCCGGAGGTGTTCGGCGCGGAAGTCGCGCCCGTTGCAGCCGAACCCAGCGCGCTCGAGCAGTGGACTGCACGGGCTGGCGTGCGCGTCCGGATTGGCGGATCGATGGCGTGCTACGCGCCCGTCACAGATCTTGTGCATATGCCGGCGCACGAGGCATTTCTCTCGGAAGAGCATTGGGCAGCAACACTGCTGCAAGAAATATGTAACATCGCAAGTGTCATCGGCTTCGATGAAGGAACGAGACGACGGCCGATAGGCCGGTGTCTCGTTCCTCTTCCCATCTAAGCGCCCCAAATCTCAGTGACTTCGTCGGTGTGCAGGTCGTGCAGGCGATAACCTGCCGCGCCGCGCGTCGCGGACACACGGTCCGCGAACTCCATCATCTCACCTAGGGAAGCGGCGGATTTGTATTGGACCAGGACGACATGCGGCTTCATGCCGACGGCGCGGTTGAGATATTCGATGCGGCAGAACAAGGCGCGCTCCTGAATCCAAGTCTAGATCAGCGCCGGACGCGAAATCGGTACGCGAACCGACACTGCGAGAGACATTTACCACAGTTCCACGTCCCGCCAGCCAATCCCGGCGTCAGGGCGGAGCGCGCGGCGACCGCACGCGGCGCGCAACGGCTTCGCCGTCCTCCGCTCTGCTGCGGCCTTCGGTGCGCGCCGCGCACGCTCGCCGCTTTGAAAGCTCCGCCGCCGGGAATGGCCCGGCGTCGAAGGAGCAAAGCCGATGCCTACAGACGAGCGCGCGAGCATTTACGCCCGCATCACCGATCAGATCGTCGCCGCGATCGAACGCGGCGTCGAAACCAAGCGCATGCCGTGGCACCACGACGGCAGCGTCATCTATCGTCCCGCCAATGTCGTGTCGAAGAAGCCGTATCGCGGCATCAATACGCTGGCGCTCTGGGCCTCGGCCGAAGCCAAGGGTTATCCGACCGGGCTGTGGGGCACCTTCAAGCAATGGTTTGAACTGGGCGCTATTGTCAGCAAAGGCGAACGCGCCAGCGCGGTGGTGCTCTGGAGGCAGGTCGAGAAGCCAGACGCCGAAGATGGCGACAAAAAGCGCTTCTTCGCGCGCGGCTATAGCGTCTTCAACGTCGCGCAGGTAGAGAACTTCGAGCCTGAAGCCGTCCCAACGCTGCCGGACACCGAGCGGCTTGCGCACGCTGAAGCCTTCATTGCCGCTCTGAGCATCAAAATCATCCGCGACGGCGACATGGCTTATTACCGACCTTCGACCGACACCGTTCATCTGCCGCCGTTCGAGCGCTTCTTCGACGCAGCCTCCGCCTATGGCGTCACGCTGCACGAATGCGGCCATGCGAGCGGCGCAAAGCATCGCCTGGACCGCGACCTCTCGGGCCGCTTCGGCACGGAGACTTATGCCGCCGAAGAGATTTGTGTCGAATTGGCGAGCGGGTTCGTCCTTGCCGATCTCGGCATCGCGCACAATCCACGCGAGGATCATGCCGCCTACATTGCAAGCTGGCTTACGATTTTGAAATCAGACCCCCGCGCCATCTTCACCGCGGCGTCAAAGGCGCAAGCGATCGCCGACTGGATGCATGCCCAGCAAGGCGGCAGGTTCAGTGAATTGGTGGAGGCGAGCGCTTGACGCTCGTCAACATCAACGCCGCCGCGGCTGCGAACACGACGCCGCCGAGGAAGGCCGCCTGCGGACCGGCGAGGTCCCACAACACGCCGGCGGCGACGCTTGCTGCAAGGAGCGCGACACCGGTCGCCAGATTGAAGACGCCGAAGGCGGAGCCTCTGAGCTCGGCCGGCGCGTTATCGGCGACAAGCTTGCCGGCAGGCCCTGCGTCAGCGCCATGTGCGCACCCCAGAGCGCGATGCCGACGAAGACGCCGATAAGCCCTGGGCCAAACGCCAACATGAGATCGGCGCCGACCAGCGCGGCAATGCCCCAGAGCAAAAGCGTGCGCGCCGGCAGCCGATCGGAAAGATCGCCCGCGGGATAGGCGCCGACCGAATAGACGACGTTCATGACCACCAAAACCAGCGGCGCCCACATCAGCGGCAAGCCCTGGTCCGACGCGCGGAGTATCAGGAAGGCTTCGCTGAACCGCGCCAAGGTGAAGACAACGCCCAGCGCGACGACGCGCCAGAACGCCGGCGGTAAGCGCTTCAGATCGCCAACGCGGACGGGGGGGACGCGTATGCTCGGGATGAGCCGCGCGATCGTCAACCCCAACAACGACAAGAAAAACCGCAACCAGGGCCGGGATGAGCGCAACCCAAAATACAGCGCGCATATTGCCGGCGAAGAGCGCCATCAGCGCGATTGCGATCAGCGGACCAGCGAAGGCGCCGGCGGTGTCGAGCGCTTGGCGGAGGCCATAGGCGCGGCCGCGTATTTCCAGCGGCGTCACATCGGCCACCAGCGCATCGCGCGGCGCTTGGCGCAACACTCGGCCCACCCACCCTTGCTTCGCGGCGTGAGATTTCGTGATTCAGCGTGATCGATTGTGTGTGTGAGTTAAGCTTCGAAGGAAGGTGGGGTGGAAGGCAAGATAAAGAGCACCCCACCTCGCACACCAATCGCTTGCAAAGACTGGCGCAAATGCAAGGTGCGCGCGATGATCACGAGGTGCGCACGAGGTGCGCGCACCTCACCACTGCAAAACGTGTGCTGATGGAAGCGCAAAGTCTCAATCGCCTCTTCTGTGCTGGCCTCTTGAAGCGCGATACATTCGGCGCTGAAGTGTTTCGTCCTGGTAAATCACTCAACATCAAGCGCGCTCTGAACGCGGATATGCTGGAAGGGCGTTTGGATGGCCGAGCAAAATCGTCTGGCGGCGCGACGCGCGCTGGGTACGGCAAGAAGCTCGCAAGTCTAATCGGCCCCTCGCGCAAAATCGCGAGGAGCACCTCGTCACAAGGTGCGCATGCAGGATTTGACCAGCGCCAACGCGCGATCGTGAAGATCCACTATTTTGGCCACCCCGGCGGTGGCGGCGCAGCACTTCGTGCGCATGCGCGCTACATCGCTCGTGATGCGGCCGCAAAACGCGTTCAACACAACGACGCGCCCGAAGACGAGATGCCCGCCAACGCGGAGGCCAAAGCTCGCGCACACGCGAAATATCTCGAGCGCGCCGAGAAAACCTCGGTGTTTTATGACGCAGTGGCTGAAGGCGTTGACGGCGGCGGACGTGCCGCCTCTTGGGCAAAGACTGATCGCCGCCACTTCCGTCTGATCCTGGCGCCGGAAAACGGCTCCAAACTGGGCGATCTCAAAAGCTACACGCGCGAGGTCATGCGACGGGCCGAAACGGCGCTCGGTACGCGCCTGCAATGGGTCGCTGTCGATCATTGGGATACTGACAATGCTCACTCTCACGTCATATTGCGGGGCGTGCGCGATGACGGGCGCGATCTCATTATCCCGCGGGAATTTGTTCAACACGGCTTCCGGTCGGCGGCACGTGATGTGGCGACCGAACGGCTTGGCAAACGGACCCCAGCCGACGAACGGCTGGCGCTGCACCGCGAGGTGCGCGCCCATCGGCCGACCCACTTGGATCGCCTGATCGCGGTTCAGGCGCCACCGAGCGGCAAAGTCAGGATCGCAGACCTCGCGCTGCTCTACACCCCACCTGAACTCAATGACGCCATCAAAGCGCGCGCGCGGGAGCTCCAGCGTTTGGGTTTGGCGACCGAGATCGAGCGCAACGTTCTATTGTTCAAACCGGATTGGCAGGACCGACTGAAGGCGATGGAGCTTCACCTCGACATTCGCAAGTCGCTGATCCGCGCGCGAACGCAAGATTTGGCGCGCACGCAGGCGTCGCATTCGGTGTCGAAGCTCCTGCGACCCGGGCCTGAACGATAAGAGCGCCGATCGCTGATCGCTTAACAAGCGAGCGACCCCTTTCCCGGTCTTTCCGGCGCCGTTCCCGCTCGTTTTGACCACGACACGATCAAGGCCGGTCAAGGTCAGCACGCATGTCAGAGTCCACGCTTACGCAAGACACACCTCATCACGAGGTTCGCCGTCGCGCAGTCAAACGCCCGACTGTCGCCGCGTTGCTCAAGGCCGCACGCAACGCGGGTCTCGATATTTCCGCAATCGAAAGCACTGACAGCGGCGTCAAGTTGATCGTTGGGATTGAACGCGGCGACTCGAGCGGAGATGATGACGCCTCGCTTGATCAGCGCATGACCGAGCAAATGGGCGTTGCGCGGCTGAGCGGAGGAAAACGGAGGTGAGCGGCATGGCCGCAATCAAGATCCCTCTCTACGTCGTCAAAAGAAACAACCGCGCCTACTGGCAGCCGCAGGCGGCACTTCGAAAGCTCGGCTTTCAATCCGCGCCACTGGGCCCTGATGGCCCCGACGCCTGGGAGAAGGCGCGCAAGCTCAACCTGGAGGCCCAACGTGCGCGCATGAATGGCGACGGGCCTGGCCCGCAGTCTGTCTATCCGGTCGGAACGCTTGGCGACTTCTTCGAGCGCTATCAGCGCACCGAGGCCTGGAAGGCCAAGGAAGGCAAAAGCCAGGAGGACTATCACCGGGTCTGGCCGGTCATCGACGCGGCCGAGGTCGATGGACGCCGGCTCGCTCTAAAGCGCCTGACCAAGATATCCACAGCCGAGAGCGAAGGCTTTCACCGCCAGCTCCATGCCGCCGCCGAACGCGGCGAATGCAGCGATAGTCACCGGTATCGCGTGCTGAAGGTCTGGAGGGCGCTCCTCAATGCCGCGGCCTCCTATCAGCTCATCACCAAGGCTCCGATCGGCCGTGTGCCCAATCCCCAGCCGGCGGGCCGGTCCGGGATATTCCTGGCCTCCGAAATACGGGCGCTTCAGGGGGGCGCTGAGGACCGCGGGCGCTGGGCCTTAGCGCTGGGGCTGGGGATTGCTTACGACACCGGACTCTCGCCCGTGGATGTGCGCTCAATCACGCTCAAGAACGTCCTGGGAGCCGGCAAGGATCGCTGGATCGAGACGAGCCGCAAAAAGACCAAGCGGGCGATGAAGCACGCCCTGTCGGCCGATACGTGCGCCCGGCTCGACCGCTATCTCGCCCGCGCCGCCGCAGAGGGCGTGGCGCTGGGCCCGGACGATCAGTTGCTGCGGCAGCCGGATGGGTGGCGGCCATACGTCAAGGACCGCTGGGAGCGCCATTTCAGGCTGACCCGAGAGGACGTCATGCCGGGGGACACGCGGGTCATGCTGGACATACGCCGGACCGCGAACGTCGAAGCCGACATCGGCGGCATGAGCCGCGAAGACCGCGCCGAACTCCTCGCCAACAATCTGGATAAGTCGGCCTTCCTGGAAGCGACCTACACGCCCTCGACGGTCGTGAAGTCACGCCAATCGCTCGCAAAGCGCGCGAAGGCGCAGACGCTTATCGAGGCTGAAGCGAAGGGGCAAAAACGGCCGGCGATGGAACATCGCTCGCAAAGTCCGATGGAACGGAAGGCTGTTCCATCGCCCTTTTCCCGAAAAATCCTTGAAAAGAATGGCGCGAGTGACGGGGCTCGAACCCGCGACCTCCGGCGTGACAGGCCGGCGCTCTAACCAACTGAGCTACACCCGCGTACCATTTCGCGAGAAGGCG
>JBEBHI010000070.1:0-18156 GCA_040080935.1 Terricaulis sp.
GAGCGCGGCTATGGCGAGCGCCAACGGCTGGCGCGAGGCGGTGCATACGCTGAAGGGTTCGGCGCGCGGGATTGGGCTGAATGCCCTGGCGGCGGCGTGTGAGGCGGCTGAAACGTCCGAGGACAGCGAGGCTGGCTTGCATGGCGTGCGCGTGGCGCTGAACGAGGCGCTGGGCGCGCTGGAGCAATTCGCCGCTGAGGCGGCGTAGGCATTTAGGCTAAGCTGGCGGCATGGCCGCAGAAGTTTTCATCCAGCGCTTTCCTGTCGCTGCCGCCGACATCGATGAGCTCGGCCACGTCAACAACATCGTCTATTTGCGCTACGCGCAGGAGATGGCGATTGCGCATTGGCGCTCGCGCGCGCCGGCGGAGATGCTGGACGCGTATGTGTGGGTGGTGGTGCGCCACGAGGTCGATTATCGCGCGCAGTTGGAACTGGGCGACGACGTTGAGGTGCGCACGTGGGTCGATGACGCGCCGCGCGGGCCGTCGTGGATACGCTTTGTCGAAGTTTATAAAGCGGGCGCGGATAAGCCGTCAGCGCAGATTAAATCGAACTGGGTGATGCTCGATGCGCAGACGCGGCGCATGAAGCGCGTGCCGTTGGATCTGGCCGCACGCTTCATGAGCGATCAGAACGCTGGGTGATTTTCGTCGGGCTCTGATGCTGGCGGCGCTTGGCCGGCGGCGATGCGCATCAGGTCGCGCACTTGGCCGAGGCGTTCGTAACCGCGGAAGGCGAGCATGAAGAGCTCGCACATGAAACGCCAATAGAGCAGGCCGACTGCAGCAACTGCGGGCACTGCGATCAATTGCACGAAGCCGCCGCCAAAATTGCCGGCGAAAAGCGTCATCAGCGCCATGAGCAACGCGCCAACGGCAGCGAGCACGATCCCGGCTGCGCCGACATAGTAGACGAGCTTCACAAGTGAGGGACCGATGAGTCGGTCGAAGCTTAGGAAACGTTGGAAAATCGAAAGCATTGAACTGGCCCCGCCGAATCGTGTGGGGCCAATCCGATCACAGCGTCCCGCCGCCGTCCACGACAAGGGTGGCGCCCGTAATTGGCGCTTCTTCCGCAAGCAACATGACTATGAGGCGCGCGACGTCACCGCCCTGTGCATAGCGTGCGATCGGCGGTTGTGTGTGCGCGATTTTGTCGAAGGCGGCGCTTTCGTTGCCGGTGTCGCGCACGAGATCCTGAAACCAGGGCATCGCATTCCACATTGGCGTATCGGCGCCGCCGGGGGCGATGGCGTTGATGCGGACATTGCTGTGCGCGGCTTCGCGTGAGGCGGCGCGCATCACTTGCAGCAAGCCAGGCGCGGAGTTTGGCGCGAGCGGCTCGGCTTTGATGGCGGCGGCTGAGGTGGTGACGACGATGGCGCCGCCCTGCGAATTCTTCGCCATCAGCGGCATGATCGTGCGCAAGCTTTGGATGGTGGCTTCGAGCTGCGCGGAGGTGGTTCGGCCCCAATCGACGAGATCGCTTTCCGCCGGCTTGCCGTTGGAGGCGCTGGTGTTGACGACGGCCCAATCGAGGCGGCCGTATTGGCCTTGGATGAAGGTCGCGGCCTGGGCCCAGCGCGTCATGTCGGTGACGTCGAAGGCGAGGGTGGAGATGCGCTCGGGCGAGACGCCGGCGGCGTCCAGTTCGTCGGCGACGGCGCTGAGCGCCGCGTCGTCGCTATCGGCCAGCAGAAGCCCGCCGGTGGATTTCCGCGCTAGCTCCTGCGCACAGCCCGCGCCGATGCCGGAGCCAGCGCCGGTAATGAGCGTCACAGGGTTCAAGCGGATCTGCATTGTGCGTGCTTATGGCGCCCCGGCGGGGCCCTCAACACTTGTCGCCATGCGCAGGCCGGCGCGCTATATCGCGGCACATGACCCGCTTCGCCCTGCAGTTCGGCCAAACGCAATCCGGTTTGACGTATCTGGAGCGCATGAGCGCTTACGGCATTTGCCCGCGTGGCGAGGCCAATATCGCCATCGTCCAGATCGGCAAGAAAGCGCCGTACGAATACGATCTTCCAGGCGGGGGCATTGAAGCCGACGAGGATGAAGCCGCGGCTTTGATGCGCGAGTTTCAGGAAGAGACGGGGCTGACCATTTGGCCGACGCGCGTGATTGGGCGCGCGGGGCAGTACTGGCTCAATAAAACTGAGCCGCGTAATTCGCTCGCGTCATTTTATGAAGTTGAGCTTTCGGCGGACGATAGCGCGCCGACTGAGCCGGATCATGCGCTGGTTTGGATGAGCCCGGCGGAGGCGCTGCTGAAGATGCGCCATGAATCGCACGCATGGGCGATCATGCATTGGTTGCGCGGGCGCCGCGGCGGCGTGGGCTAGTTGCCGCTCGCTTCCGTCGTCTCGTCTTCGCGCGAGAGCGGGTTGAAGGTTTGGAGGCGCTCGATCAGCGTCGGGTCGCGGACGTCCACAATCGGATCGAGGTTCACGCGGGTGAGTTCGATTGGCGCCAAATGGATTTGCTGTGCGTTGAGCACACGGATCGGCGCGAGCGCGGTGAGATCGTCGACCGATCCCGGTTCAGTCGCGTAGAGCGCGCCGCCGACGGCGTCCGTCGGCGCTTCGAGTTGCGCGATCTGTTCTTGCGGCGCTTCGGCGGAAGCCGTTTCGGGCGCAAGAGTCAGATGATCGCGCACGCCGGCGGCAACGCCGACGATGGCCACGCTGACAATGCCCAATGCGATCGCGGCGTGGCGTGCAGGCGGCTTAGACGGCTCTATCCCGCGCGCGACCGACTTCAAGCGATCGCTTAGCGCATTCCACGCGCGGCCGCCGCGCTCGCCGCGCCATGAGCTGAAATCGATCACTGGCGCTTTGCGGTCTTTGCGCTCGGGCCAGCCTTGTGCGGTGGCGATCTCGATAAGGCGCGAGGCATCGATCTGGCGCAGCCATTCGCGCATGTAGGTTTGGCTCGGCGCATCTTCGGACCAAATGATCAGCACCGCATCGCGCGAAGTCTTGGCGTCTTCGATCGCGACTTGCGATTGGCGGCCCACCAGCATGCGCACGCTGTGCTCTTCAGCTTCCAGCAGGCGCACCAATTCGGCGGCCAGTTTTTTGGCGTCGTGGGTGCTGACTGTGACGATGTCGATCATGGTGGGGGGCCGATCGGGTAACTGAGGCTTCGTTTAACATGGCCGTCACGAGGCGACATCGCGGTCCGCGTACGCAAGTGTGCATAACGACTCACTCGCTGCAGAGCGTGGTCGGTGAGACATCAGTCGCCTGTCCGGTGGACAAAGCGGGCGCAACATGCGGTCCGCGCGAATTGCGGGCGAGAACTCATATTACGGCGCAGCAATCTTCGTTGTGGATTTCTTGGGAACACGTATCCTCCGGCCGTCCTGGCGGGATGGGTCACCGCTGCAGGGAAGGGGAAACACCATGGATTGGGCGACTATCCTGCCATACGCCGTGCAAGCGCTGGGCGGCGCGATCGGCGGCAATATTCTGGGCGCAGTGACGCGCGGCGGCGGCGGACTTGTGGGCCGCACCGTGATTGGCGCGATCGGCGGCATCGCAGCTGGCTATGCCGGCGCCAACGTCGAAGCGGTCGGCGGCATCACGAACATGTGGAGCAATCTCATCGATGGTGAGAACGGCGCCCACCTTGCCAACCTGATCACCGGCGCAGCCGGCGGCGGCATCCTTGGTCTCATCGGCGGCTTGCTGATCCGCACCAAGAACTAAGAGCTTCGAGCGGCGTGGCGCAGTGCGTTGCGCCGCTCAGAGATCGCGCCAGACCAACGACAAGAATTGCGCGTCAGACCACGATGAGCTCGTGAGTGAACGCGCTTGGCGCACGATCACCAAACCATCTGTTGGTGCGAGGTAGAGGCGCTGACCGCCTTGCCCTGCCGCCATGGCCAGATCGATCGGCGCCGGCGATGACGTGCGCCACAGATCGGTGTCGATTCCAAAATTGTCACGGCCGCGTCCGCGTCCTGCGAGCCACAGACCAAAACCTGCGCGGGATTCCGCGAATGAGCCACGCACGGCTTCACCAAGTGCATTGGCGCTTGCGAGTTGCTGTGCGCGCCAGACGCCTTGGCGGCGGATGAGTTCGCCTGCTTGCGCCCAGCCGCGCGCCGAAACCGCCGCGCCGTCATCGAAGCGGGCCATGCCATCGCTGGCGCGCGACCACCCGATTGGCACGCAGCCGATCGGCAGCAGCGTGCGTGTAGTAAGATAGCGCGCTGGATCGGGTTCGCGGTTGGCGGTGGTGAGTTTGCGGCGTGCGATCTCGGTGAACAGAACGTAGGCCGCCGCATCATCGCTGAACTCTGTGCCGGGCGCTTGGCGCGGCTGAAGCGCGATGGCGGTTGCGAGATCGCGCGGGCCGTTAGCGTCGAAGCTCAGACCGCTTGCGCCGCTCAGCAGAACGCGGATCGAGATGGTGCTCTTTACCGGGTCGGCGCCCCAATCGCCGAGTGTCGCGGCGACCGGTTCGTCCAACGTCATCAGATGATCTTCGACGAGCGAGGCGGCAAGCAAAGGCATGAAGGTGCGCGTGCCCATGCCGATCGCCCAGCGCGTATCGGCGCCGCCGGCATTGTAGTGCTCTGCCAAGACGACGCCGTGGCGGACGACGAGGAAGCTGGCCCCGTCGCGCTGGGCGCTATAGCTGGCGGCCGTGGCGAAGCGCTGTGTGCTTTGGGCAAGCGCCTGCTGCGCCGTTGAGGCGCTCACTGCGCTGCAAGCCGCAGCGCTCAAAAGAAAGGCGCGCCGATCCATCCGACTCCCTGAGACTTATTGTCGTCAAAGGGAACCGAACCGGCAAGGTGGACGTAACAGATGCATGCGTTTGATGTTCCTTGCCGCCGCCATGCTCATGGCCGCGTGTACACCCAATCCCGTTTACCGCCAGAGCACGGACCCGTTGCCCGTCGCGTACATCGATCAGGCCCGGTATTTGGGCACGTGGTACGAGCAGGCGCGGTTGCCCAATAGCTTTGAGGAAGGTTGTCAACGCGCAACGGCCGAATATGGCGTGCGCGACGATGGCCTGATCTCGGTGGTGAACACATGCATCGACGAACGGGGCGAAAGCCGTGTTGCGCGTGGGCGTGCACGGCCAGCTGGCGAGGCGGGCGAGGGCAAGCTCGAGGTGAGCTTCTTCGGTCCGTTCTGGGCGGACTATTGGGTGCTCGACCGCGGCGAGAATTATGAGTGGAGCATCGTCGGTGAACCGGAGGGGCGATACCTCTGGGTGCTGACGCGCGAGCGCGAAATTACGCCAGCCGTGCGCGCCGCGTTTGAGCGGCGGATCACCGAGCTTGGCTATCGGCCTGCTGAGATGGTCTGGGCGTCGTAGCGATGGACGGGGCTGATACCGCACGCTAGCGTTTGCGTGCGGAGAGGATGATGTTCAAGCAAAGCGTGGTTGTCGTCGTTGCGACGATGATGTTGGCAGCGAGCGCCTATGCGGCGCAGGCGCCGGCCGAGGAAAAGGAATTTCCTCTCGCGATCGTGTTTGCGTTGATCGCGGTTGCGTGCGGCGTCGGCACGGCGCTGTTTGCGAGCAGCCAGAAAAAAAAGGATTAGTGCACTGAAGTCAGCGCTGGGCGCGCTGAATAGGGGGCTACATGCCGGATATGCACGTGCCGATCGCGCAAATCGCCGTCACCACAGTGTTGGTGTTGTTGGCGCTCGTAGCCTTCGTATGGGAGCCAGTGCGCCGCCTGTTTCTGGGCGCCTTGCGGGCTACCTCAAGCGGCTTAGGAACTGCCACTGCCGGGGTAGTAAAATTCTACGACTGGATTTTGCCCACCGATCGCTTTCGCGGCGTTTCGCGAACTCATGTGTTTCTCTGGGGCGCCTTCAACCTCACGCCCTGTGTCGTTCTTCCCGTCGTGGACTCAATCGCGCCGAACGCCATTGTCGCGCTGGCATTCGGCGCCGCGAACATATCTTTGCTTTGCCTCAATTTGGCGTTTCTCAGCGGCGCGTTCTACGCGCTGCACGAAACTGTCGCGATCATGAACGGAGACCTCGCCAATCGAAAAGCCAAGTTCAAGTATCATCGGGAAAAACAATCGCAGGAAACGCGAACTGACAAAATGGTGTTGGTGCTTGCCATCTCTGCAGTTCTTGTTGTGCTGCAACTCGCGGTAATGCTGCAGTGGCTGCACTCTGAATTTGACGTGAAGATATTCGAGGTGAGCAAAAGTCTCGGTAGTCCGTACCTCGACGCAATCGTTGCGATACTCGGTTCGCTGCCGTTCGTCTCCGTTGCGATCAACGGCTTTGGGTTGGCGGATGGTGTGAAGTTTGCCGACGGTTGGGGATTTTTGACGGCGCAAGCGCTCGCGCTCTTTGGCGCGGTGCTGCTGGTCGGCACCATTATCAGCCTGTTCGACTTGCGCGCGTCGCTACGCAATCTCGTCACGATGGTTCCGAAACAAAGTGAGCATCGACTTAAGACGTTGCTGGAGCTGCGCTTCGCTCGCGCGCCTGGGATTGCGAAGTCTTTGCTGCGTTCTGAATTTCTCAGCGCTCCCGACAGCGCCACCCGAATTGGCCAGATCGATTTAGCGATTTCCCGACGCTTTGATTCATTCACGTCGACCTTCTTGTTTGCCTATCCGGAATTGGAGGAAACGGTCCGCGCCTACGGTTGCAACGTGATTGGCGAGTACGTTGAAAAGTATGGCTCCCAATTTGATCGCGACACCATGGACGGCGTGATCCAAACAATAAACGGTCAGAAGGGGCTATTCGCGACGGTTAGCGACACAGAGCGCTTGGGCGTCATCGTGCTGCCCGCGGTGGAGCATGCTGCTCCTGCGGGGACACGCGAGCGCGGGGATCTGGCGAACTGCACCCACATTCAACGCTGCCTTGCCGCGACGCTCACTGGTCAGGCAGATGCGACGCGCCGAGCTCGCGCTCTCAATTTTCTGCTGGAAGCGCGGGACGCCAATTCGATTCACGTCCTGCTGGGGTGCGTGTCGAAACTCGAAGACGCGCAAGGTGCGGTTGTGCTTCGCGCACTAGCGGCCCGCTGCAATCCGTCGAAGATCGGCGAGGTGCATACCCAGCGTATTGGTCGCACGTTGAAGAAGATCCGAAAGTCTGAACGTCTCGGTCCTCTCGCGGCAGTGGCTTTCGAAGAGCTCTGGACTGTGATCAGGGGCAAGCCTTACACGCCGCCAAAAGTGAAGGTGCGCGGAGGGAAACGAAGCGCTGGCCCCTTATCGGCGCGACCTGCTCGGCAAGGCGGGCGCTAGCGGCTGAGTTCGCGCATGGCTCCATCGAGGCCTTCGATGGTGAGCGGAAACATGCGGGTAGGGCCGATGACTTCGCGGATCACTTGGATCGAGGGCGTGTGGTCCCAATGGGCGCGCGGCGTTGGGTTGAGCCACACCAAGCGCTCATAAATTTGCGCGACGCGCTGGAGCCAGACAGCGCCGGCTTCTTCGTTCCAATGTTCGACCGAGCCGCCGGGATAGGTGACTTCGTACGGGCTCATGGTGGCGTCGCCGACGAAGACGACGCGATAGTCGCTCGGGAATTTGTGCAGCATGTCCCAAGTGAGCGTCTTTTCGTCGTGACGGCGGCGATTGTCCTTCCACACGCTCTCATAGAGGCAATTGTGGAAGTAGAAGAATTCGAGGCTCTTGAATTCGGTGCGTGCGGCGGAGAAGAGCTCCTCGCAGAGCTTGATGTGTGAATCCATCGAGCCGCCAATATCGAGCAACAGCAGCACTTTCACCGCGTTGCGGCGCTCGGGGCGCAGGACGATGTCGAGGTAACCCTCCTTGGCGCTCTTATCGATGGTGCCGGGAAGATCGAGTTCGTCAGCGGCGCCGGTGCGGGCGAATTTGCGCAGGCGCCGGAGCGCGACTTTGATGTTGCGGACACCGAGCTCGACACTGTCGTCGAGGTTCTTGTATTCGCGCTTATCCCAGACCTTCACCGCTTTGCGTTGGCCGCCTTCGCCGCCGATGCGGATGCCTTCGGGATTGAAACCGCTATTGCCGAACGGGGAGGTGCCGCCGG
Organism: Terricaulis sp.; assembly: GCA_040080935.1. Lineage (GTDB taxonomy): Bacteria > Pseudomonadota > Alphaproteobacteria > Caulobacterales > Aquidulcibacteraceae > Vitreimonas. Next base: position 8,024 of record JBEBHI010000070.1, read on the forward strand.
TGCCGATCCATTTGTTGCCGCCCTCGTGGCGTTTCTTTTGTTCTTCGAGACGTTCTTTCAGCGTCTCCATCAATTTTTCCCAGCCGCCCAAAGCTTCGAGTTGCGCCTTTTCTTCGTCGGTCAGAAATTTCTGAGTGAGCGCTTGTAGCCATTCGGCGGGGATCTCGGCGTTCACGGCGTCGCCGGTCGGATCGAGGCCTTTGAAGACTTGACCGAAGACACGATCGAATTTGTCGAGGTGACGCTCGTCCTTCACCAGGGCTGCGCGTGAGAGATAGTAGAAATCCTGAACGTTGATATCGATCGCTTCTTTGTCGAGCGCTTCGACAAGAACGAGATATTCCTTGAGCGTGACGGGCACGCGCGCGGCGCGGAGTTCGGTGAAGAAGCGTTGAAACACGGCCCCATGATAGGGGTGCGGCGTTCGGTGCGCCAGACGCTTACGCCGGGGTAGAGGAAGGCTAGAGGCGGCGTTTGACAAACGAAGCGCGCGTGGACGGCGGCGCTTCATGCCGAAGACGACTTTCTCGCACGTTTCGTCAGCTATTCGATGCGCGCGGGTAGCTAACTGACAGGTTTTGTTTCGGAAAAGCTGGTTGCGCTGATGTACAAGAGTGCAAAGGCGCACACTGGAACTTGCTTGCGCCAGAGGAGGTGCAGTCCTACCGTGACGGAGGGGTAGTTCACTATGGATACGGGCGCGCTTTTCAAATTTGTGCCGGTTGCAGCTTTGGTAGCTGGCGCGGCGGCTGCGGGATCATATTTCGGCTGGGGGCCGTACGGCATGATGCAGCCGAAGCCGCCTGTATGCGCGGCTGGGCAGACATGCGTGATCGTGGCGGGCATTGACGGCGACGTCGTCGTTGGGCCGGGCGCTGGCGATCAGCCGATGGGCTTCGACATCAACGATGAGGCAACGACGCGGCTCGCGGTTTGGCTTGAGCGCGCAGCGCCGGTCGGCAGCAACGTGCAGGCCTATAAATATCCGGCGGAGATCGAAGTGCCGCCTCTTGGCGTTCAGGCCGATCCCAATATCGGCAGAAATGCGCTGCGCCGTGCGCGTGAGATCGGCGCGCAATATCATGCGCGGCTTGTTGTTATAGGAACGCTGAGCGGCAACAGCGTCGCCGTCGCCTTTATCAATCCGGCCTCGACGTATCCCAACCTCTCGCACGAGCAGCTTGGGATCTATGACATTTCAAGCGTCGAATGGCCGGAGCGGTTTCAGGCTGACTATGAGGCGGCGCTGTTGGCGACGACGAGTGTCGCTAACAACAATACGGTGGTGCTGCCTTTGCCGATCCCGGCGGGTCGACGCACGCCAACGCCGCCGACCGAGCCGGAGGTCACGCCCGTTACGCCAGCGACGACCGAACCCGCGGCGTTTGAAACGCCGGAGACGACAACGGCCCCGATATCGATTGTAGCTGCGACTTACACGCCGCCGCTCGCACGCTTTTTGAATGAGGCTTATCCGGAGCGGGCTTACACGCGCGGCATGAGCGCTACGGTGCATCTGCGTTGCCGAGTGCTGATCAGTGGCGCCTTGGCCGATTGCCAATCAACTGACTCGGGACCCGACCTCGGACGATTCCGTCCAGCAGCGATCACGCTGGCGCAAGAGCATATGTCCGGCACGCCGCAGATGAACGACGGCGTGGCCGTCGATACCGGTCAAGTCGAGTTCGACATCGCTTTTCCGCGCCGGCGCAACTAGCGCCGCGGGTTGATGATCTCATCAAGCGCGCCGTCGAAGAGTAGGTCCGCGGCAGCGTCGGCTTGAGCGGCGGCAGCGTCGTCGGGCGCGGGAGCGGAATAGCGTAACTTCAAAATCCAATCGCCGATGCGCGCAACGCTCGCGCGCGTGTAGGTGCGCGTGCCGTCCTGCATGATAATGAAGCGAGTGGTGCGGCGGAGCGGCAGGCCGTCATCGGTGTTGCGCGTGGTTTCACCGGGATAGCGCACAGCATCGGCGTTGCGCCGACGGATAGCGGCTTCAACGCCGGAGATCTGTTCATCGAGTGTGGAACCGAACGGGTAGCGCGTGGCGAAGTAGCGGACGTGCGCGCTGCCTTCGACCATTTCGCACGCCACGTCGTCGCCGCGCGGAATGGCGGGCGCTTCTGTTGGATGAGCGGGATCGACTTGCGGCGTGAAGACGATTAGGCGGCCGCCATCGCCGTTGCGCAGGAAATGGCAGGTGAGGCCGCTGCGTGTGTGGCGGACGGTGACGCCACCATCGTGGACGAGATCGAAAATGCCATCAGCGTCGGCTTGTTCGATCATGCCGATGGCGATGGAGCCGGGCGCGGCTTGTGGCTCTTCCTCGGCGCCCTGAGCCGAGGCAGGTGCGGCGCTTAAAGCGAGCGCGAGCGTAAGCAGCAGCCGGCGCATGCAATGCGTCCTCCTGCGCGGAAATTACGGCGTCGTGAGAAAACTGTCGATGCCCTGAAACAGGGGAGGTTCAGCGCTCCGACGCAGAGCTATTGCGGCGTCGCGGTGGAGGTGAAGAAGGAGAGGTCGGACAATGCGTTCACCGTATCGGATTGGCCGGCGATCATTTGCATGACCCGGTGGCCGTTCACGTCGGCGGCGATCAACGACACGGAAAAATCGGCGCCCGGATTGGCGTCCTGCATCCAAACACGGAACGGCGTAGGGGCGTTGGGAAAGATCTGTTGCAGCGCTGGGTGGATGGGGGGCGCCGTGACAGGCTGCAGGTTTTGGGCTGTGTGCTGTTCTTTTTGGAAGAGAGCATAGGCGCCAACGAAGCGTTGCATTTCGACTTGGCCAGCCTGGGCGGTTGTCGGCACGACCATCCAGTTTGAATAGACGCCGCCCGTATATCCGCACTGCAGCATGTCGCCGCTTACGGTGAGGGTGGTCTCGGTGGCGTTTGGCGGCATCGAACAGCGCAGGCCCGAAGACCTGTCGATGATGACGATCGATTGGTCGGTGACTTCCAATGTGAAGCGCTCGGGCGCGCCCGATTGTGCGATCAGACGTTCGCCGACGGCGCGACCCTGCGCCCATGCCGGCGACGTTACCGTCAGCGCCAAAACAACCAAGGCGCCGCTGAAAAGCTGTCTGATCACGTGCAATCTCCCCGGCCCAAGTAGGGCGGCGGCGCCGAGGGGGTCAAGGCTGCATGGCAGGTCAGCTCGTGCCGCCCCGCTGTTCGCGGCGCGCCAGGAAGGCGAGGCGCTCAAAGAGCATGACGTCGGCTTCGTTTTTGAGGAGCGCGCCGGCGAGAGGCGGGATGAGCTTCGACGGATCGCGCTGCTTTAGCGTCTCCGGATCGATGTCGTCGGTGAGTAGGAGCTTCAGCCAATCGAGCAGCTCGCTGGTGCTGGGCTTCTTCTTGAGGCCCGGCACTTTGCGCATGTCGTAGAAGATTTTGAGCGCTTCGTTGACGAGGCGCGTTTTCACACCCGGATAGTGGCTCTCAACGATGGCGCGCATCGTCTCTTCGTCCGGGAAGCGGATGTAGTGGAAGAAGCAACGGCGCAGGAATGCGTCCGGCAATTCCTTCTCGTTGTTCGACGTGATGAGGATGATCGGGCGCACTTTTGCTTTGATGGTGCGGTCGAGCTCATAGACGTAGAATTCCATGCGATCGAGTTCTTGGAGAAGGTCGTTCGGGAATTCGATATCGGCTTTGTCGATTTCGTCGATGAGCAGGATCGGACGTTCGCCGCTTTCGAACGCCTCCCACAATTTGCCGCGCTTGATGTAGTTGGCGATGTCGCTGGCGCGATCGTCGCCGAGTTGGCTGTCGCGCAAGCGCATGACGGCGTCATACTCGTAGAGACCTTGCACGGCCTTGGTCGTCGATTTGATGTGCCACTCGATCAGCGGCATGCCGAGCGCGCGCGCGACTTCAATCGCCAGCATGGTCTTGCCGGTGCCGGGTTCGCCTTTGACGAGGAGCGGGCGCTCGAGCGCGATCGCCGCGTTGACGGCGACCTTCAGGTCTTCCGTAGCGACATAGTCTTTCGTGCCTTCAAACCGCATGCGCGCTCCTTGTTGGAGCGCACTTAAGGCGCGGCGCTCGTCCGGCGCAAGCGCAACGGGCGCTGAAGGCGCGGTTGGCAGAGCGCGCACTGGCACGGCATGCGCGCCGCGAGCACCGCTGCTGCGATGCCCGGCGGGATTGGCGGTGTCGGCGTGGGCGGTGGCGGTGGACGCACGCCGATGGCGAGGCCGAGTTGGACGAGATCTGCGTTGTCGGGGCGAATGGCTGCGTTGCGTGGACCTTTGACCTCGGTGAACTGCACTGGGGCAGGCGCGGACGCCATCGCGACCATTAGGCCTTCACCCTCTATTGTGCGCAGCACCCAGAACTGCGCGCGCCCATGCATGAGCAGCGCACCGTAGGCGCTTGTACGCGTCGAGCGCGCGAGGCAATTGCCGAACTCCTCACCGACGCGGCGTAAAGCGGCGACGGAGGTGATGCGGTGCCAGATGCGTCCGCCGAGCAGCACGATCGATTGCGCCGGGCACACGGCGAGCGACTCTGTTTGCTCTTCCCAGAGCTCGAGCACGCGTGAGTATTGAAGCGCCTTGCGCGCCATCACATCGAAATTGGCGTTGTCGAGCTTGCGCAGAAATTTGCGCGCGGCGGTGATGGTCTCGAGATCTTTGGGGCGCGCCATCGGATCGATGCCTGCGACTTTGCAGGTTTCCGCGAGCCGGCGTGCGACCGTGTGCATGCGCGCGGCGACGGCGCGGTTGCTGCGCACGACGTGTACGGGATCGCCGTTCGCGTGCGCGTCCTTCGCCCATTGCGGCGCGTTCGTGAGATCGCTTGCGCGGGCAGGGCGGAAGTTGCGGCTGTCGCGGACAAGGCGCGCGAGCGCCAGTGTTTCGAAGCGCTTGGCGACGATCTCGTCGACGATCCTAGCGCTGGCGCGTTTGGCGAGCGCACGCAGCGGACCGATATCGATGGCGTTGGTCAAAGCTCCTCCCTTCCCGCCGCAGCAGGTTCAAAATTTCAGACGCACTTTTCTCCGGTCGCGCGGACGCATCTGTGCGCCAGCACGCGGAGCCCCGAGCCCCGTTCTTCCAATTTCTGCTTGCCGCCCCGATCGACCCCCAACCCGACGGCGATCGGTATTTACGTTTGTGTCGTGAACGGTTCAATCGAGTGGGAGTTGAAAGTGGACAAGTGAGGCCCAACCAACACGATCATCGCGCGCAGCGTGCATCGCGCTGTAAATCGCAACCGAAACGACACGCCGGTGCGGACAGCTCGCAACACCCCGTTAACCATCATGGTCGAGTGTTAACGACGATGGACTCCCAGAATCGGGAGGAGAGGGCACATGCCGCTGAAACTCTCTTTGCGGCCGGGCGAGAAGTTTGTGGTGAACGGTGCCGTTGTTCAAAACGGTGACCGTCGCGCTGCGCTCGTGCTGCAGAACAAAGCCTCGGTGCTGCGTGAGAAAGACATCATGCAGCAGGACGAGGCCGATACGCCTGCCAAGCGGATCTATTTCCCGATCATGCTCATGTATCTCGATGAGCAGGGCCGGGAGAAAGCCTATGCCGAATTCGCGTCCCGCCTGGCCGAGTTCATGGGCGCTGTAAGAGATCCAGCAATCTTGGCTGAATGCATAGGCGTTTCCAAAGAAGTAATGGGCGGTGAATACTACCGAGCGTTGATGCGCTGCCGGAAACTCATCACTTATGAGGCCGAGCGCTTGGGACTGGGGCACGATGTCGATCAAAGCGTACCAGCGCGCGGCCACGCAGGGTGAACAGCCGCGCGACCTTGAGTACCGGGCCTTTGGGCAAGTCACTGCAGGCCTCGTCCGCGTAAAGGAGGAGAGCCCGCCTTTGCCTGTCTTGCTGGAAGCGATCGACGCTAACCGCCGGCTTTGGAACATGCTGTCTGCTGATTGCGCGACGCCAGAGAACCAGCTGCCCATGACGCTGCGCGGGCAAATCATCTCGTTGGCGATGTGGGTTGCGCGTTATTCCAGCGAAGTGCTGCGCGAAGGCGCCGATGTCGAACCCTTAATCGACATCAACCGCACCATGATGGAAGGTCTCGCCTCGCGCTGAGGCGCGCTCGGCAAATTTTGCCGCTGTAGAATCATTTCGGCGCTGACGCGTTATTAACCCTCGCCACCTACAACCATTGCCAACGCAAAGCGTCTGACCCTTTGGCGGGGAAGGGCGTGCGGATCTTCCGTGCGGCACCGGACGGCAACGTCCAGCTGGCCAAAATGGCCGGTTAACTCAAGTCCAGAAGGACACTACAATGGCTAGCGTCAATACCAACTACGGCGCCCTCGTCGCGCTCCAATCGCTCAACCAAACCACCAAAGAACTCAGCCAAGTCCAGAACCGCGTGAACACCGGCCTGAAGGTCGCATCCGCGAAAGACAACGGCGCTGTGTTCGCTATCGCTGAAGGCCAACGCTCACGCGTCGCCTCGCTCGGCGCTGTCAGAGACGGTATCGATCGCGCGACGTCGGTTATCGACGTGGGTCTTTCGGCCGGTGAAGCTGTCGGCGACATTCTGAAGCAACTGAAGGAAAAGGCCGTCGCCGCTCAAGCGACCGACCTCTCGACCGACCAGCGCGCCGCGCTGCAGGCCGACTTCAACGCTCTGCGCAACCAAATCGACCAAATTGCCAACGCCGCGACGTTCAACGGTTCGAACCTCGTCAACGGCGGCAACATGACGGGCGGCGCGACCCAGTTCAACGTTCTGACGTCTGACGGCGCGGGCGGCGGCGGTGGCCGTTACACCCTGCAAGGTCTGGCGTTCGACGATGGTTCGGGCAACCCGTTCTCGTCAGCTGCTGAACTCGATGAAGCCACTGGCCTCACGATTGGCGCCAACGACCAACTGCAGTTCTCGATCACGAACGGCAACGAAACCACGACCTTCACGATCGACGTGGAAGCCACTGACACGATCTCGCAATTCGTTGCGCGCGTCGCGTCGGCTTCTGACGGCCGCGTGACGGCTGCTTACAACGACCAAACCGGCCGCGTGACGTACTCGGCCGCTGAAGCGTTCACGGTCACCTACACGGACGGCGCTGCTGTTCCGGCGGCGGTTGACGATGACGGCTTCCTCGATGGCGGCGCGGGCACCGCGGCCGGCACGATGGCGGTTGCTGTTGCTCCGGGCTCAGGCTCGAACAGCCTGACGGTTTCTGGCTTCGACTTCCGCCTCGGCGGCGCCGCTGGCCAAGCCCTCAACACGGTGACCTCGGCTCTCAACATCTCGACCGCCAACGGCGCGTCGTCTGCTGTGAACGCGATCGACACCGCGCTGACCGCTCTGAACCGCGATCTCGCGACGATGGGCGCGCAGTCGAAAGCTCTCGACGTTCAAAAGACGTTCTTGGGCAAGCTGTCTGACTCGATCGAAGCTGGTATCGGCAACCTCGTCGACGCTGACCTCGCCAAGGAATCGGCCCGCCTGCAGTCGCTGCAAGTTAAGCAGCAACTCGGCGCGCAAGCCTTGTCGATCGCCAACTCGGCGCCGTCGATCGTGCTGTCGTTCTTCCGCTAATAACGGAACACGAAAGAGGCGGGGAGCTTTAGGCTCCCCGCCGATTTCGAGCGGGCATGAGTTATGGCCTCCATTACTCCTCCCCAGCCGGCCCCTGAGTCGCTCTCCATTCGAGTGACGAACACGGAGCCCGGTCCGGCCGCTGATGCGGCCAACCGCCGGATCGCGGAGCATGCGGCCGCGCAGCGTAGCGACCTTACGCCAGGCAAAGTCGCCATCGCACTCGATCAAGAAAGCCAACGCTTCATCTCGACGTTGACCGATACGTCGACCTCGGAGATGTTGCGCAAATATCCAAGTGAGTCACAGCTTGCGTACTCACGCGCCGTCATGGCGTATCTGCGGGCGCAGATCGGCAAGTAAACAGAACGTAAATTTATTTGTTTCGGATGCGTTGGCGTTAACGTTTCGTTAACGCATTTACTGTTCCTTCACGCCTGCGGCGAAGCGCGCCGCGCGCTTTCCCTGCGCGCGCGATCCGAAGGAGCAAGCTGACTATGGTTTCGAGCATCGTCCCAGGCGCGAGCAACACAAACACGCTCGGCGTCGACACACGTTTTTCGCGCACGGCTCAGCCGCAACGCCGCGAAGACGCGGTTAACGGCGACAAGGTCGAGCTCAGCAGCGCCGCGATTTCAGGTGCGCGCGAAAGCGTTCGCAGCGCGATGGCGCAAGTGCACGAAGCGCTCGCAGCTGGCCACGACGCGCAAGCGATGCTGGTGAAGCTGCAGTCGATGGCCAAGAGTGGCGATCAGGCCGGCGTCGCGGATTTGCTCTCGGCGTTCAGCCAGCGCGTTGACTCCGCGATTGGCCGCGGCGCGTTTGTGCTCGCTGGCCAAGACGTCGGCGTTCAGGCCGAACCTGGCGCTCCGGAAACGACGATTCCCGGCGTAGATCTGCGGTTGGGCGGCGACACGTTGCTGGTGTCGGCCGATGCGAACGCGGACGAAGCGACGCTGCAAGCGGCGCAGAAGTCGATGGAAAATCTGCAAGAGGCAATGGGCCGCTTGGTGGATTCCGCGCGGGCGCTCGAAGCGCATCAAGGTTTCCTCGGTGCAGCCGAAGCTGGCGCGCGCGGCGATTTCGACGCCGATGGCGCGCGTCTCTTAGCGCTGCAAGTTCGTCAGGGTCTGGAAGCGGCGGGCAGCGTCAGCATCGCCAACGCTGAACCGCAAGCGGTGCTCTCGCTCTTCCGCGCTTAAAGCGGGCGCCAGTTATTGGTGCTGATCTCGAGTAGTTCGCTGTCTTCGTACTCAGGCTCGTCTTCGTGATTGAGCCGGCGGATGCCGTCGCGCGCGCCTTGGAACGCCTTCAGCAAAATCATCAGCAGCATGCCGAAGATCGCCAGCACCATTGCGGCGACGGCGATTGTTAGTGCGCGGTTGAACGCAAGTTCGCCGCGTGCGGCGAGGAGGAGGCGGCCGTCGCGCGGCAAGCGCTTGGCGGCGGCGGCGGCGCGATCGCCAGCGGTAAGCGCCAGCAATCTGAGGCGCGTGAAGTCTCCGGTGACGCTCGCGTGTGTCAGCAGAGTTTGCGCGGCCAGTGAGGACGTGGCGGCGCTGATGTCGCCGATCTCGGCGAGCAGCGCACGCACGCGCGCTGCGGCTTCCTGATTGACGCTTGCGGCGAAGGCGACCGAGGCGTTGTCGAAATCTCCGGGTTGACCGCGCCCTTCGGCGGAGAGGCGCGCGGCGGTGCGGAAGGTCTCGACCGGCATTGCGTCAGCAAGAAGCGCGCGCAGTTCTTCGGCGAGTTGTTCAGGGAAATCCTCGCGCCGCGTCGCCGCGAGTAGCGCGACAGCGCCATCGTTCATGCGCGCAGACATGTCGCCGCCGAGGCCGAGGCTGAAACCAGTGAGCACAAATTGCAGCGGATCGGTTTCAGGTTCGGTCAGCAATGAGCGCGCCATCAGTTCGAAGTCACGCGGATCGCCGAGTGTCGTTGCGGTTGGTGTTGAGGTTGGCGTGGCTGTGTTGGGCCGCAGCGAAAGCAGTTGGACGTTGGCTTGGTAACGCTCGCGCGTGCCGGGCAGGAGCAATTGTAGCGCCGCAACTTCAATTGCGGCATCGCCCGCGCCTTCGGATGCAGCGCGGCGCAGAACTTCGGCGCTGCGCGGCGGCAGCATGGTTGCGCCTGAAAGGAGAAAACCGCGCGCGGCTGATGGATCGTTCGCCATCAACTCCATCGCGACCATGTTGTCCCATTGGCGCTGACGATCGAAGTCCACCTGGATCAAAGTGGCGTTGAGTCTTTCAACACGATCGATGATCGAACGGGCGCCGCTCTCGCTGTACTCGTAGGCGTAGAGTTGGTCGCGGCTGATGATGAAGACGCCAGCGGCGGCGGCGAGAGGAAGAAGGAAGAGGCACAGGTTGAAGGCAAGCCCGATCCACACGCCTAAGGGGCGTGGCGGACGGCGCCTGTATTCTTGATGCGCATGGGCCCGGACGGGACGCCACGCACGTGTTGGTTTCGCGTGCTTCAATTGCTCCGCCCAAAGACCGCCTGCACGCCTACCAAACCGGCAGAAAAGTCACGGAGCAAGATGAATTACAGGAAAGGCGAAGTTGTCGCCGGATCAGGGTTTATCCGCGGCGCT
>JBEBHI010000211.1:0-4928 GCA_040080935.1 Terricaulis sp.
AGCCAGCGGCGGCCGAGCGCTTCAAAGGCGCGATCGGCGCGGCTTGGGGTTTGCGCAAAAGCGTCCGCGCCCATCAGCGGGACGAGCACGGTTGATCCGAGTGCGAGAACGACCCGGCGGCGCGATGTGTTCATGTGGACGCTACGCTCCTTGGAAGCGGCGGCGGCGCGTCCGAGCGCGTCCCGCGTTGATTTGCGGGCGGAAAATACTCAGGCGCGGATTCTTAGCAAGGATCGCGTGATTATCGGACATTCATTGCCCAATAGATCGCGATAAAGGGTTGTTTCAACCCTTTATCGCGGCCTCATCGCAAGATCATTGCCGCCGCACTGCAGCATTTTCACCTAACTGATCTGACGCCACGAATAATCGGCCCCGATGCGTCCGAAAGCGTTGTCCCAAGCGGTGCGCACTTCGTCCTCGCTGACGTGGTGATCTTGGCCGTGGGCGACGAAATAGATGTCAAACGCGACGCCCTCAGCCGCCGGCCCGAACTGACGCGCAACCACGTCGCCGAGCTGACCCTCAGCGCCGGAATAGATGCTGTAGAGATCCGAGTTCTGACGCATGTCCGACACCAGGATGAGACGGCGATGCGCGACATTGGCGTTGAAGTCATCGCTGCCCAACCAACGGTGGACGTATTCGACGATAGGACTAGTGCGCGCCTCTGACGGTTCGCGCACTTCTTCAACGACGCGATCAGCTGCGCCGACAAAGCGCTCCTCGAAGTCGCGCGAGGTGTAGCGGCGGCCTCGATAGAGGTCGGACCAGAAGGTCGGCTCACCCGGATTGCAGATCGAGAACAGCGGATGCACTGATTGGTTCGCGTCGAGCGAAACGATCGAAAACTTCTCGTATTTGTCCGTATCGCGCTGCGCGTTCTCAACCAGCTGCGTGAGCGCTGCGCCCATCGCCGTGGTCCAGCGATCGGTGCGATCTACGATGACGACGGTGTGGCCCGCGAGCGGCCTATTGGTTGGGCACAAAGTGGCGGCGTCGAGATCCGCCGGGCGCATGAGCCAGACGGTGGCCGTCAGCGCGAGCACGCTGAACAGCACGCCGGCCGTGAAGCCAGCGTAGCGCCGGTTCGCGGCTTCACGTTCGCGGCGCATCTAGCGAGACCTCCGCCGATGACGGAACGAAACAGCCTCCGCAGGCTCATCGCCGCTCTCGTCTTCGCTTTCCGGACCAAGCTCAATCGGCGCGAGCTTCTTCACGTCACCGAATTCGCCGCGGACGTTGATGGTTGCGGCGTTTTCGATGTTCTTCAGGAACGGCGTGAGTTCGTCGTCGTAGAAGGAATGGTACTCGGCCTCTAGCTGCGCACGCGCGCCGGCCAGCTGACTTTTGCAGGCGGTAATGTTCGAGGTGGCGCGACCGAACGCGGTGGTGAGCGTTTCTAAGATTTCGGCTGAAGACGGCGGCTCAGCGTCATCAAAAGCGTCGCGCGAGAAATATCCTGGCTCCGCCGACGAGCGGGCCTCGCGATTTGCGTCGCGGTAGATCTCGATGGCGTCGCGACCCTCGGCCAGGATTTCGGCAGCGGTGAAATCCCAGATGGCAGCGTTGTCTTGTGTACGCGCGATGGCTTGGCGCAAGGCAGCTACGGCGCCGGTGCTCTTCGTGGTGATATCATTCAACGCGCGATCGGCGTCTGTTTTCGCGAAGTCAATGTCTTCGGACAAACGCTGCGCGATGTCTTGCGACCGCTCGCGCGCCTCTTCCATACGCCGGTGACGCGGGCCGTAGCCCGGATATGGATCGTCCCAGTTGGCGCCACGATGCACGGCGAAAATGCCGATGAGCAGCGCGATGATGAACAGCAACAACGATTCCAATTGTTGGAACGGCTGAAACGGCTGCGTCAGCACAGAGGTCAGAATGTTGTCTGGCACTGGCGCGTCGAGCGAGCTGTGCGATAGCGCGTAGCGATAATGCGCGATGTAGAAGGCAAAGAGCAGCAGAAGCGCACTGCCGACGAGAAGCGCCGGTATCGCCCACATGCGATGCTTGAAGCCACCGCCATCGGCGCCCCGATAATTGAGATAGCGCCACGGACCCGCGCCCAGCAGCGAGCCGGTGAGCACAACGAGCACTGAGATCATCAGCGCCGTACTCCAGCCTTGCACCAAACCGCCCGGGCTCGCTTGGCCGATCATCCAGCCGTTTGCCGCGACTTCGACGATAAACAGCAACGCGAGGAAGAAGACCTTGCGCCAGAAAACCGTGTCGTAGCTTGGCTCGGTTTCGGTGAGCTGATGTTGGATGCGGAAGGCGCGATAGTCGCGGTAAGCGCGGGCGTAATCGGTCTGCGCAGCGTTGAGCTCTAGGCCGAGCGCCGCCTGGGCGCGCGCTTTCTTGGCGCGGAAGCCCGTCAGAATCGTCTGTGGCTCGGTGGCCATCGACTCGAGGTCTTGAGGCAGCGTGGTGAAATCCTGCCCTGACCCAACGCCCAAAATCTCGTTCGACTTCTGCGAGATCGCGCCTTCGATGCGGCTCACCACCATCGCTTCGACGGCGGACAAGCGCGTGTCTTGCGCGCCCGGTACGTTCTTCGCGCCATCAGCGGCGCCGCGGTCGGAAAGTTTCAGATCGGACTCAAGTGAGTCAGCGGTAAGCTTAGGAATGGCGCCCTCCATTCGCATGTGACGTGCAGCGTCATCTGAACGCGAAATCGAAGTGCGAGTTCCATGCTGCGTGTGCGGCGGTTTCTAGGCGTTTGCTGCCAAGGAAGATTTCGAAGCTGCAATGTTCCCTCGCGCGCGCCCGTGTCCTCTTACTTCTTCTTGGCGGCGTTGAACCCGACGGCGGCGCGGATAAGCGCCTTCAGCGCCTTCTCATTGATCTTGTCACCTGCGTGGATGTCGACGGCGCGGCGCGTGCCGGCATCGAGGCTGGCATTGAACACGCCCGCCGGATCAGCAAGCGCTGCGCCGTGCGCGAAGGTAAGCTTGATCTTGTCTTTGTAGGTTTCGCCGGTGAAGAGGATACCGTCTTGCGACCAGGTTGGGACGCCAGCAGGATTGGTCGGCTTCTTCCATTTGGCTTCGACGGTCGCGTTCGGCGCTGCCGCTTCAATGATCGAGCGCACGCGCGCGAAAGTTTCAGCGCGCCAATCTGACTTCGCTGCGACCGCCTTCTTTGCGGCCTTCTTCGTCGGCGCTTTCGTTGCCTTCTTCATGACTCTCACATCTTCTCGCCAGGAAACTTCGTGGCTTGTTTGACCCATGCCGTGAATTGCTTCTCGTCGAATTCGCCTTCGTGAATGTCGTAATAGCGAACCCGCGCTTGCTTTGACGTGCCCGGCGGCGGCGGTCTGAGCGAGGCGCCATTGAAGAACGCGACCTTCACGTAGCGCGTGAAGACGTGGAAGCTCAAAAACCAGGAATTCTCGACCTTCCCATAGAACGGCGAATTCCACTTCACCGCCTTCTTCACGCCAGGCACAGCCTTGCTGATAATCGCGTCAAGTTGCTTGCAGACATCGCGCCGCCAATCAGGAACGGCAGCGATGTAAGCCTGCACGGGCGCGTCGCCATAACCTTTGGCGATCTGCGGATTGCCGCCAGAAAGCAGCTTTGGCTTTGCCGTTTTCTTCGGCGCGGCTTTGGGCTTTGTTGCTTTCTTGGCCGGCTTCTTCACTGCGCTCTTCTTCGCCACGTCCCGTCCTCAGCTCTTGCGCCGCCACGTCGCGGCGTACGGCTGAAAGAACATGTAAATGCCGGTCAGCGACAGCAAAGCCAATGGCAGAAGCGGCACGTAGGACATCCACAGGATCGGCGTCGGCCGCGTGAGCGCGATGGTGGTGGCGATGACGCTCAGCACGAACAGCACTGACGTCCAACGATGAAATTGACGAATGCATTTGCTCATGGCGATCTTCCGTGCTGCGGCTTGAATGAGTTCGGCGTGCATGGCGCTTAGCCCTGGATCATCTTCCAGCCATTGCCGGACGGATCGCGGAAGTTGGCGTCGACGCCGCCGTAGCGCGCGATCGGCTCTTGCGTAAACTCGACGCCTTTCGCGCGCATCGCCTCGTAAGAGGCTTTGCAATCTTCAACGACCAACACCAGCGGCGGCATCGCACCCTTGGCGACCATCTCACGCATGGTCTGCGCGGTCGCTGCATCCATCACCGGTTCTTGCGGTTGGAAGAGGCCCAACTCGATCGTCGGCTGGTTCGGGTGCTTCACCGTGAGCCAGCGATAGGCGCCGTTGCGCGCATCGGCGTGGACGGCAAAACCCAGTTTGTTGACGTAAAAGTCGAGCGCCTCGTCTTGGTTGTGCACGTACAGCCCGACGACGCCGATACCCTTGCTCATTTCGTTTCCTCCGAAGTTGCTTCGGGATCGGTTTTACCGGCCGCCTCCTGGCGGCGCTTCTCCGAAACTGCGGACTTGAGGTTCGGCCGATAGGCGGCGCTGATGAAACAGTGCGGAACTTGGTCAAGCGCATGCGCGTCGGCCTGCTCGCGGGCGCGGAGTTCGGTCGGGCTTTGGCCGGTGATGTCGCGGAAGACGCGGCCGAACGTTCCGAGGCTCGCCCAACCGGTCTGGAAGGCAATGTCGATGATCGGCCGATCGGTGTCGCGCAGCAGCGCCTTGGCGCGCTCAATGCGGCGCGTCAGCAAATAGCGATGCGGCGGCACGCCGAACGCGTCTTTGAACGAGCGCGCAAAGTGCGCCTCGGAAACGCCGCTGACCGACGCTAAGCGTTCAACCGGCCACTCCTCTTCAGAGGCGCCGTCCATACGGTCTTTCGCGCGCAACAACCGGCGCAGCAGTGCGGGGTCGAGCCCTGATCCCATCACCGCAACGTCCAGTCAGCCGGCCGGCGCCGTCAAGCGCGGCGCGGGGCGAGATGGGCCGAAAGGAAAAGAGTGGCGCGCCCTAAGAGATTCGAACTCCTGACCCCCAGATTCGTAG
>JBEBHI010000071.1:0-18077 GCA_040080935.1 Terricaulis sp.
GAACGGCTGAAAGCCGAGGGTGATCAGACTGAGGCGGATGTTTTCGTCAGTGCCGACGCTGGCAACCTTTGGAAGGTGAAAGACGCAGGCCTCTTCCAGAATGTCACGACGCCGACACTGCAGGAGAAAGTACCGGAGCATCTGCGCGATGCAGATGGCGCTTATTGGGGCTTCACCAAGCGCGCGCGGATCATCGTGTATCGCAAGGACGCGGTGCGCCCCGAGGAAGTGGCGACGATGGACGCGCTTGGCACGGCGCGCTTCCGCAACCAAGTCGTGATGCGTTCATCCACCAACGTTTATCAACTCTCGACGCTGGCATCGCGTATCGAGCGCCTTGGCGCCGAGAATGCACGCGTTTGGGCCGCGGCAGTGCGCGCCAATTTCGCGCGCGATCCGCAAGGGAGTGACACCGACCAGATCAAGGCGGTCGCCGCTGGCGAAGCGCAGGCCTCACTGGTCAACCACTACTACTACTTCCGCATGGTTCGCTCCGAGGACCCGGCCGACCGCGCAGTGGTTGAGAAGGTCGGCTTTGTGTTTCCCGACCAAGCAGGCTCCGGCACGCACATCAACATCTCAGGTGGCGGCATCACCGCCCACGCACAACGGCGCGATCTTGGCGTGCAATTCCTCGAATATCTGGTGAGCGATGCGGCGCAGACCATGCTTGCGCCGCTTAACACCGAATTCCCCATCCGCCCCGAAATCGCGCCGGCGCCGGATTTGGCCGCGGCCGGGGCATTCAAAGAAGAGAACATCCCCCTCGATGCATTGGGCCGTCACCAGTCTGAGGCCGCTCGCATCTTCGAAGAAGTGGGTTGGAGCTAAGCCAACACACGTTAGAAGCAGCGGCGCATGAGCCTTGCCGCAACACCTGCCCGCTCGAAATCGGCGCGCCTCGATGGCGTGGCGATCGCGGCGGCTATTGCGACTTTGATCTGCGCAGCGCCTGCGGTCGCCGTTCTCGCACTAGCGCTGACGCAAAACGCCAACGCTGAGTTCGGTGCAGCGCTTATTGCCGAAGGCGCAATCGGCACAGCGACACTCGTGCTTGCAGGCGGCGCAGGCGCAATTGTGTTCGGCGCGGCGGCGGCGTGGCTGGTAACGCTTTGCAACTTTCCTGGACGCAGCGTTTTCGAGTGGGCGCTCGCGGTGCCGCTGGCGGCGCCAAGCTACATTCTTGCATACGCCTATGCGAGCATGACGTGGGCCGGCGGCTCGCCTGTGCCAGTCGAAGGCACATGGGGCGCGGCCTTCATCTACGCCGTCGGGCTCTATCCCTATGTCTATCTCTCAGCGCGCGCATCGTTCGCGAGCCAGTCTGCATGCGCACTCGAAGCTGCGCGTATGCTCGGTGCTTCGCCAGCGCGCGTGTTGTGGCGCGTGGCGCTGCCGCTGGCGCGGCCCGGTATCGCTGCGGGCGCAGCACTGGCGTGCATGGAGATCGCGGCAGACTACGGTGCGGCTCAGCATTTAGGGCTCAGCACACTTTCGACGGCGGTGTTTCGCGCCTGGTACGCGCATGGTGCACCGGCGTTGGCGTTGCAGATTTCGGGCGTGCTGCTTGTGGCTGCGACGGTGCTGTTGTTCGTCGAACGTGGTGCGCGGGGCCGCGCATCGTATGCCGGCGGTTCATCGCGCTGGCGGCCATTGCCCCGCTATCATCTGAAGCCAGCAGCGGCTGCGCTCGCGGTGGCGTTCTGTGCAACGCTTATCACACTTGGCGCGCTGTTGCCGCTCCTGTGGTTGGCGCGGTTAGCGGTGCTGCACGCAAACGCCGTTGATATCGCGCGGCCGTTCCTCAACTCCATGGTGCTTGCGACGTTCGGCACGCTCATCACGCTCGCACTTGCTGCGGCAATCGCCGTGGCGGCGCGGCGCGCATCGGCCTGGGGCAAGGCGCCCTTGTTGGCCGCCGGCATGGGCTACGCCGCGCCGGGCGCCGTCATTGCGCTGGGTGCGCTCTCGCTGTTTGGCTTGGCGCGCGAGGCGGGCTGGGTTGGCGGTTTGGGCGCTGGACTCTCGCTCGCCGCACTATTCTGGACTTACGCGTCGCGTTTCTCAGCGGCGGGCGTCGGTCCGATCGATGCTGGTCTGGCACGCCTGTCAAAGGGACTCGATGCATCCGCGAGAACGTTAGGCGCCGGGCCGTGGCGACGCTTCATAGCAATTGATCTACCCATCGCCGCGCCGAGTTTGGCTGCTGCGGCGCTGATCCTGTTCGTCGAGATTTTGAAAGAACTGCCGGCGACATTGATCCTGCGGCCGTTCAACTTCGACACGCTTGCGGTGAAGGCTTATTCGTACGCTAGCGATGAACGTCTGCTTCAAGCGGCGGCGCCGTCTCTGCTCATCTTCCTCGCCGGCCTAGCGCCCATCATCATCCTCGCGCGCAACATAGAACGCGGGCGCGCTGGAGCGCATTCATGACCAGCGTGCAACTCACCAACGTGCGCCGCTCCTACGGCAAGACGCTGGTGCTCGACGGCGTTTCGTTCACGGCGCCGGAGGGACAAGTCATTGCGCTGTTGGGGCCATCGGGCTCAGGCAAGTCAACGATCCTCCGCCTCATCGCGGGACTTGAATCTGTAGACGCTGGCGAAATCCATCTCGGCGGCGAACGCGTTTCGGCGGCGGGCTCGACGACGGCCACCGAGGCCCGCCGGATCGGCATGGTCTTTCAGGACTATTCGCTGTTTCCACATCTCACGGCCGGCGCCAACGTCGCTTTCGGTCTCGATAAACTCGGCCGCGCTGAGCGTGACGAGACCGCGCTAAAATGGCTCGATCGCGTTGGTTTGAAGCACCGTGCTGGGGCCTACCCGCACGAACTCTCCGGCGGCGAGCAACAGCGCGTTGCACTCGCTCGCGCGCTGGCGCCGAAGCCACGCGCGATCCTGCTCGATGAACCCTTCTCCGGCCTCGATGCTGGCCTGCGCGCTGAATTGCGCGATGCGACGCTCGCGACGCTGTCGGAAGCGCGCACGACGACATTGTTCGTCACGCACGATGCCGAAGATGCGTTGCAGGCCGCCGATCGGCTCGTGATCCTCAAGGCAGGGCGTGTGTTGCAAGAAGGCGCGCCGCGGGACGTATACGATCGCCCCGCGTCGCTCGACGCTGCGTCCGCGTTGGGTCCGGTGAATGTCTACAACGGCGTTGTGAGCAATGGCGCAATCGCGACGCCGTTTGGCCCCGTCAGCGCGGGGCATCTGACCAATGGCGCAGCGGCGATCGCTGTCGTCCGCGCCGAAGCGCTGGCGCTCTCGCCGGGTGGAAGCGCGCGCGTGCAAGCACTGCGTCCGCACGGCGCGCATGATCTTGTGCGCATTGAAGCTGACGGCGTGACGTGGCGCGCACTTAGTTTGGCGCGTCAGCCGCTGGCCGATACAGTTTCAGTGGAAATTCAGGCCGCCGGCGCGTTCGCGTTCGCAGGCTGATCGTCAGCGGGCTTGCGCAGCACGAAACGGCGGCGTTCCAGGCGCCGCGTCGCCAGCAATTGCAAGCGCATGCGCCAGGCTTCGGTTTCCCACGCGAGTTCACGCGCAACCGGTACTTCGAGCGCGCCTGCGGCAGCTAAGCGTTCGCCCAATTGCTTGAACGCAGCGCGCGCCGTGAACAGGAAGTCCTCGGTCATGTCCTCGTCAGCCTCAAGCGTGAATCCGATGTCGGAGAAGACTTGCAGTACATCGCCGTGAGCGCGGATCTGAGGCTCGGCGAAGGATGACGCGAACGCTGTCATGATCTCTGCAACATTGAACCCGACATAGCATTCCACCACGGCGCATGCGCCGGGCTTCAAGGACTTGAATATTTGCGCCGCCAAGTGCGGAGCGTGACCGCAATAGGCGAAGTCGTCGATGCTCAAGAGGCCGTCATAAGCGCCTGGGGTGAAGATGTGCGCTTCCAGGTCGATACGCGCGGCCTTGATGCGGTAGTCGAGCTTGGCTTTCTTCAAACCGTGCTTCAGCGCGTCGAATGTTTCTTCGCGCCATTCGAAGACATCGATCTTGCCAGGGTGAGCGGCGGCAACGGCGGACAAGACCCCGGCAAGGCCAGGGCCGAGCACGGCAAGCACGCCTTCGGGCGCGAGGCCAATGCGCGCGGGCTCGAGTCTGTCGGCGGTGGCGTCGCCGGGGCGAACGCGATCGTCGCCCCACAGCACGGCGAGAGCTTGCAGGCGCGGCGACAATTCGTAGGGAATTTCGTCGAAGAGTTCGTCTTCGGTGACGTCGTTGGCGACAGGTTCAGCAGCGAGCTTGGCCTCGATCTCGGCCATCGCGGCCTCGGAATCGAAGTCCGCGCCATCCCACCACGCGCGCAGCTTCGCACGCGTGAGCGCGATCCCCTTCTTGTCAAAGAGAGCCTTTTTTGCCGCCATAGCCCGGTGAGACTAGGCCAATGACGTTAACGATTTGCTTGGACGATCGGTAAAAGCGGCGGCGCTTGGGACGGCAACGGCGCGTCGGGGTCATCGATGAAGGCCAGAATATCGTTGAAAACGACCTCGCGCTGGTTGTCGCGCAGGAGCCAGTGCCAGCCATTCTCGTAAAGTGCGGTGCGGGCTGAAGACGGCAGCCGGCGCGCGGCCGCGATGGCGGAGTTGCGCGGAATGATCTGGTCGTGCGCGCCGTAGAGAAAGAGCACGTGGCCATCGAGATTGGCGGCGTGCTCGGACGCGGTCTCCATAAGGCCCACGAGCCCGTAAACGGCATCGATCCGCGTCGACCAAATCATGTGCGGCGCCCGCCCTGCTTGCAGGAGCGCTGCTTGATTGTCGGACGCAGTGACGCGGCGGACGACGCCGCGAGGCGGCTGCACGGCGCGCCATGGGAATGTGTGCGCGCCTACCCAAAGTGCGAGTGCGTATTGGTCCGGCATTGTCGACCAGCCCCACACAGCGGGCGCTACGAGCACAAGCCGATCAACGGTGGGGGCGCCCGGCGCACCGAACGTCGCGATCGCTTCTGCGGAGCCCATGGAGTCACCGACAACGACGATCTCAGCGTTCGGGTAGGTGTGGCGGGCAACCATGACGGCGGTGCGCAAGTCTTCCGCCATCAAACGCTCGCCCGGCCACACGCCGCGGCGCGGCGAACGGCCGAAGCCGCGTGCATCGTAGGCGAAGACAGCCACGCCGCGCTCCGCGAACCATGGGCCTGCGAGATAGAAGGTGTTGGCGTAATCGTTCATGCCGTGCAGGCCAATGATCACGGCGTGTGGTTCGGCATTATTCGGCGGCAACCATGCGGTGAGACCGAGTTCTGCGCCATCGAATGAAATGAAACGTTCAGCGGCTGGTTCGAAGCGCGGCCCTGCAAATCCGTCGAGCGGCGAGCCGGCGCGCTGCACTGTCGGCACGCACGCGGCGAGCACCATCAACGCAAGGCAGAGGAAACTCTGCGCCGCAACTCGGGGAGCAAATCTATTTCGAACCATGGATTACGCTTCAGCCAGCCCGTACTCCGCCACGACGGATGCGGCAAAGGCAAGACATTGGCGGGGTAGTCGCGCCATGCGCCCACCGTTTCGCCAAGACTCGTCTTCGCCGCAGCACCGAGATGATAGCGTTGCGCATAGGCGCCGACTAGAAGCGTCAACTGCACATTTTTCAGAAGTGGCAGGAGCTTCGGCCGCCATAGCGGCGCGCATTCGCGGCGTGGCGGCAAATCTGCACCGTTCACCGTGCCGGGATAGCAAAAACCCATAGCCGCGACGGCTATATTGCTTTTGTCGTAGAACTCATCGCGATCAAGTTTCATCCACGCGCGCAGACGATCACCCGACGCATCATCCCACGGAATGCCGCTCTCGTGCACGCGCCTGCCCGGCGCTTGTCCGGCAATGAGAATGCGCGCGCGCGGATCGACCCACACAACGGGACGCGGCTCGTGCGGTAACGCCTCCGCACAAACGCGGCATGCCGTGATCTCGGCGACGACCTTGGCAAGCGCTCGCGTCATGCGCTCGTGTTAGCCCGAGTGGCGCGGGCGCGTCGATGCGCGCGGGCAGTTCGCTGCCCTACTTCGCCGGCGCGAGTTCCGGCGTGCACGTTGCTTCGGCGAGCTCGGCGGTGATGGTCAGCGAGAACACAGAGCCTTTGCCGGCTTCGCTGCGCACCATGACATCGCCGCCCATGAGGCGCGCCATGCGGCGGGTGATGGCAAGGCCGAGGCCGGTGCCGCCGAACGTGCGCGTCGTCGACGATTCCGCCTGAACGAAGGGTTCGAACAGGTCTTCCAACTTGGCGTCCGGGATGCCGATGCCGGTGTCCTCAACACTGAAGATGAACATCTCTTCGCGCATGGCCACGCGCAGCGTGATGCGACCATCGTGCGTGAACTTGGAGGCGTTCGACAATAGATTGAGCAGGCATTGGCCGAGCTTGAAATCATCGACGCGAGCGATTGGCAGGCCTGGTTGAACCTCAAGCACGACTTGATTGCCATTGGCCTCCGCCTGTGGACGCACGGCGTCGATGGCGTCGCGCGCGATGTCGCCAACATGCGCGTTGCGGATGTCGAGCACCATGCGCCCGGCTTCGACCTTCGAGAGATCGAGGATCTCGTTGATCAGGCGCAGCAAGCGGCGCGCAGCGGTGAGAACGCGGTCGTGGTCGGCGACATCGCCGCCCTCGTCCTCGGCATCCTCACGCATGATTTCGGTGTAGCCGATGATGGCGTTCAGCGGCGTACGCAGCTCGTGGCTCATGGTCGCGAGGAATTGCGACTTGGCGGCGTTGGCCGCATCGGCGCTGGCGCTGGCGGCGGCGAGATCGCTCATGCGCTCGGCGTCGCGGCGATCGCGCGCGACCAACGCACGCGCGAGTTCGCCGATCTCGTCCTCGCGGCGCGTCAGATCATCGATAGAGAAACTCGCGTTCATGGTCGCGGCTTCGGTGAGCCGCTGCGTTGGACGCACGACCCAGCGATACATGAGGAACGCGAGCAGCAGGACTTGGGCTAGCACGGCGAGCACGCCGATCAGCAGGAATACGCCTGCACTCGCGCTGGCGCGTTGTGACGCCGCCGCCTCAGGCACGAGTGCTAGGAAAATCCAGTCTGGTCCGGTGATGCGCGCGAACACGACATAGTTGCCGTTTACAGACCCGGGCACCACGCCGCTGTCCTGCCCCGACGTTCGAATGAAATCCATAACGCGCGCGATGCCGAGATCGTCTGCGAGGGCGCTCGAAGTCTCCGTGCCACCTGTTTGCGCCAGACGCGGATGCGCAATCAGTGCGCCGTGACGATCGAGGATGGCGTTGGTCATGCCCGGCAAAGCGCTGCGCACGGAATCGAGCAAATGATCGGCAACGGTGATGCTGCTGCCCCAAGAGCCAAGGCGGCGGCCATCTGCATCGACTGGCGTGACGCATGCGGACGACAATCGCGCATTGCTGCGATCCGACATCAGGCTCCGCAGACCAGTGCAACGCGTCGATGCATCGGGATTGGCTTGCGGCGTCGAGATGAGCGCGAATTCCTCGTTCTGAAAGCTGAACGTCGCCGGCGCTTCGCCGCGATAATATTGCAGCCGGTCCTCGCGATCGGGCGCGAACATGACCATGCGGTTGCTGGGCGTGAAAAAGTAAAGATTGTTAAGCCGCGCATGGATGATCGGCCCCATGTCGCGGAGCACGAGAAACGCGGCGTAGAGTTCGCGCTTTTCTTCGGTCGTCATCGCGGCGCCATCGGCCATGAAGGAGCCGATGCCGTACACGTCGACACCGTCGGGGCTGCGCGCGCCATCGAAGAGGCCGCTGGTGCTTCGGCGGGTGCCATCGGCTTGCAGCGGGAAGATTTGATCAAAGCGGCGCGCAGTCTGGCGTGGCTCGAGCCGGTTCATGTGCTGCTGGAAAAGCCGACGCGCGCCGTTTTGCACGTAACGCAGATCGTCGAACACGCGCTCTTCGGATTTACGGCGCTCTTTGAGATAAGCGAGCGTCGCGTCGAGCGCGGCGTGGGTCGCAGCCTCGCGATAGACGAGGAAAGCCGCGGTTGAGCCCGCGGCCGTCACAAGTATCGTCGAGATTAGAACCGCAGCTGCGATCCGTCCCGCGATTGAACTCTTGAAAGCACGCCGCAACACGCGAAGTCCCCACACTTAAGGACCCGTTTCATCGCGCGTTACCGCTTGCGAATTCGCAAACGCCACTGACAAAAGGCATAGGCCAACGCGTTAAGATGCATTCGCATGTATGACCGGCGTGTTCAGACTTTGCGCCATCAGCCGCCTTCTGCGCGATAGCGAAGACGGACCGCCGGGATGACGCCGACGTCGATTTCCATGTGCGCGCACTCGAAACCGGGCGCCTTGATTTGGCGGTGCATGTCGCCGGCGCGGCGCAGCACGCTCAGCATCGAGGCGCCGATCTTGTTGTCTTTCAGCATTTCGCGCGCGGCAGCGACGTCTTCTTCGGTAGAAGGATGCGGCATGAAGTGCGCGATGACTTTGGGCGTGATGCCGAGTTCGATCTCGAATTCGCGGAGGTCGTAGCCAGCTTGCTTTAGAGCGGGCAGCGCCGAGAGGAAGGCGCCAAGCATTTCTTGCACCTTCTCGGCGCCGAAGGCTTTGAGTTCCGCGAGCTTTTCGCCGGGCAGCGCTGCGATGTCTTTGGCGTGCTCGGTCAATGTCTTTTGTGGGCGTTTCTGGTCCGAGGACATGCGGTCATCCATCGACGATTGCTCGGAGCGCAGCACCATCGGCGCTGCGGAACATGTGCAGCCAGTAGTTACCCACCATTCCGCGCCGCATAATATCTTCTTGCTCCTCGCGTGTCCCCCAAGACTGCCCAGCGGCTAGCGCAGCCTCCCACATGGCCGGTTCTTCAAGTAATTCATCAAGTGTCTTTTGCCCCAAATAGGTCATCGGGACACCCGCTTTCGTTGGCCAATGATAGAGTTGGACGGCTGCCAATCTCGGCGTTCTAAATTGAATCTCGGCTGACAACGCTTTGTCGTCGCACGCCTCAACGGAGTTGAACGGCGTCATCTCTTGAAACTCCGCGGCGCTGCCATCCGCAATGCAGAACGGGCAAACGAGTTCATCGTCGTTGTGACCGTCTAAGATATCGAACTACGCCCACCCAGCCTTTCGAGAGCAGAGAGCGCACAATCCGTCGTACGGTTCAAACGGGCGCGAGGGATAAGGCACATAGGCCGTCGGATAGAAGTGGAAGAACGGTTTTTCGCTCATTTCCCATGCTTCATCATTTCGCGCGCGATGATGATGCGTTGGATTTCGCTGGTGCCTTCGTAGAGGCGGAAGATGCGGACGTCGCGGTAGAAGCGCTCGATGCCATGATCGGCGACGTAGCCTGAGCCGCCAAAGATTTGCACGGCGCGGTCCGCGACGCGGCCAACCATTTCCGAGCAGAAGAGCTTTGAGGCCGCGGCGTCCATGGTGACGTCTTCGCCGCGATCGCGCTTGCGGGCGGCTTCCAGCACCATGGCGCGGCCAGCGTTGGCTTCGGCGCGGCAGTCGGCGAGCATGGCCTGGATCATTTGGAAATTGGCGATGGCTTGGCCAAATTGTTTGCGTTCGGCGGAGTAGCGCACGCTTTCTTCAATCAAACGCTCAGCGACGCCGACGCAGACCGAAGAGATGTGCAAGCGTCCGCGATCCAAGACTTGCATCGCGATGCGGAAACCTTGGCCCTCTTCGCCGAGACGTAGATCGGCCGGCACGCGGACGTTGTCGAAGTTCACGTCACAGATGTGCGCGCCCTGCTGGCCCATCTTCTTCTCGGGCTTGCCGACCGAGACGCCTTTGAGATCGCTTGGCACCAGGAAAGCCGAAACACCGCTGCCGCCTTTGGCCTCTTGGTTGGTGCGCGCCATGACGGTGAAGATCGAGGCGCGGTTGGCGTTGGTGATATAGCGCTTCGTCCCGTTGAGCACGTACTCGTTGCCGTCGCGCTCAGCTTTGGTGCGCACGGCGCCAGAGTCGGACCCTGCTTCCGGCTCGGTGAGCGCGAATGAGGTGACGACTTCGCCGGACGCGATGCCGGGCAACCATTTTGCCTTTTGCGCATCGGTGCCAAACATGACGAGACCTTGGCTGCCGATGCCGACATTGGTGCCGAAGGCCGAGCGAAACGCCGGCGAGCAGCGGCAGAACTCGAACATGGTCCGGCACTCTTCCTCCATGGTGAGGCCGAGACCGCCGAACTCTTCTGGAATTGAGATGCCGAAGAGGCCGAGCGAACGCATCTCCGCCAGCGCGTCAGCGGGGATCGCATCGTCTTCGGAGACTTTCGCTTCGAGTGGAATGAGGCGCTCGTTGACGAAGCGGCGGACGCCGTCGAGGAGCTGTTCGAACGTTTCGTGATCCATTGATCAGCACACCTGACGTTGAGACGTTGTGTTGAGACGGTACGGCGCGCATGGGACGGCGCGTTCGGGGGTGTCGACGATGCGGATGCCGCCTTCGACGGGGTCGACGGCGCGAATGACGGCCTCAAGATCGCTGCGCTCGGCGCGCCACGGGCGCACGGTGGCGAACGAGTCATCCAGATTGGCTTCCCAGATGCCGAGATACACCGCCTCGCCCGGACGCACTTCGAACGTTGGGCGTTCTGGACCTTGGATGACGCCGTTGGCGCTGTAGTTCACGCGCCCATCGCGGACTAAGGCGAAGACGCTGTCGAGCGCGTACGTGCCGGGCTCGACTTCGGAGAGGATGAACTCGCCGGGGATGCCTGGCACTTGCACGCCGTCGCCGGATTCTGAGCGGGCCTCGAAGATGCGGCGGGCGCCGTAGCGCATGAAATGGCCGTTGGCGTCCAGCCGACGCCAAAGCACGGTATAACTGGGCGAGGTGTTCTCAGATGCTTCCGCTACGCCCATGATGACGTAAGCGCTCGGCGCCTCGCCGACACGAAAGCGCTTGTCGTCGGGTGAAGCGCATTGCGCCGCCACCAGACACGCCAGAACCGCCATCACCACGCGCATATGCGCCCCGCCTTGCCGTTGCCGCCGCACCATGCCAGCACCGGCGCATGGAGGGAATGCCATGAACGGCGACGGAGCGCCCCAAGCGGCTTTGATGGGGGGCGTCACACTGACGGAAGGTCCGTTCGCGGGCTGGACCACCTGGAGCAGCGGGAGCGATCCTTACGAAACGCTCATCGGGCCGTTCTACTTCCGCCAGGAAGACGGCCAAGCGCGCTGCGTCTTTGAACCGCAACGCCATCACCTCAATGGCGGCGACGCGATCCATGGCGGGTGCTTGATGAGCTTCGCCGACTTCTCGCTTTTCGCCATTGCTCACAACGTGTTGCGTGACTCTCGCGCGGTGACGATGACGTTCAATTCGGAATTTATCGGCGCCGGCAATCGCGAGGCTTGGGTTGAAGCACGCGGTGAAGTTGTACGTGATACGCGCTCCGTCGTGTTCGTCCGAGGAATTGTGACACAAGCAGAGCGGCCATTGCTTTCATTTTCCGGGACGCTCAAGAAGATCGCGCGACGAGCATAGTCGCAAGGCTTTGGGGGCATTGCCATGCGTTCGCCAGGACCGGCGTTCGATTTGCGTACCGCGCTAACTGACGAGCTGCGCGGCGCGATCGATGAATTAGATACGATTCAGAGCGATCCCAAAGCGGTGCATCGCTGCCGCGTGCAGGTGAAGCGCGCGCGTGCGCTTGCGCGGGTCGGCCACGCCTGTGCGCCTGGGCTTTCAACTGTGTTCGTTGATTCAGCGCGCGCTCTGATGCGCAACCTGGCGCTGGCGCGCGATCCGGCCGCGTTGAGCGAAGCTGCGCACATAGCGGCGCGCAAGGGCGGAAAACGCGCAACGAGAGCGTTCGAAACCGTCGCTCATGCGATCGACGAGACAGCCGCTTCACACCCAAGCTTGAACGTCGAAGCAGCGCGCGCCGGATTGAAAGATCTGCTCGCGCTAGCGCAGGTGTGGCCCGAAGCATCGCATCGCCAAATCAGACGCGGCGCCAAACGCCTGGATCGCCGTGCGCGCCGTGCACGCCGCCGTGGCCTTGCTTCGGTCGATCCGGTCGTGCGCCACAAATGGCGCTCGCGGGAGAAGGATCGCTTCTTCGCGGCCTCGATCCTTGGCGGCGAAGCTTGGCCCGGAAAACGCCGCCGGAAGACGGGCGAGAAGATCGGCGACGCACTCGGTGGTGAGCGCGATGCGTTGCTGCTGATGGAACGGCTGGTGGCGGAGCCGGAACTGGCGGGCGAGCAGCGCGATCTGGTGCGCGCGCTGAAGCGCCTCAACCGCCGCCGCGCTAAGCTTGCGCGCCGCGCCGATGCGCTCGGCCAAAAGATGCGGCCCGCCTCCTAAGCGGAACCGCGAGCGAGCGCGGTTCGTTAGGTGGCATGAAGGCCGCCACACGCGCATTCACGAAGTTTGCAGGCGCCGTGTCCAAATGGACTGGTCGACCGTTGGCGTTCATCCTCTGTTTGACGCTTGTCGTCGTGTGGGCGCTCTCCGGCCCGTTATTCGGCTTTTCCGACACGTGGCAGCTGGTGATCAACACGACCACCACCATCGTCACCTTCCTGATGGTGTTCTTGATTCAGAACACGCAGAACCGCGACAATGCGGCGCTTCAGGCCAAGCTTGATGAGCTGATCCGCGCCGGCGATTCAGACAACGAGTTCATCGGCATCGAGCATCTGAGCGACGAAGAGCTCGAGAAAATCCTCAAGCGCGTTGAGCGTGACGCGGTGAAGCTGCAGAGCGAGCGCCGCAAGCGCACCAAGGCGCACGCTTAGCCGAAGAGCCGAGCAGGCATCGCGGCGACTACGGCCGCGGTCATCAAAGTGGCCATAAAGCCCGGCAACAGCGCTTTCCATGCGAGCGACATGATCTCGGAGCGGCGCTCAGGCATGAGCACCGTCATCCCGCCCGTCATGATGCCGACGGAGGCGACGTTGGCGAAGCCGCAAATGGCGTAGGTAAGGATCATGCGCGAGCGTTCGCTCATCTCGTCCGCCGGGATGGCGCCGAGTTCGATGTAGGCGATGAATTCGGTGAGGAAGAGCTTGGTGCCGAGGATGTTGCCAGCGGCCAGAGATTCATTCCACGGTACGCCGATCATGTAAGCCACCGGCGCGAAGACATAGCCGAACAGAAGCTGAAGCGTGACGGGTTCGCCGTTCAGAGGCGGCGCTAGCATCAGCAGATTGTTCACAATCCAGACGAACGCAACGAAGACGATGATGAAAGCGGCGACGTTCACCGCCACCATGACGCCGTCCTGCACGCCCCTCGTGATCGCATCCATCGAGCTTTCGTATTTGAGCGCGGTGGCGTGATCGTAGGGTGTCCCGGCTTTGTGCTCTTCAGGGATCATGATGCGCGCGAGAAGAATGCCCGCCGGCGCTGAGATGATCGACGCGACGAGCACGTGCCCTGCTGCGTTGGGCAGCACGGGCGCCAAGATCACTGCGTACGCGACCATGGTAGATCCGGCGACAGTGGCGAGGCCGACAACCATCATCAGAAAGAGTTCGGCGCGTGAGAGCTTATCGAGATAGGCGCGGATAACGATCGGGCTCTCGACCATGCCCATGAAGATGTTGGCCGCCACCGCCAGTGCGGAAGCGCCGCCGAGGTTCATGGTCTTCTCGAAGACAAAGCCGAAGGCCTGCGTCAGCCATTTCAGAATGCCCCAATGCCAAAGCAGCGCCGAAAGCGCGGAGATGACCAGGATGAGCGGCAGCACGCGGAAGCCGAAGATGAAGGGCGCGTTTGTAGCAACCGTGCCGTACGGTTGATCGCCACCGCTGAGATAACCGAAGACGAATTGTGCGCCGCGATCGGCGGCGTTGGCGAGGCCATCGACGGCGGAAGTCACACCTGCAAGCACGGCGTGCGAGTTCGGGATCGCGAACAGAAGCAAAACCAAGCCCGCCTGCACAGCGAGCGCGCCGATTGTCAGGAAGAACGGGAAACGCCGCTTGTTCTCAGAGAACAGCCAGGCGATCAGAATGATCAGCGCGATAGCAATCAAGCTTCGCGCATTCTCGAATGAATAGATCAACAGCCGCCCCGCTTTTCCGTAACGCTAGTGCGACGCTATGAGCGGTGCAATCACTTGACCTGCAGCCAATCGACCGACAACAAAACCTTCACAAAACGGAGACACTTCAGATGAGCGACGACATCCGCTTCGATGGCCAGGTTGTGATTATTACGGGCGCCGGTGGCGGCCTTGGACGCAGCCATGCGCTCGAGTTTGCGAAGCGCGGCGCGAAGGTCGTCGTGAACGATCTCGGCGGCACGATGGATGGTTCAGGCGGCTCGTCTTCAGCAGCTGACGCTGTGGTGGCGGAGATCGCCGCTGCTGGCGGTGAAGCGATCGCGGATGGCGCCTCGGTCACGAACGATGCGGGCGTCGCGGCGATGGTTGAGCGCACGATGGCCAAATGGGGCCGCATTGATGTGCTGATCGCAAACGCGGGCATCCTGCGCGACAAGAGCTTCTCCAAGATGGAGATCGCGGACTTCGCGACAGTGGTCGATGTTCACCTGATGGGCACAGTGAAGCCGCTGAAGGCCGTTTGGGAGATCATGAAGACCCAGAACTACGGCCGCATCGTCGTGACGACCTCATCGAGCGGGCTTTACGGCAATTTCGGTCAGTCGAACTACGGCGCCGCCAAGCTCGCGCTCGTTGGGCTCATGAACACGATCAAGCTCGAAGGCGCCAAGAACGACATTCGCATCAACGCGGTCTCACCCGTCGCGGCGACGCGGATGACCGAAAACTTGATGCCGCCGGCAATGCTCGAAAAGCTCGGACCGGAACAGGTTACCCCCGGCGCGGTTTACCTCGCATCGAAGGATGGGCCGAACGGCGCGATCCTCACGGCTGGCGCGGGCGTTTTCTCGCTGGCTCAAATCACCGAAACCGAGGGCGCTTATCTCGGCCACGGCGCGAGCGCAGAGGCGGTTCGAGACCATTGGGCCCAGATCACCGACGAAACCGGGCGCGAGGCCTATACGGGCGGCAACATGCAGACCCAGAAATTCATGCGCAAATTGATGGGCTGACGCAGCGTTATCCGCTGCTCTACGGCAACAGGTTGCGTTCCGGATGGGAGATGACCCGTTTTGGGCATGCCCTCGACGGCTGTGTCGGTTAGTAACGCCGCCGCATGGAGCTGATTTTCGCCCTCCTCGCGATCCAGACCGCCGCCGCTCTCGCGGCAGGCTTCTGGGTCTGGCGCAAACTCGAGCAGCAGCAGGCTGAGATCGCGGACCTGCGTGAAGCGCTAGCGGCGCGCGGAGCAAAGCGCGCGAAGGTGGCTGGCGCGCGCGGCGCGACGGCTGAGGTTATTCCTCTGGTCAGCACTGAAGCTGAGGAAGCGCCGGCTGAGCGCGCGCAGCGTAGTTGGAATTTGCCGGCGACGCCGACGATCAATGTGCCGACGCCTGGTGTTTCGGTTGAAACCGCGCGCGGGCTGACGCTCGGCATTCTTGCGATCGCACCAGCGCTTGGCTTTGCGTTCAATGCCAGCGCCGCGACGATCGTTGCATGCGGCCTGGCGATTGGCGCGGCGATGATGGCGATCGCGCACCGGCCGATGTGGCGTGCGGCGGCTTGGGCCGCTGTCGCGACGTCTGGCGCCTGGGCGCTGATCGGCTTTGCTTTGGGTTCGGCGCATGCTGATCCGGCGAGCTATTCGATTTGCGTTGCGTTGGCGGCCGTCACCGGCCTCGGGCACGCGCATCTCCATCGTGTCAGTACGGGCGTCACCATGGCGCTGACAATGACCATCGCAGTGTTGGCGCTTTCGCTGCAAATCGGGATGGTGAGCGCGGCCGGCATCGCGTTCGGACTTATTATTGCGGCAACAGCGATCACGGGATCGCTGAGTTTGCGCCTTGAGGGCATGCATTTCGGCGCCTTTGGCGCGGCGCTGCTCGGGCTGTTCGTGCTGAGCGGCCAGCCAAGCGCGGCGATTTGGTTCACGCCGGCGACCGCTTGGGCTGGCGCAATTTTCTTTGCCATAGCTGCTGTGCGCGTGCCGCAACTTGGCGCACGTGGCCTGGCGCTAGCGGGCACCGGTTCACTTGCGCCGCTTGCCGCGATCACGGCGCTCTATTTCTCGCGCAGTGGCCTTGCCGATCGTTACGCGGCCGCCGCTGGCTTTGCGGTGCTTTCGCTTCTGCTGATCGGTGTCATCGCTGCCGCGATGATGCGGCGCGAGCGTGGCCTCGATGGCCTGAAGGCGACGCTCTGGGTGTTGATGACTGGAGTGTTCACGGCGTTTGCCGCAGCCGTTGCCATCGCGCTGCCTGCTGCAATCGCCGCGCCGGCATTTGCGCTTGCTGGGTTGGCGCTGAGCGCTATCGATTTGGGTCTGCCATCGCGAGCCTGGCGCGCGTTTGCCTGCCTATGCAGCATCTTTGCGGTGATCTTCGCAATCGGCGCGGCGCAAGTTCTGCTGAGCGAAACCAGCACATGGCCGGCCATCGCGCTGA
This sequence comes from Terricaulis sp., assembly GCA_040080935.1. Classification (GTDB taxonomy): domain Bacteria; phylum Pseudomonadota; class Alphaproteobacteria; order Caulobacterales; family Aquidulcibacteraceae; genus Vitreimonas. Next base: position 16,462 of record JBEBHI010000071.1, read on the forward strand.
TCGGCTCAGGCTTTGCGGCGCCAGCAGCGATCACGGGGGCAGCTGCGTGGGCGGCGACGCGCCGGGAGGCGCGTTACAGCGCCGGCTTTCTCGAGAGCGCAACGATCGTGCTCGCAGTCGCCACCGCGGATCTCGCGGTGCGCGTGCTTTACGCTGGCGGCGCAGTCATGCTGGAGCCAATCAGTTTTGCTGAACTCGGCGCTCATGTCGGCGTGTGGCTCTCGGCAGCGCTTCTGCTGCGGATGCGCGCGCGCCACGGCGCGCGCCGGGTGCGGATTGCGTTCGCCAACGCGATGTTGGTGGCGGCGCTCGGCGTCACACTCACTGCCGTCGCGTTTTGGGTGACGCCATTTTGGGCGACCCGCCAATCACCGGCAGGCTTCATCTCACGCGACACGTTCGGCTTTCTCGTTCCCGGCCTCATCCTGCTGGCGCACGTTCAGCTCTGGCGCAGCCGCTCAGCTGAAGTGCAGACGCGCCTGACGCTTGCGTCGGGCGCGTTGCTCGTCGCGGCGTTCGTGACGCTTGAGGTCACGCGCGCGGATGGCGATGCGGATTGGCTGGGTGCAGTCGTTGGCGCGCTCTCGTTTGCGGCGGCGATCGGCGTGAACTTCGTACCTGGCGTTATCCGCCAGCGTCAGTCCACTTCCAGATAGAGCTCCATCGCGATCGGCGACGCGAGTAAGGCGTTGATGCGCGGCAGCGCACGCTTCAGGTGCGCCGTGTCGGCGTGGCCCTTGAACGCCGCCCAATCTTCGAACCGCGCGTGAACCGCAAAAATGTCGGGCGAACCCATGGCGCGGGTAACGAGATATGAGGTGCAGCCATCTTCCTCGTTGCGCACGCGATAGGCCAGATCACTGAGGAGCGAGGCAAACTCGCCGGACTTCCCACCAAGGGTTTCAACGCGAACAATTGCGCACACCGCCCCTTGGGGCGGCGGTCGCCGCTTCCGCTGATCTGGATTTTTGTCACCCATGCGCAGCCACCCCCCGGTGAGCAGTGCGCAATGTTAGGCGTCAAACTTTATCCCGAGCAACCCCGCCGCGCAGATGAACCTCAGCTGCCCCAGCAGGCGTAGGCGACTTCACGCATCCGCGCCGGGCCGCCATCGGCATAGGTGACGGTCTGATTATTGACCGTGATCGACAGGCGATCGTTCGGCTGCACCGCCGCCAGAATCGGCGGGCGCTGCGGGAGATTGACGACGACGGTCCGGTTACGGCCGCGACCTTGCAGCGTCATCGGCACGTTCACGGCCATTGCCCCAATGCGCACTGAGGCCTGGCTTGCGCCGCGCGCATTGCGGGCAAGCGTGTAATCGGTGAGCACAATGTCGCCTATCGGTGGGCTGCAGGTGAGCGTAGCGGTGGTGCGGCCACGAGCATCGCGCAGCGTCGCGGTCGCGACGCCTTCCAGATAGGCGTAGCTCCAGCCTTCTTGTTGTTGTGCGGGAGCGACGCTCGGCGCTGCCAAAGCCATCGCGCAAACGACACCAACCAAAAGCTTCCGCATTCAGGACTCCTCCCGCGTTCTCGCGGCGGCTCTGTAGCACGCCGCGGGGCCGGGGTGCGATGCCTCAAAGCGGTTTAAGCTTCGTAATAATCAGCGGATAA
>JBEBHI010000212.1:0-4916 GCA_040080935.1 Terricaulis sp.
GCGCCAGCACCAACACAACGCTGACGCCAATCAGCGGGCCGAAAAACTGCAGCGTGTGGCGGGTCAGCCGTTCCGGCAGGAACGTGTCGTGTCCTGCAAGAGCGCCGTGTCTGACGGCCATTGCCGACATCGGACACTTCATGCCGTTGCCAACGAACACCGCGACTTCGATCGCGACGAGTTGGCCGGGTAGCCAAAACCACGCGCCCGACGCGCCGGTAACGCTGGCATAGAGGATCGCGAACACCGACGCCGCCATCACGACATAGATGAGCGTATGCACGCTGCGAATGAGCGCCAACGTGCGTGAGTCTCTAGGCATGCCAGTCCGTCAAATGGCCCTGCCAATAGACGAGCTCTTTGCCGTCGATCTCCCAAGCAACTTCGCCGACGAACGGAATGAAGCGCCCCTGACTGCGGCGATAATCGGAATAACGCCATGTCCAGCGCGTCGGCAAAAACGGCTCGACCAGCGAGCGCGGCCTGTCGCGCGCGTAGCCGCCCGCAATCGTGCCGTCGCCATTGAGCGCGAAGAATACTTCGGCAGCCGTCGGGCCTATCCCGGCGCTTACGCTAAGCGTGCTCGCGTCGATCTCACGCCAGCGCAACGCCGTGTTTAGCAGAATGGCATCGGGCGCCCAGGCGAGCTCCGCGAGATAGCGCATCAATTCGCTGCGCGTCAGCGCATCCGACGGCGTGACGCGTGCGAGCGGCGCAATGCCCAAGGCTTTGACCGAGAGTTTTCCGCGCCCGTCGAGCAGCGCGTCCTGCACGGCGATCACGCCGAACGGACCCATACGCGCGCGCCAATCGAACCCGCATGCGGGCGTCTCAATCGTCTGCCGGGCCGTGAACTTCGTCCACGTTTTGGCATCGATGCTGAGCTTCATGCGGCCAGCTTGCGTGAGCGAGACGCCTTGCGAACGCGCTTCAGCCCCCAGAACACGCGCGAGCGTCTTCACCGCGTCCGGCAGACGCGCATCGTCATCGGCCACTGGCGGCGCGACTAATTCTGTCATGTGCGGAAATCTTTCAGCCCCTCTAACGCGAGCGCGGCGCAAAGGGGGCCGGGAACTTTGTATTTCCCGCTAAGTTCCACATATCGCTGAGGTCATAGGAGCCGGCGGGCTTTAGCGCGCAGGGGCCACATGGAAGAGCAGTTTCAGCGCGACATTGCGCGCATCGAGCAAAACCCCGCCGTCAAGCGCATCCTCGACGTCGTCTGCGCGCTGACAGGCATGCGCTTTGCCGCCGTCGCCCGCGTCACCGAAGATCGCTGGATTGCCTTGAGCGTGAAGGACGACATCGCGTTCGGCCTGCTGCCCGGCGGCGAACTCGACCTCCAAACCACCATCTGCAACGAAATCCGCGACCACCGCCAAACCGTCATCATCGACAACGTCGCCGAGAACCCCGATTGGTGCGACCACCACACGCCCAAAATGTACGGCCTGCAATCGTACGTCTCCGCGCCGATCATCCGCGCTGACGGCTCGTTCTTCGGCACGCTCTGCGCCATCGATGCCGAGCCGCACAACGTCGACACGCCGCAAGTGCGCGACACGTTTGAGCTCTTCGCCCAACTCATCGCCGCCCAACTCGACGCCGCCGAGGATCTCATCAATGCGCGCGGCGATCTCCTCGCCGCCAACGAAGCCGCGCTCCTGCGCGACCAATTCATCGCCGTGCTCGGCCACGATTTGCGCAATCCGCTGAACTCGGTCGACGCCGGCGCACGCATGTTGGAGCGGAGCGCTCTCACCGATAGTCAGCGCGGCGTCGTGCGCCTCATGCGCGCCAGCACGCTGCGAATGACAGGCCTCGTCAACAACGTCCTCGATTTCGCCCGCGGACGCCTCGGCGCCGGCATCACGCTCGACAAGCAACCGACCAATCTCGGCCCCGCGCTCACGCAAGTCATCGCCGAGCTGCAAGCTGTGTGGCCCGAGCAAGTGATCAACACGCAGATCAACGACACCGCGCCAGTTCATAGCGACGTCAATCGCATCTCGCAGCTCGCGTCCAATCTCTTGGCCAACGCGATCACGCACGGCACGCCGGGCACGCCCATCGGCATCTTCTGGCGCACCACGCCTACGGGCGCCGAACTGGAAGTCACGAATTTCGCCGCGCCGATTTCACCCGAAGCCGAAGCGCAATTGTTCAAGCCCTTCGTCCGCGGCGACGGCTCCCAATCGGGCTTAGGACTAGGCCTCTACATTGCCCACGAAATCGCCCGCGCCCACGGCGGCACGCTGGATGTCGCGAGCAGCGGCGGGCAAGTGCGATTTACGCTGACGTTGCCGGGGGTGGAGTAGCGTGCGCAAACACTGCGCTGTTGCACAACCTAACGATTCGACTATACTGGAAATATGGAATCGATCACGCTCCGTGCAGATGGCGCTCTCGAGGCGTTCAGTGCGCTTTCTAATGAGCATCGGCTCGCGATTTTCCGGCTGCTCGTGCAGGCCGGTCCGGAGGGCATGGCTGCGGGCGATATCGCAGACAAGCTCGGCATCCCGGCGTCGTCGCTGTCGTTTCACCTGGCGCACCTGACGCGGGCGAACCTCGCCGAACAGCGGCGAGAAAGTCGCTCGCTCATCTACTCGGCGAACTTCCCAACCATGAACGGCCTCATCGCCTTCATGACCGAAAACTGCTGCGGCGGCGCCAGCTGCGCTCCCGCGTCGTCACCCAAGAAAAGGAAAGCGTCATGAAGCGCTTGCACGTGCACGTCGGCGTCGCCGACCTCGATCAGTCGATCAAATTCTATTCGAGCTTGTTCGCTTCCGAACCGACTGTGCTGAAAGGCGATTACGCCAAGTGGATGCTGGACGATCCGCGTGTGAACTTTGCCATCTCCACGCGCCAAGAGGGCGGTGGTGTGCGTCACCTCGGCATCCAAGTGGAGACGCCGGAGGAATTGGCCGAGGTCTATGATCGCTTGAAGGCAGCCGATGCGCCCGTCTTTGAAGAGGGCGCGACGACCTGTTGTTACGCCCAATCCGAAAAGTCCTGGATCAATGATCCGCAGGGCGTGGCGTGGGAGACCTTCCTAACTTCGGGCGAGGCCACCACCTATGGCGGCGGTTCCGAAGGTGCCGCGCCTGAATCGCACGCAGCGACCAAGCCTCCGCCGTGCTGTGGTCCACGCGCGATGGAGCCGGTCGTATGACCCATCGCCCCTATAACGTGCTCTTCCTCTGCACCGGCAATTCCGCGCGCTCCGTCATCGCCGAAGCGATCCTCAATCGCGTCGGCGCAGGCAAATTCAGGGCGTACTCCGCTGGCTCAATGCCGAAGGGCGAAGTGCATCCCGAAACGCTCGCGCTGCTAAAGCGGCTCAACTACGACACCAGCGCGTTCCGTTCGAAGAGCTGGGACGAGTTCGCCCAACCCAGCGCGCCGCCGCTCGATTTCGTGTTCACCGTTTGCGACAACGCAGCAGGCGAAGTGTGCCCCATCTGGCCCGGCCAACCGATGACCGCGCATTGGGGCATTCCCGATCCTGCCGCCGCCACCGGCTCGCCCGTCGATATCGCACGCGCTTTCGCGAACGCTTACGGAGCGATGCAAAACCGCATCGCGATCTTCACCAGTCTTCGGCTCGATGCGCTGGATCGTCTTTCACTCCAAACGCGGCTCGATAGTATCGGACACAGCGCAGAGTCCGACGGCAACGTCGCGTGATCGACTTGAAGCGGGCAGTAGTGGCGGAGGCGCTCGGCGCTCTGCTGCTGAGCGGTGTCGTCATCGGTTCAGGCATCATGGCCTCGCGGCTAGCGAGCGATGACGCGACGGCGCTTCTCGCCAATACGGGCGCGACAGCCGCGATCCTATTCGTGCTGATTACGGCGTTCGCCCCCATCTCTGGTGCGCACTTCAATCCGGCTGTGACGCTGGTGATGACGTTGCGGCGCGAGATGAGCGCGAGCGCTGGCGCCTGCTACGTCGCCGCTCAAATCATTGGCTGCATCGGGGGCGCGCTCCTCGCTCACGCCATGTTTGGTTTGCCGCTCCTGCAAGACAGCCTGCACGAACGGAGCGGATCGGCTCAGATGCTATCGGAAGGCGTCGCCACGTTCGCGCTGCTCGCGACTATCCTGCTCGTATCAAACGCTCGGCCACACGCCGTCGCGGCCGCTGTCTCACTCGTCATCGCCGCTGGCTATTGGTGGACGGCATCTACATCCTTCGCGAATCCGGCGATCACCATTGCTCGCTCGCTCTCCGACACCTTCGCCGGCATCCGGCCTGAAGACGCGCCATGGTTCATCATCGCGCAGATTGGCGGCGCGCTGGTAGCCGCGCTCGTTTGCGGTTGGCTGATCGGCGCAAGGCGCCCCTAAGGTAGCAGGTGTCAGGTTCCCGGTGACGGCCTAGAGTGCCGCCACCTGACACCAAAGGCCGCCGCCCATGACCACCCGCATCGACGAAATCGCACCGCAAGTTTTCCGCATCGCCACCGATGTCGCGTTTCCGGGCGGCGAGGGCGGCTTTTCCTTCAACCAATATCTCATCGCCGCCGACGAGCCCGTACTCTGGCACACAGGCCCGCGCGGCCTGTTCGAAGCCACGCGCGGCGCCATCGCAAAAGTGATCGCGCCTGAGCGCCTCCGCTGGATCGGCTTCTCGCACTACGAGGCCGACGAGTGCGGCGCGCTCAACGAGTTTCTCGCCATCGCGCCCAACGCGCAGCCCTTGTGCGGACGCATCGGCGCCATGGTCTCGATCGGCGACGTCGCCAACAAACCGCCGCGCGCACTTGCCGATGGCGAAACACTCGATGTCGGCGGCGCGCGTCTCACTTGGATGGACACGCCGCATCTGCCGCACGGCTGGGATTGCGGCCTCATCTTCGACGAGACGCGCAAACTCCTCTTCTGCGGCGATCTCTTCACCCAAGGCGGCAGCGC
>JBEBHI010000213.1:0-4905 GCA_040080935.1 Terricaulis sp.
TGATGGGGCGTTGATTGGTCGCAGCAGTCATAGTCCAACCGTTCTGGCTGTGTGGGCGAACCATTGGCCGAACAGCGTTAAGATCGCGTTGAACAAATCTGGAGCAGGTGTGGAGATCGACCTCGAACAGGCATACCGGCGCGCAATGGGCGCCTTCACCACCGGCGTGACCGTGGTGACGGCTGCCGACGCCCAAGGCGCGTGGTCGGGGATGACTGTGAACTCGCTCGCTTCGGTGTCGCTCGCGCCGCGTCTGTTGTTGTGGTGCCTCGGAGCGCGCTCGGCGCGGTATGCGCCGTTTGCGGAAGCCGACACGTGGGGGGTGACGGTGCTCGGCGCTGACGGCGAAGCAAACGCGCGCCGGTTTGCTCAAGCAGCGACGCAGGATTTGCGCAGCGAAGAGGCGGAGGCGCTCGCCAGTGTGAACGTGCTGCGCGGAGGGCTGGCGCAACTGGCGTGCCGTACCCACGATAGAGTGCAGGCAGGCGATCATCTGATCATCATCGGCGAAGTGTTGGACGTGCGCGTCCGCGATGGCGCTGCGCTGACATTCTTCCGCGGCGGCTACGGCGAGATCACCGGCCCCGCGGACTAACTCGGGAGCAAAGACGAATGGCGAAGGCAGCTTTTATTGGGCTGGGCGTTATGGGCGGGCCGATGGCGGGCCACCTCGCGCGGGCTGGTCACGACGTGGCGGTTTACAATCGCACCGAAGAGAAGGCGCGCGATTGGGCGCAGAAGAACAAGGGCCGCACGTATAGCTCCGTCGCGAATGCGGCGGAGGGCGTGGACATCGTGTTCTCCTGCGTCGGCAATGATCGCGATTTGCGTGAAGTGTTCGACGCGGCCTCGAAGTCGATGCGGAAGGGCTCGATCTTTGTTGATCACACCACGGCGTCTGCGGAGATCGCGCGCGAACTAGCGGCGAAGGCCGAAGAGCGCGGGTTGGGGTTTCTCGATGCGCCTGTGTCTGGCGGGCAAGCTGGCGCGGAGGCGGGCAAGCTCACAGTAATGGCGGGCGGCGAGCCTTCGTGGTTTGCCGAGGCGCAGCCGATCATGTCGGCCTATGCAGCGAACATGACGCTCATCGGGCCAGCGGGTTCGGGGCAGTTGGCGAAGATGGTTAATCAGATTTGCATTGCGGGTGTTGTGCAGGGGCTCGCAGAGGGGCTGCACTTTGCCAAGCGCGCAAATCTGGATGTTGAAAAGGTCATCGCGGCGATTTCCAAGGGCGCGGCGCAGAGCTGGCAGATGGAAAATCGCTGGAAGACGATGAACGAGGGCCGCTTCGATTTTGGCTTCGCTGTCGATTGGATGCGCAAGGATCTGGGGCTCGTGCTCGAGGAAGCTGAACGCAACGGCGCAAAGCTCGATCTCACGGAGCTGGTCGATAGCTACTACGCCGATGTGCAAGCGATGGGCGGCAAGCGTTGGGATACGTCGAGCCTCATCGCGCGTCTGGAGCGGCCGAAGAGTTAGCGCGACATTTACTATCAGCGCTTGCACCTGAATTTGTAGTTGACGTTACGAGCGGACTTCAAAGTCTCTTAAAGCATGTCGTGTACTTTACGCACTTCGCGATGGGAGCGTTGGGCGTGGACGTCAGAAACTGGACAGTACTCATCGTCGAGCCGAACAAGTATGAGGGGCAGATCATCCTTGATCTGCTGCGCAATGCTGGCGTGGATAAAGTCCGGGTCGTGACCGACCAGGCGGCTGCCGTCGATCTCTTGGAAGTTTACAACGCCAACGTCGTGATCGCATCTTTTGAAATGGCGCCGCTCGATGGCGCAGCGTGGACGCGTGCGTATCGCCGCAATCACAAGCTGCCAGGGCGCCGCCAAGCGATCTTCATCACGTCTGGCGCATTCTCGCTCGCGATGGCCGAGCAGTGTCGTCACGCCGGCGCCAACGCGCTGATCGGCAAGCCGATCTCGACGAAGGTGCTGTTGGCGACGATCACCAAGGTTCTAGGCAAGCCGCGCGAGTTCATCGACGCGGAAGGTTATGTCGGTCCGTGCCGCCGCGCTGGCATCGTCACCGCCGGTGCACCGAAAAAGCGCCGCAAAGTTGATGATTCCACCGCCGAGCCGCTGGACGCGAAGACGTTGCAAACGGTTGTCGATGGTCTCGTTTCCGCCGCTGCCGCCTATGCGATGGACGCCAACAAACTCGAAGGTTGCGAATTGGCTCTGCGCCAAGTGCAGGCTTACGCGGTGAACGCTGGCGACGGACCGCTGATGCGTTCGTGCGCGGCGTTCGCGTTGCAACTCTCTTCGGCGAAGGGTCTGCGGCCGGAAGCGGTGCGCGCTTCCTTGGAAGTGTGCGTCAACGGTGTGGTCAAGTTGGTGTCACTTGGCGCTGACCAAGCGGCGCGCCGCGAAGAGATCGCCGAAGGGGTGCGCCAGGCGGTCGGCAAAGCTTCTATGCAGCGGGCGGCGTAGGCACTGCGTCTGCGGGCGGCGTTGCGTTGCGAACACGGATCACGTGTGCGCGGATTGCAATGTAAGTGATCGCGAACAGCGCGAGTTTGCTGGCCAATCCAAAAATCGAGAGCGTGGCGCTCCAAGCGATTGGATCGAGCGTCAGCGCGAGCGCGATGTTGAGCGCGGCGCTGAAGAACATCAGTGCTGACCACGCATAGCCCCAAGGTGCGAGATCATCGGGCGCGAGATAGGGCTTGGCGATCTCCGGCAGGTAGTCGTGCATCCAGCCGCGCTTCAACATGGCGGCGCCGACGAGGCTGTAGGCGATCGTTGGCTTCAGCATCACGAACAGCGGGTTGTGCGTGAAGATGCTGGCGCTACCCATGATCACGACGAGGCCGAGGCTCATCCAGGTTATGACGCCGATCGGCTTCTTGCGGATCAGGCGGATGCTGACTTCGATGAGGCCGGCGGCGATGCCGATGGCTGTGGCGAGGATGAAATCGTGCGTCGTCCAGAGCAGAATGAAGAAGACGATCGTCGATAGAAGATCGATCAGGATCGGCCGCGCGGCTTCGAGGACGTAGCGCATTAGGCGCCGAGGAGTTCGGCAGCTTTGGGTGCGAAGTACGTGATGATGCCGTCGGCGCCGGCGCGCTTGAAGGCGGTCAGGCTTTCGAGGATGGCGCGGTTTTCGTCGAGCCAACCGTTCTGAGAGGCGGCTTTGATCATCGCGTATTCGCCGCTGACTTGGAACGCGTAGGTCGGGACGCCGAACTCGGCTTTCACACGCGCGACGATGTCCAGGTACGGCATGCCCGGCTTCACCATCACCATGTCAGCGCCTTCAGCGATGTCCATGGCGACTTCGCGGATGGCTTCATCGGTGTTGGCGAGATCCATCTGGTAGGTGCGTTTGTCGCCAGGATTGGCGACGGCGCCGCCGCCGAGTTTTCCTGAGCCGATGGCTTCGCGGTACGGACCGTAGAACGCTGACGCGTATTTCGCGGCGTAGGACATGATCAGTGTATCTTGGAAGCCGGCGCTATCGAGGCCAGCCCGAATGGCGCCGACGCGGCCGTCCATCATGTCGGAGGGTGCGACGATATCGGCGCCGGCGCGCGTTTGAACGATGGCTTGTTCGACGAGAACTTTCACAGTGTCGTCGTTGATGATGCGGCCGTCTTTCAGCAAGCCGTCGTGGCCGTGATCGGTGAAGGGATCGAGCGCGACGTCGACCATGATGCCTACGTCAGGCGCTGCGTCTTTCATCGCGCGCACAGCGTTGCAGACGAGGCCTTTGTCGTTGAGCGCTTCTTTGCCGCCCGGATCTTTCTTGGCGCTGTCGATGAACGGAAAGACGGCGATGGCGGGGATGCCGAGTTTCTGTGCGCGTTTGGCGGCGTTGGCCGCAGCGCGGACGGAGAAGCGCGCTGTGCCCGGCATTGCGGCGACCGGGATTTCGTCCTCACTCCCCTCGTGCACGACCATCGCCCAGATGAGATCGTCGGTGCCCAACTGCGTTTCGCGTGTCAGGCGTCGCACCCAATTGTTTTGGCGCAAACGGCGTGGTCGCGCGGCGGGATATCTTCCAGAGTAGCTTTTCATGCGAACCGTTCGCAACTGAGGCGCTTTACATGCGCGTTAGCGCCTCAGTTACCCTGTTCGCTTGAAACATCCTATAAGTCCGATGCGCGCGGGCACTGTCCGCGTTGAAAGGCCGAACCGTGAGAGACGCCGACAAAGAAGTATTCGAGACCGCCGTCGCGAGTATTCGCGATGAGGGTCGTTATCGCGTGTTCGCGGACATTATGCGTGAGCGCGGGCGTTTCCCGCACGCGACGGTGCGGCGTGAGGACGGCACGACGCGCGATATCGTGGTGTGGTGCTCGAACGATTATCTCGGCCAAGGCCAAAGCCCGGAAGTGATCGATGCGGCGCATGCGGCTTTGGATAAAGTCGGCGCCGGCGCGGGCGGTACGCGCAATATTTCGGGTACGACGAGTTATCACGTTGATCTCGAAGCTGAGCTTGCCTCGCTCCACGGCAAGGAAGGCGCGCTGCTCTTCACGTCGGGCTACGTGTCGAATGACGCGACGCTGTCGACGCTGGCGAAGCTGTTTCCGAACCTGTGGATTTTCTCGGACGCGCAGAACCATGCCTCGATGATTGAGGGCATCAAGCGCGCGAAGTGCGAGCGGCGGGTGTTCCGCCATAATGACATTCAGCATCTCGAAGCGCTCATGAATGAAGCGCCGGCGGATGCACCCAAGCTGATCGCGTTCGAGAGCGTCTATTCGATGGACGGCGACACCGCGCCGATCGAAGCGATCTGCGAGTTGGCGGAAGCTTACGGTGCGATGACGTATCTGGATGAAGTGCATGGTGTTGGCCTCTATGGACCGACAGGCGGCGGCGTCGCTGAGCGCGATGGCGTCATGCACCGTGTGGATTTCATTGAAGGCACGCTGGCAAAGGC
>JBEBHI010000214.1:0-4829 GCA_040080935.1 Terricaulis sp.
GGCGCGAGTTCTTCTGTCTCCCCCGGGATGCAACTTGCACTCGCGCGCAACGCGCCTGCGCCGGGCGTTTTGCAGGAGAACGGTGACATCTATCAGGGCGCGGTGTCCGTGCTTCCCGGAGAGCAAGGCTGGATCGTCGCCGGCGCGCACCTGGGCTCGCAGCAGATGGACGATTTGCGCGCGCTCTCGCCTATTCCCATCCAGGTATCGGTGCTCGTGCGCGATGCGCGGGGATGGAATGACGGCACGCCCGACAGCACCGCTCTCGGTGCATTTGTCGATCAATCCCTGCGCGCAGAGCAGGCCGCCGCGCATCAACTTCGCACCAAAGATGGCAACGCGATCGCGCTGGCGACACGCCTGCCGTCCTTGGACGGCACCGAGGCCGTGCTGTTGCTACGCCACTCCCTCTCCAGCGGGCTTTCACCGTACGGCGCTCTGTTCAACACGCTGATCGCGATCGGTTTGGCCGGCGTTGTGCTGCTGATAGCGGGCACGTGGTTTTTGGCGCGCGGCATTACGCAGCCGCTGTCGACGCTCGAAGCTGCGGCGCGGAAGTTGCGCGAGGGTGTCTACGAAACCGTCGTCGTCGGCACCAAGGATGAGCTTTCGCGGCTGGCGGAAAGCTTCAACGCCATGACGGCGGCGATCCGCGAACGCGAACGCCGCATTACGCAGCTCGCGTTCCACGACGGCGAAACGCGGCTGCCAAACCGTGTCGCGCTGGAGCGCAAGCTGAACGCCGCGGCGCGGCCGGAACGCTTATATCTCGCGGCGATTGGCGTTGATCGCTTCGCGCACGTGCGCGGCGCCATTGGCTACACGCTCGCGGGCGAACTCGTTCGTCAACTCGGTGGGCGTCTAGCGCACCTCGCGCCGAACGCGCCGATGGCGCGACTCTCCAGCGACGTACTCGGCGTCGCCTTCATCGCCACCAGCGAAGCAGACGCACTGAAGCGCGCCCACGCACTGATCGCCAACCTCGAACAATCGGTGTCGCTTGGCGAACAGATCGTCGATGTGCACGTCACCATCGGCATTGCTCAGCCTGGCGGCAAAGAAGAGACGTCGTCCGCGATGATCGAGCGCGCGTCGATCGCATTAGATCAGACGCGCCAGCGCGGCCAGAAGGCCGGCATGTATGACGAAGCGGCGTATGGCGATCCGGCGCGCAATCTTTCGCTGATGGGCGAGATGCGTCGCGCGCTGGAGAACGGCGCGATCTATCTAGCGCACCAGCCCAAGTACAATTTTCGCACCGGTCGCATCGATAGCGCCGAAAGCCTGGTGCGCTGGCGCCATCCGACGCGCGGCAACATTGCGCCGGATCTGTTCGTGCCGATGGCGGAAGAAACCGGCCACATCCGTGCGCTGACGGAATGGGTGCTTGAGCGCGCGATCGTGGATCAGAAGGCGCTGAAAGAAGCTGGGCACACCATCAAGCTGGCGGTCAATATCTCGGCGCGTCTCTTGAGCGATACGGATTTCGCCAAGCGCGCCGCCGCCCTCGCCCGGCAAGCGCCGCACCAAATCTGCTTCGAGATCACCGAGACGGCGGTCATCGACAATCCGGTGGCGGCGCTTGAGAATATAGAGCTGTTCGCCTCAAGCGGCGTGCATGTCGCGATCGATGACTACGGGTCCGGGCTTTCGTCGCTGGCTTATTTGAAGCAGCTGCCGGCGCACGAACTGAAGATCGACAAGCTGTTCGTGCAGAACGTCACGTCGAGCCAGCGCGATGCATTGCTGGTGCGTTCGACCATCGACTTGGCGCATGGTCTAGGCATGAACGTCACGGCCGAAGGCGTGGAAACGCCAGCAGCGTTCGCGCTGCTCGCAAGCATGAATTGCGATCTCGCGCAGGGATATCTGATCTCTCGCCCGGCTTCGCTTGAAGAACTGATCGCGCTTTTGAGCGACGATCGTCGTCTGCAATTTTACAAACAGACAGCGCTCGGCGCCTCGCCCCAGCTGGCGTCGCCGCCACAGCAGCCGAAGCAGGCTTAATCGAGAGGGAGCTCTGTCGTGTCCTTGAGGTGCTCAAGGATGATCGAGCTTTCCATGTGCGCAATCGCTGTGCAGCGCAGCAGCTTCGATTGCACGATTTCCTGGAAGTGCGGCAGGTCGCGCGCGACGACCTTCATGAGGTAATCCGTCTCGCCGGTCGTCATCACACAGAGCGTCACTTCGTTCATACGCTCAACCAGATCGCGGAACGCCTTCACGTTGGCGGCCGCGTGATCGCGCAAACGCACACGGATGATCGCCGAACACGTCAGGCCTGCCAGCTTTGGCTCGAGGACGCCAACAATGCCGCGCAGCACGCCCTCTTCCTTGAGCTTGGTCAGCTTGCGAGAGACTTGGCTTGCCGAAACGCCAGCCTTCTCCGCGAGATCGGATTGAGAGACTGAAGCATCCTTCTGGACCGCGATCAGAAGGCGTCTGTCAGACTTATCCATGCCTATACTCACGTTTCATGCGTCAGGATTGCCCGCAACGCACATTTCATGCACATATTAGCGCTGGGGAGGGCCGTTTGCACGGCATTTGCGTCGAATTCGGCGTATTTTCGCATTCGATGAGCGCCAAACCGAAACAAACACCGCAAACCGCATCTCAGACCGATTGGAAGCGGGTCGTGGAGTACGTGCAGACGTCGCGCGCGATGGATGCGATCGAGGAGCGCGAGCTCGTTCCGGGGAAGAAGATTTTCTACCAGTTCAGCGCGCGCGGCCACGACATGGCGCAAGTGCTGCTTGGTCTGCACCTGACGCATCCTAAGGACGCGATGTGCGGCTACTACCGCTCGCGACCGATCCTGCTTTCACTCGGCGTCGCCCTGGATGACGCGCTTGGTTCAGCAATGGGTCGCGCCGGCGGCTATAGCGACGGGCGCGATATCGGGGTCGTGTTCAATTACCCGAACCCCAACGGCGCATCGGCGCTGCCGATGTGCGGCGGCGTCGGCGCGCAATACACCCCGACCGCCGGCTACGCGCAGGCGATCGAGTACGCGCAGAACGTGCTCGGCGATCGCAGCTTCGACGGCGCGATCAGTGTCGTGTTGGGCGGCGATGCTTCGGTCGCGACGAACGGATTCTGGTCGGCGTTGACGATGGCAACGACGCTGAAGCTGCCGATGCTGTTTTACATTGAAGACAACGGTTACGGCATCTCGACGCCGGGCTGGTTGCAGACGCCCGGTCAAAACATCGCGCGCAATCTGGCGAGCTTCTCAGGGCTGAAGATTTGCGATGGCGACGGCACAGATCCCACGGAAGCGTCCGAGCTGATCAGCGAGGGTGTCGCGCACGTTCGCGGCGGCAATGGCCCTGCCCTCGTTCACCTCACTGTGCCGCGCCTGCAAGGGCACTCGTTTCAGGACACGCAAGCCTACAAGAACAAAGACCAGATCAACGCCGAGTGGGCCAACGATCCGCTGCCGAAGCTGAAAGCGCATGTCGTGCCGTCGCTCATGAGCGAAAAGGACTGGGACGCGGCGCAAGCGGACGCCGAAGAGAAAGTTCGCCGCGCCGCGCAGATCGCCGACCAGCGGCCCGTGAGTGATCCGTCGCAAGTGACGCGCTTCGTGTTCAGCGAAGACGGCGCCGTTCAGGATGAAGGCGGCATGCTGAACGCTGGCTATGCCGCGCCGCGCGTCAGCGATGAACCAAAGCCGGAAGGCGCGCGCATCAACATGATCACCGCGATCCGGCGCGTCTTGGATCACGAACTGGCTGTGAACCCGCGTGTGCTGGTGTTCGGCGAGGACGTCGGACCAAAGGGCGGCGTCCACGGCGTGACGCTGGGGTTGCAGGACAAATACGGCAAAGACCGCGTGTTCGACACTTCACTCTCGGAAGAAGGCATCATCGGTCGCGCTGTCGGTATGGCGATCGCAGGCCTGATGCCGGTGCCGGAGATTCAGTTTCGCAAGTACGCCGATCCGGCGTGCGAGCAGATCAATGATTGCGGCACGATGCGTTGGCGCACGGCGAACAGATTCGCTGCGCCGATGGTCGTGCGGATGCCGGTCGGCTTCTTCAAGTGCGGCGATCCCTGGCACAGCCAAACGAACGAAGTGCAATTCGTGCACTCGCCAGGTTGGCGCGTGGCTTGCCCCTCGAATGCAGAAGACGCGGTTGGTTTGTTGCGGACCGCACTGCGGGGCAACGATCCGGTGATGTTCCTTGAGCACCGCAACATGCTCGACGCCGTGAGCGCGCGCCGCCCCTATCCGGGTGATGATTTCGCGTTGCCGTTTGGTATGGCGAAGCGTGTGCGCGAGGGTAACGACATTACCATCGTTACTTGGGGCGGCATGGTTGAACGTTGCGAACAGGCCGTGGACAAGCTCGGCGCCAGCGCTGACGTTCTCGATCTGCGCACGCTGATGCCTTGGGACAGTGAAGCGGTGCTCACCTCCGTGCGCCGCACACATCGTTGCCTCATCGTGCACGAAGACATCGGTACTGCCGGCTTCGGCGCGGAAATCGCTGCCGTCGTTGTCGACCAAGCGTTCCTTGATCTCGACGCACCGGTCGCGCGTCTCACGATGCCGGACATTCCTTCACCGCACCATCCTGAGCTGATGGAATGGGCGCTGCCTTCGGTTGAGAGGATCGCGGCGAAGATCGAAGAACTGGTGAGCTTCTGATGGCCGACGCGATGAACATCGTGATGCCGCTGGAGCAAGAAGGCTCGAAGTCGGTCGTGCGCGCCTGGCTCAAGAAAGTTGGCGACGCGGTGAAGCGCGACGAGCCGATTGTTGAGCTTGAGACGGATAAGGTTGCGGTTGAGGTGCCTTCGCCGGGTGACGGCGTGTTGGC
>JBEBHI010000215.1:0-4829 GCA_040080935.1 Terricaulis sp.
GGATGCTGATCAGTGCTCCACCGGCGAACAAAAGGCGCTGCTCGTCGGCCTCACGCTGGCGCAAGCGCGCGCACTGGCCGGCGATCCAGGCGCCGGTCCATCTCTAATTCTTATCGACGAAGCGGCGGCGCACCTAGATTCAGTGCGTCGCGCGGCTTTGTTCGATGAATTGCTCGCGAACGAAGGCCAAGCCTGGCTCACCGGCACGGATCAAAACTTGTTCGAAGCCTTCGGCCATCGCGCGCAGATGTTCGAAGTCCGCGACGGCCAAGTGCGCCTGAGTTAGGCCGCGATCTGCATCGGTGCGGCGATGCCTGCGGGCACGGACAGTGTGAAGGTCGAGCCTTTGCCCTCGGCGATCTTCACCGTGACATCGCCGCCCATCAGCCGCGCGAAACCTTGCGTGATCGTCAGCCCAAGCGCCGTGTTCCGACATGTCACTGTCTCGGAGTTGTTTGCGCCGCTGCGGCTCCGAGCTTTCACACTCGTCGTAGAAGGTCCGGATATACTGCTCCGCTTCTGACAGGGTGTAGCCGGATGCGCTGGAAAGTTTCGCGGCTAGCTTGTCGGCCAACGCATTGAACGCATTGAAGGCATCTTCGCCGGGTATGAGAGGCGGTGAAATGGCCATGGCGCGAAAACCTAGAGGCCTCGGCAGGCGCCCGTTACGGCAACGTGACAATCGCCTCTAAATTTGGGTAGCGTGAGCGCCTGACGAAGAGGCGCGCCATGGCAATCTCCGACTACATCCCAAAACGCAACGAAGAGTATGTCTTCGATTACGATCCGAACGAGGATGCCTGGTCAACGGACCTGAAGACGCTCGACATCAGTCGCAGCGAGCGCTTCCGCGACAACACGATGTGGCCGTTCTTCGAGCGCCTGCGCAAAGAGGATCCCGTTCACTACTGCCCGGACAGTCAGAACGGGCCGTATTGGTCGATCACCAAGTACAACGACATCATGGCGGTCGACACCGATCACCAGCGCTTCTCGTCGGAACCGTCGATCGTGCTGTTCGACCCGGAAGAAGATTTTCCGCTACCGATGTTCATCGCGATGGATCCGCCCAAGCACGACGTGCAGCGCAAGACCGTCTCGCCGATCGTCGCGCCGAACCACCTTGCCAATCTAGAGCCGATCATCCGCGAACGCGCCGGCAAGTTGCTGGATGACGTGCCGCGCGGCGAGACGTTCAATTGGGTCGACAAGATATCGATCGAACTCACCACCCAGATGCTGGCGACGTTGTTCGACTTCCCTTGGGAAGATCGCCGCAAGCTGACGCGCTGGTCGGACGTCGCGACCGCGGCGCCCGGGCAGGGCATCGTCGAGAGCGACGAGCAGCGCCGCATGGAGCTGATGGAGTGCCTGCAATACTTCAACGGCCTTTGGGAAGAGCGCATTGCCGCGCCGCCGCGCAACGATCTCATCTCGATGCTCGCGCACGGCGCCAGCACCAAGGACATGCCGCGCCAGGAATTTCTCGGAAACCTGATCTTGCTCATCGTTGGCGGCAACGACACGACGCGCAATTCCATGACCGGCAGCGTCTACGCGCTCAACAAATTTCCCGAGCAGTTCGCGAAGCTGCGCGCTAATCCGGCGCTCATTCCGAACCTCGTGTCCGAGACCATCCGTTGGCAAACGCCGCTCGCCTTCATGCGCCGCACAGCGCTTGAGGATGTCGAGTTCGGCGGCAAGCTGATCAAGAAGCACGACAAAGTCGTGATGTGGTACGTCTCAGGTAACCGCGACGAAGAAGTCATCCCGAATGCGGATGCGTTCGATATCGAGCGTGATAATGTGCGTCGCCACTTATCCTTCGGCTTCGGCATTCACCGTTGCGTGGGTAATCGCCTTGGTGAAATGCAATTGCGCATCGTGTGGGAGGAGATCCTGAAGCGCTTCGACAAGATCGAGGTGATGGGGGAACCCAAGCGCGTGTATTCGTCTTTCGTGAAGGGTTACGAAACCTTGCCAGTGCGCGTCTCGTAGGCGCCGCTGCAACACTATTGCGCCGCTGTGCGCGTTAACCTGGAACTCGCCTGCATAGGTCGCGTTGGCTCGTCACATGGCCAGCGTCTTTGCCTCACTCACGCCTCCGCCCGAGCGGAACGCAGCCCACCCGGACGGGCTGGCGGATGTGCTTGATGAGCTGTCTTACAATGTAAATCGCGACAGCAGCCTGAATGGCATCCGCCTCGGCGTGCTGCTCAGCGCCGTTGGCCGGCGCTCCTATGGTCCGCTGTTGCTCCTGACTGGCCTGATTGCCGTTTCGCCATTGACTGTGTTGCCCTTCACGACTTCAATCGTCGCTGCAATCACCTTGCTTATCGCCGGGCAGATGGCTCTCGGTCTTAAGCGTCCATGGCTCCCGAAGCAGGTGCTCGATATCCGCGTGCCGCGAAAAGCGTTCTTCGTCTTTCTGGATCGCGCACGGCCTGCCGCGGAGCGCCTTGACGGCGCAGTGCTCCGCCAACGGTGGTCGTTCATGACAGTACCGATCTTCGTGAACCTTGTGGCGCTCTGCGTCTGCGCGGCGGCGCTGATCACATTCCCGCTCTCTCTAATCCCGTTCGCGCCTCTGGCGCCGGGCATCGCCATTGTGCTGTTCGGTCTTGGCATGACCGCACGCGACGGCGTGTGGCTAGCGATCGGCATTGCGCTCACGGCAGCCGCGTTCTGGCTCGCCATCCCGCTCATCTTTTGAGCGCGACCGCGAACCTCGAAGGCGTGCTCGATGAGATCGCAGCCAAATGCGAGAACGATTCCACGCCTGACACGCTGACGCTCGAAGAGATCTTGGACTCCGTCGGCCGACGTTCCTACGGCCCACTCTTGCTTGTCATCGGTCTCTTCGCCATTTCGCCTGCCACCATTATCCCCGGCATGACCTGGCTGGCCGCCGCGCTGACGATGCTGGTCGCCGGCCAAATGGCGCTGGGGCTTCCAAGTATCTGGCTGCCCAAGATGGCGCTGCAGGCGCAACTGCCTCGCAATGCAGTGCGGTCCGGCATCGAGAAGGGGCGTGGCGCCGCCAGGGTCATCGACAAGGTCCTGAAGCCGCGCCTGACCTTCCTCTCGAAGCCGCCCTTCGTGAACCTGGTCGCGGTGATGGTGATCGCCGCCGCGCTCATCACTTTCCCACTGGGGCTCATTCCATTCGCACCGCTCGCGCCTGGTCTCGCGGTCGTGTTTTTCGGTCTCGGAATGGTCGCTCGCGACGGCCTTTGGCTCGCGCTCGGCACAGGCGTTATGGCCGGCACTGCGTGGCTCACCAAGTCACTGATTTTCTGACGGTTTTCAGCGCAGCTTTTTCCGCCCAAAGTGGCGCCAAAACCGCGACTTTTCCCCCATTCATCACTATATTCGTGAGGTATTTTTCAGCTCGATTCGAGACCCATGAACCCGCCCCAACCAGCACCGGCGAGCGCGCCCGATTACGGCGCCGATTCCATCAAAGTTCTCAAAGGGTTAGACGCCGTTCGGAAGCGGCCGGGGATGTATATTGGGGATACCGACGATGGGTCGGGGTTGCACCATATGGTGTACGAGGTCGTCGATAATGCGATCGACGAAGCGTTGGCGGGGCATGCGAACCGGGTTGAGGTGGTGCTGCATCCCGATGGCAGCGCGGAAGTCTTCGACAACGGGCGCGGCATCCCGACGGACATTCACACCGAAGAGGGTGTCTCCGCGGCTGAAGTGATCATGACTCAGCTGCACGCGGGCGGGAAGTTTGACCAGAACAGCTACAAGGTCAGCGGCGGCCTCCACGGCGTCGGCGTTTCCGTCGTCAACGCGCTCAGCGAGTGGTTGGACCTCAGAATCTGGCGCGACGGCAAAGAACATTACATGCGCTTTGCCATGGGCGATGCAGTTGCGCCGCTGAAGGAAGTCGGCCCCGCGCCGCAGGACGAAGGCAAGGTCAAGAACGGCACCGCCGTGCGCTTCCTCGCGTCACCACAAACCTTCACCATGGTCGAGTACGACCGCAAAACCATTGAGCACCGTCTGCGCGAACTGGCGTTCCTCAATTCCGGCGTCCGCATCATCTTCAGAGATCTGCGCGGGCCAGAACCGTTCGAGGAAATCCTCTTCTACGAAGGCGGCGTCAAAGCCTACGTCGCGCACCTCGATCGCAGCCGCTCGGCCGTTATCCCGGAAGCCATCTACGTCATCGGCGAGCGCGACGGCATGACCGTCGAAGCCTCGATGCAGTGGAACGACGGCTATCACGAGAACACGCTCTGCTTCACCAACAACATCCCGCAAAAGGATGGCGGCACCCACCTAGCGGGCTTTCGCGGCGCGCTGACGCGCGTGGTGAACAATTACATGCAGAGCTCCGGCATTGCCAAGAAAGAGAAGGTGGAAATCACCGGCGATGACGCGCGCGAAGGCCTCACCTGCGTGCTCTCCGTGAAAGTGCCTGACCCGAAATTCTCGTCGCAAACCAAGGAAAAGCTGGTTTCTTCGGAAGTTCGACCGGTCGTCGAAAACCTCGTCGCCGAAACACTGACGCGATGGTTCGAAGAAAATCCAGGCGCCGCCAAAATCGTGATGGCGAAAATCGTGCAGGCCGCCGCCGCGCGTGAAGCGGCGCGCAAGGCGCGCGAAATGCGCCGCAAGTCGACGCTCGATATCTCCTCGCTGCCCGGCAAGCTCGCCGACTGCCAAGAGAAAGATCCGGCCAAATCTGAAGTGTTCATTGTCGAGGGTGACTCGGCAGGCGGCTCAGCTAAGCAAGGTCGCAGCCGCGAGACCCAAGCCGTGCTGCCGCTGCGCGGCAAGATCTTGAACGTCGAGCGCGCGCGCTTCGATAA
>JBEBHI010000216.1:0-4797 GCA_040080935.1 Terricaulis sp.
TTCCAGCCCTCGGCGATGAACGCGTTCGCATTCTCAAACAACGGCCGCGGGCCGAAGCGAAAGGTGAGGTCCGAAATCTCAAGCATGGGAGGGCCGCGTTAGACCCTCCCCGCGCCCGCGAAGCAATCCCTGAGGCGCAATGTAGCACCGCATTAACGCTGCACCGGCGCCACGACACGCCTATATTGAGAGTGTCACGGAGGGGCCTCGCCCATGAACGCGACTACTCGCCCGCGCGTCGTCATTATCGGCGCCGGTTTCGGCGGCCTCGCCGCCGCCAAGGCACTCAAGGATGCGCCCGTCGATGTCACCATCATCGATCGCCGCAACCACCACCTGTTCCAACCGCTTCTCTACCAAGTCGCGACCGCGGGCCTTGCGCCCAACCAAATCGCGACGCCAATCCGCGCCATCCTGCGCCATCAGAAGAACGCGACCGTGGAACTCGGGACCGTCGAGGCCACCGACACCGCTAAGCGCGAAGTCGTGCTCGGCGATCGCCGCGTCGGCTACGACTATCTCATCATCGCCACCGGCGCGCGCCACGCCTATTTCGGCCACGACGCCTGGGAAGAATTCGCGCCTGGTCTGAAGACGCTTGAAGACGGCACCGAGCAGCGCAAACGCATCCTGCTTGCCTTCGAACGCGCGGAGCTTGAACCTGACGCTGCCGAACGCGCACGGCTGACCACCTTCGTTATCATCGGCGGTGGCCCTACCGGCGTTGAAACCGCAGGCGCGATCGCTGAGCTCGCAAAGAAGGCACTCGCCCGCGACTATCGCCGCATCGATCCCAAGAGCGCGCGCATTATCCTCGTCGAAGCGGCGCCGCGTATTCTGACGGCCTTTCCAGACGATCTATCGGACCACGCGCGTCACGCTCTGGAAAAACTTGGCGTCGAAGTGCGCCTCGGCAAAGCCGTCACTCACCTTGACGAAACGGGCGTCACTCTTGGCGACGAGCACATTCCGTCGCGCTGCGTGATCTGGGCTGCCGGCGTGCAAAGCTCGCCCGCCGCACGATGGCTCAACATCCCAGCAGACCGCGCCGGCCGCGCCATCATCGCCGGCAATCTCCGCGCGCCGGGCAACGACAACATCTTCGTCATCGGCGATTGCGCCGCTGTGAATGACGCCAGCGGCCGCCAACTCCCCGGCGTCGCGCCTGTTGCCAAGCAACAAGGCGTCTACGCCGCGCGCGTCATCAAAGCCGCGTTCGAAGGCAACCCGCTCACCGAACCGTTCGCCTATGTCGACTACGGCAATCTCGCCACCGTCGGCCGCAAAGCCGCCGTCGCCGACTTCCGCGGCTTCCGCCTCACCGGCTTCATCGGCTGGCTGCTCTGGTGCGCTGCGCACATCTACTACCTGATCGGCTTCAAAAACCGCATCGCCGTCGCCCTCGACTGGACCTGGTCGTACCTAACCTTCGACCGCGGCGCCCGCCTCATCACCGGCGACATCGAAGACGAACCACGGGCGCAAAACGCCAAACGCGACGCCGCTTAACGCACGATCCTGCTTGCGTTCGAGTCCCTTTGAGCCAAGCTCGCAGCCAAGGGCATGCGGGGGCAGCGCCATGAGCGCAACGATCGAACTCAAACGGAACGGCGGCGATCAAATCGCCATTTGGCTTACAGTCGCAATGTTCGTGTTGATGGTCGCTTTGTTCGTCACCGTCGGCGGCGTCTTGCTGAGCGAAGGTGAAAGCGTCGGCGCCTTCCTCGTCGTTCTCGCACTTCCTGTGTCCGGGCTCACTGTCTACCTCTATCGCGAAGCCATCGCCCGATCGTTCGCCCGCATCGCCATCAATTGGCAGACGCTTGAGCTGCGCTTGCCAACGCAGCGAAGCTACGTCGCGCAAGAGAAGGTTGAAATCTCGCTGCCGCTGGCATCAATCAAAGGCATCGAGTCACGCGCTGAATCCTTCCGCGCCATCGGCACAACGGCGGTGCAGTTCGCCTACTCCATCGTCCTCAACGATGGTCGCCGGATCGTACTCGGCGCGGACCGCCGTTTCACTTCGCCCTATTACCAAAACGCGGCGGGCGTGATTTCGAACAATGTCAAAATCCCAATCACCAATCTCGGTCTCGTCGACGGCAACCCCGGCTTTCTGCTCGTCGCGGGCCAGAGCGTCCCGGCGTGGGATGCCGCGCCGGTGTCGGCCGACACAATGCAGAAGCGTTACGCACAAGAGGCGCAGAGCTGGCGTATCGTGACGATCATCGCCGGCATCACGCTTGCGATCGGCGCAATCGCGCGCGCGTTCGGCGGCTAACGCTGAGGGCGCGTCCAGCCTTTGCTAGCCATGCACGCCTCGTATTGAGCGCCCTCGGTCGTCTGGGTCTCGATGCGGCAGGCAATCACCGCGCTATCGAACGGCGTCGCGTCGTTGCCCGTCCAACCTTCGTCGTCACCGCCGCTCGCGCAGGCAGAGGCAAACGCCAGCCCCGCAAAAATCATCACCCGCATCACATGCCTCAGCGTCATCGCCCGGCGCTGCTCCAGCGCGGGAACCTCACTGTAGCGGCGCCGTTTCTCTTCGCCATGTTTGATTGCACCGACTCCCCCGCCGCGTTCGACGCAGAAATCGCACAGCACGAAGTCTCAGAAGACGGCGTGACATGGCGTCCCTACGATCCTGCGCGCGACACCAGCGAGCTGCTGCATACCCGCATCTTTTTCGCCGACCCGCAGGGCGCATAGGAACTCGCAAGCGCACCGCGCCGTTCGCTTCCCACACGCAAAAGGGACTCGAACATGCCGAGCGAAAGCGAAATCAAAACCAAATTCTGGAAGCACCTCAAGTCCGACATGACCATCATGCTCGGGGTCGAAGGGTCGGGCGAAGCTCAGCCGATGACCGCGCAGCTCGACGGCGACAAAGAGAGCGGCCCGGTCTGGTTCTTCACCTCGAAAGAAACCGATCTCGTCAAAGGCATTGGAGCAGGCGCGCCCGGCGAGGCTTACTTCGCGTCCAAGGGGCACGACCTTTTCGCGGGCGTCACTGGCGACCTGTCTCTCAGTACTGACCAAGCCACAGTCGAACGCCTCTGGAATCCGTTCGTCGCCGCCTGGTTCGAAGGCAAAGACGATCCGAAGATCCAGCTCATTCGTTTCGACGTTCAGCACGCGCACATCTGGCTCAATGAGAACAACATCTTCGCCGGCGTGAAGATGCTTCTCGGGAGCGATCCGAAGAAAGACTACAAAGATAAGGTCGCCGACGTGCCGCTAAGCTAATCGCGTAACTTTGCGCGCCATAACGTAGCCGCCAACAACAGCGAGACGACCGACGAGCCGAGCCAGAACCAAATGGCCGGCTCGAAGTCGTAAACGCGATCAGCGCCTACCATCACTGAGTGCTGTTCGAGCAGCGAGCCGGAAATATTCTCCTGTAACGCCGCGCCGAGATAAGAGAAAATCCCAATCACGCCCATCGCCGCGCCCGTCGCGCGCTTCGGACAAATATCGACCGCGAACAATCCGCCAAGCGAAGCCACCAACCCTGCAAGGCCAAGCCCAAAGAAGATCATGCCTGCAATCAAGGTCGGCGTGTTAGCCGGGCCAAAAAAGATCAACACCAAGCCGATGATCTCGCACACACCGAAGATCAAATTCGCTGGGGGGCGTCGCGCGCCAAACCATTTGTCGCTGATCCAGCCGTAGCCGACTGAGCCCACGATGCCCGCCAGCGTCGAGATCATCAGCATCGTGCCTGACGCAACCTCATCGAAGCCACGTGCTTCTTGCAGGTAAAGCGGGCCCCATGAATTGATCGCGTAGCGCGTCACGTAGTTTGCCGCACTCGCAAGCCCCAAGATCCACATTGTCGGGTAGCTCAGCACTGAGAGTTGCAGCGCCAGCCTGCCCCTCGATTTGTTCGCGTCGCTCTCGGCGACGTGATCGTTCTTCCAATCCGCGACCGCCGGCAGCCCCATCGTCCGCGGTCGGTCGCGCATCAGGGCGTACATCATCACCGCCGTCGCCAGGCCAATGGCGGCCGGCACGAAGTAGCCGAAGCGCCATCCGTAGTGCGCCACCACGAAACCGATCGCGAAGAATGTCAGCCCTTCGCCGAACGAATGCGACGTGATCCAGATTCCGTAATTGCGTCCGCGCTCTTTGTTCGAGAACCAGCTCGACAACGCAACGACGCTGCCCGGCGCGCCAAATCCCTGAAACCACCCGTTCACACCCCATAGGACTGCCGCCAACGCCAAAGTGTCTGCGAACCCCATCCCAAAATTGCAAAACGCAGACACTGCAAAGCCGAGCGGCAAGAACATCCGCATGTTGGCGTGATCGGCGAGGAAGCCGTTCGTCAGTTTACCGAGCGCATACGTGTAGAAGAACACCGACCCGATCAGACCGAACTGGCCCGGCGTGAACACGCCCTCATCGATCATGGACGGCTTCACCAGCCCGATCGCGAGCCGGCACGTGTAGATCAGCCCATAGCCAAGCGTGATCGCGAGCAGCACGCGCCAGCGATACTTCCGGTAGGTCGCGTCGATCTCACTTTGGCTCTCGCGCAACGGCGCATCGGCAGCCGTCGCGAACGCGCTCAAAAACCGTCCAATCACGCCCCGCCCCTTTTATGTTTTGGGGCGAGCTTAGCTGATGTGAGTTCCATGAGAAGGACGGCGTAGGCCATCCGAAGCTCGCGTCAGCGAGCGAAGGATGGTGGACCCGAGGAGGATCGAACTCCTGACCTCTGCATTGCGAACGCAGCGCTCTCCCAGCTGAGCTACGGGCCCGTCCAGTGGGAGGCGCGGTATAGGGCGCGAGCCG
>JBEBHI010000217.1:0-4784 GCA_040080935.1 Terricaulis sp.
TTCAAGAGGCGCTGCGACGTGTGGAGGATTTGTCCCACGCGCCGCGATGACTTGATGTTCGGATTGCGAGGAAACGCCGATGTCTCGAAGGGGCCAGCGCGCGTCATCGACCCGAATCGCCTGACTGACCTACTCGCTCGATTGCAGTCAGTGCCTTAGCGAGTGCAGCAACGGCGCGAACTCGCCGAAGACGGTCGCCAGTAACGTTGACCCAATGGATGCCGACGCCGTCGGCGTGGTCTCCGAACCCGCCGCCAAAGATCGAGCCTGCTGACTCTTCCATGACCAACGGATAGTCCGCGAACACCCACAGCCGAAACGACTGCGAGAAAGGCGCGCCACAAGGAGGGGCGTTTCGATTTCACGCGTCACGTCGGATGACAACGCCGTGACATGCACATCACACCTCGAATGACACGCTGCATTCAGCGCGCTCAATGCTTTGCTGTGAAGCGCCGTCCGCATCCTTTCGCCGCACGCTCGAGTCGGGCTCAGCAAAGAAGGACGACTACACATGAAAAAGCTTCTCCTCAGCGCGGCTGCGGCGCTAGCGATTGTCGCACCTGGCGTGGCCTCGGCTCAATCCGGCTTTGTGGACCTCGGCTACTCATCCACTGATGTCGACTCCAACGAAATCGATGCTTGGACGTTCGGGGGCGCATATGCCCGGGGTGGTGACGGCTCTTTAGGCTTCCAAGTCGATGGCGTGTTCGGCAGCCATGAATACGATGGCGGCAGCGAAGTCGACACGTACAATATCGGCGGCCATGTCTTTACTCGCAACGACAGCCACCTGATCGGCGGCTTTGTGAGCTTCGGCAACACTGACTACAGCATCGGCGATTACGACTATTACACCGTCGGCCTAGAAGGCGCCTACTACATGTCGCGCACGACTTTGAATGGCGTCTTGAGCTACTCGGATTCTGGCGATTTCGCGTCCGACGCCACGGCGCTAGATGTCGGCGCCACGCACTTTGCGACCGACAACTTCTCGTTCAGCGGCACGGTCGGTTTCGGCGAACTTGCTGACCTCGACTTCCTGACACTCGGCGTTGGCGCCGAATACCAGTTCTCGGGCGCTCCGATCAGCCTCTACGGCGGCTACACCTCAACGGATTACGACACCTTCGACGCCGACACGCTCTCTGTTGGCGTGCGTTGGAACTTTGGCGGCACGCTGCTGGATCGCGATCGTTCGGGCGCGAGCCTGACGCGCAACGCCGGCTTCGGGCGTCTCGGCGCGATCCTGTAAGCCACACACTCTATTTAGATTGCGAAGAGCCCCAGCTTCGGCTGGGGTTCTTTTGTTTGTAAGGTTCAGCGCTACGCGGCCGTCGCATTCGTCGCCGCGCACTGCACGCAAAGGCCACGGCCCTTCTGCTCCAATTTCCCTTGGTTGAGCGCGCTGATTTCGATCCGCAACGACGCGAAGCCGTGCGATTTCGTCTGCGGCAGCATGCGCTATAGCGGCGTTGCTGATTGCCAGAAGAGATAAAGGTCGCCCCCACCATCGCCTTGAGTGTCGCCTTTGGGCCATCGTACGACATAGCGGCGATTTCGTTGAGCGGCCTACGCGCTCCAGTGCAGACGGTGGCTTAGCGTTCGCAGCAACGGCGTGTTGTCGCCGAAACTGGACCGTGAAACTGAAAGAGGGCTAGGGTCTAAGCATGCCCATGCGGCTGGCATATCTCTCCGGCTCTTGCCCACCCCTCGTCAGCGCTGCAGAGGATGCGCTGCTGGTGGCAAGCGACGCGTTCGTCTCCCTCTGCGACAGGCTCTGGGCTGGTTGCGTTTGGCTTGCACGCAGACTTTGGATGGGAGTTAAAGCGATCGCCATCGCTTTGCTGCTCGTGAGTCCGATCGCCATGATGATGGCGGCGGGAGCGCTGCATGACTTTGGCCTGCGCTCGCGGATTGAGCGAGAGGGGTGTCCCTTTGCGGATGATACCGACCTACATCGCCTGCCGGGAGCTCGCGAGCGCGAAATGCACGACCGTTATTGCTCTCGCGGAACCGCGCATTGGAGATAACTTCCTCGTCGGTCGAGTGGCCGTCGCGCCTCAATCAGGCCGTTCATCACCCAGTCGGGTGAACGGCACGCCATCGCCGTCTCCGGTCATTGCGGCCAACAATCAGAGCCCGACGAGGCTAGTCCGATTTCGATTTGGATTCGTTGGCCGCTGAACCGAAAATGCCCTTCGCCATCAGCGAAGTTTCGCCGTCCCGTCGAATTTGAAACACCTCCGCGCGTAGCGCATGCACGCGCGCATCTTCCGGAGAAGCAAGCGCAGCTAGTTCCGCCAAATGGCAGGCAACACGGGGCTGGGTTTCCGCCAGTTCGCGCGCACGTTCAGCGAGCTTGGCTGCGCCACCCGCAAGCGAAGCGATTTCCGCCCCGAGCATCGCATCTTGAGCGGGCTTCAAATTGGCGGGATTGCCGTCATACCAGCCGCCGTAAAGCCGCCAAATATTGCGCACTACAAATTCAGGCTCATCGTATAGCGGTCGCAGATAAGGCTTCTCCAGCGCCACAGGGTCCACCTTGACGCTGTGAATGATATCGTTGAGGCGCGCGCCCTGGTTCATCAGCGCGATTGTTTCATCAACAAGCTTATCGAGTGTATCGGCCACTTCTGTGAGCACGCGCTTGATGCGTTCGCGACCGCCAATCGGCAGGCCGTGCGCGGGCAAGAACAATTCTGCATCCCGGCTCGCCATGTCGCGAAGTGCTGCGGCCCACTCGCGGGGATATCGCTGGACCTTCTGAGGATTACCGGCGTTCGGAAAATTCCAAATGAAGAAGTCTCCCGCACAAATCGCGTTGTGTTTGGGGACCCAAGCCCACGTATGGTCGTCAGTTTCCCCCTTGGCATGGTGCAACTCGATCGCAAGGCCGCCAACGTTCAGAGACATGGCGTCGGTGTAAGTCTGGTCTGGCTTGGGCGAGCTTTCCGGCAGAAATCGCATTTCACTTGAGATGTCATATCCGGCTCGGCGGAACTGACCGAACTGGCGTTCATTGATGATATGATTGTAGCCATTGGTCATGTCGTAGCGCTCAAAGCGACGCGCGACGTTGACATGGCCGCACACGCAAGGTCGCGGCTGATTGCTGCCGGCGGCGTCGGCAATAAAGGCGCCGCAGCCACCGACATGATCGACGTGGCCGTGCGTGTAGACGATCGTGTTGAAGCGATCCTTCTTCCACCGCCTTATTTCCTCGACAACTCGCGAGCCGCCTTGAGGATTTGAGGTGTCGAACGCAACAAGGCCGTCGTCCGTTTCAAACAGGATCGAGTGAGAGAACGCCTCAACCATCGCCACGCCGCGCCCGATCTCGGAAAGCTGGTGGTTGATGCGGTTGATCGGGCCAACCTGCGCTGCCCCTTCTGCGCCTTCGATAACGGCGCTCGACATCGCCAACAAATCCGCCATGGCTGCCCTCGTTCATGAAACGCGATTTTATCTAGTGCCCATTTGGAGTCTTCGGCAAATCTGAGCCAAGCAAGTGGCACCGAGGCCGCCCCATTGGCGCCGTCCGCGACATCCAAGCGGCTGAGTCACGCAAATTTCGACTTTTCGTTGCCACGGCAGTGCGACATCGGCGTTGAAATTGATCCAGCTCAATCCGCTTCTGTGCGCGCCCAGCACCCTGTCTGAGACTGGGGAGGCTGGTTATGGCCCTACTACGATCAACAAACCATTTTTCACCATCTGATACCGAGAAGTGGCGTGTCCCGCAGTTGGACATCGCTCCCGAGCATCGGCTCCTGGTTGGGCTCGTCGTCGGCCTGTGGGTTTGTTTGTTAGCGGCACTCGCTTTTGGCTCAGTTACTCAACTCTAGAGACCGTCCGTCGCCAAATCCCAAATCCGCACATGGACCCTCAAGGCACGTCGAACCACATCCCATCGATACGTAAGGTCGGCGCGCTGGCTCCTTTTCGTTGGCTCGCCAGCGCTTGGAACGATATGCGGCGGGCGCCCATTTCGCTCCTGCTGTATGGGTTGGCGATTGCA
Source organism: Terricaulis sp. (assembly GCA_040080935.1). Classification (GTDB taxonomy): domain Bacteria; phylum Pseudomonadota; class Alphaproteobacteria; order Caulobacterales; family Aquidulcibacteraceae; genus Vitreimonas. The sequence continues at coordinate 4,022 of JBEBHI010000217.1, forward strand.
GCTTTGAGCTTCGCGCTCTGCGCGATGTTGATCGTTTTCAACGCTGCCTTCTGGGTCTTGGTGCTCACGAGCGGTTTCGTTTTCATTGCGCCAATGTTGGCAATGGGGATCTATGAAGCTGGCCGCCTGATCGAACTCGGTGAGAAGCCCACCCTTCGCAGAATGGCGATTGTGAGATCCGCTCTACGACAAGACGTCGCCTATCTTGGGACCGCGTTGCTCTTCATCTATCTGTTTTGGGGGCGCATTGCCCAAGTCGTCTACGGTCTCTCCACATATCGACTGCACCACACCGTTTCGGAGTTCTTCGACTTTGCGATCGGCACGGATCAAGGCCATGTCATGCTTGTCAGCGGCTCGCTGATCGGCGGGGTGATCGCCTTCTTCACCTATTCATTGGTGGTCGTGTCGGCGCCGATGCTTCTCGATCAGCGGACGAACGTGTTTGCGGCGGTGTTCACCAGCGTTCGCGTGATCAACAAGAACTTCATCGTGATGATGATCTGGGCGCTCCTGATCGTCGCCCTTGTGCTCGCATCAGCTGCAACGGGCTTCCTCGCCCTCACCGTAGTCTTCCCCTGGCTAGGATTGGCAAGTTGGCGGGCTTATCGCGACTTGGTCTCAGACCGCCCCGAAACGCCATAAGCCCCGAATGACTGACCCACTCGGCGACCTCAACGGGTCGATGCAACACACTCGCTAAATCGCTCGGCCGGGGTATGAAAGTCCAGAGTTTTTCTTGGACGTTCGTTGAGCTCGCGGG
>JBEBHI010000218.1:0-4782 GCA_040080935.1 Terricaulis sp.
GCCGCTGCTAGGCGCTGCGTTGGAAGAACGCAAAACCGCGAAGACGGCCGCGCAAGCGGAAACGCGTCGCGTGAACACTGAAAAGCGTGCGACGGCGCGCAAGAAAGCGAAAGCTGAGTAGGCTCTAAGCTGAGCTGAAATGCGGGCGCCAGCTTCGTTCGGCGCATTCTCTAAATTCATCGAACCGATCAACGCGAGTTGCGGCGTCTGGTGGTGCGCGTAAAGCCTCCGCCAGACGGTGCGGCGTCGCGTGCAAACGTGCGGCTACGCGACGGGCGTAAGGGGCGGGATCGGCGATGACGCGCAGCAGCGCTTCGTAGCGTTCGGCGAGCGGCCAGGCGGAGCGGAAGACGAGCGGTTTCAGATCGCGCTCGTGCACCCAGAAGCAATCCTGCGCGCGGATGCGTTGCTTCGAGCCCTGAGCTTGTCGAACGGCGGTGCGTGATTTGCCGCCCTTCGACAGGCTCAGGGCTCGTGCTGGGGGCGCCGGTCGCTCTTCGCGGCAGATGTAGATCGGTTCGCCGGGCTTTGCGCCGAGTTTACGGAGCTGTTCGAGACGCGCGGCGGCAGCGAGGCCAGGTGGTCTGGGTTTTGGCGCGCGCGGGGCGGGCGCGAACATGCGGAAACGGACGCGCCAGTCTTGCGGCTTTTCGGGCCAGAATTCGTAGCGCTTGAGCGTGCGTGAGCGGCGCGGCTTCAGAAGCGGGCGCGTGTTGGGTTTAGCGATCGCACTGGCTTCAATCAGGATGAGGCGCCGGAACATCGCCTCGGCGCAGCGGAGCCACGAGGCCATGTGTGCGTGCGCCTTGCCCGTGAGCGTGTGACGCGTCGCGACCGCTGTGGGATCGCCGAAGAGCATGTGCAGTGTCGCCAAGAACGCCTGCGCCACCCGCCATAGGGCGGGCGGTGCTGTTCGGACCGTCGCTGCTTCGTGAGCGTGGCCCGCAGGCTGTGTCGGTGGTGGGGCGGTGGCGTTCATGGGGTGAGAGCCATGATACGGCCGGTGCGGAAGGTGTAGGATAGATTTTTTAGTGGCCGTCCATGCGCACTACGCCTTCGAAGCGCGACATGGCGGCGAGGCGTTGGGGATTGGCGCGTTGTTCTTGTTCGGCGAGGCGTGTCGCCAGGGCGTGGGCTTGGGTTTCTGGAACGCCGACGCTGATGAGGCCATCGGCGCTGCGGATGCCGTCGCCGGCACAGAGCAAGACGCGCCATTGTCCTTCATGCTTGGTGAGAAGCGCGCGTCCGCCCATCTCGCCTTGGGTCCAGCCGGCCACGGCATGCTCGCTGCTGATGGCGATCGGGCCGATATCGAGCGGTGCGTCGGGGCGATCCCAGGTCGCGCGCATCAGCGCTTCGATCGCGGCGGCGTCCTCGTTTGCCGCCGGGCCGCATGATGCGAGGACGAGCGCCGCCAGAAAAGCGCTTCGTCTAGTGATGATCATGCTGATGCTCGATGACTTGCCGTGCGATGAGCGTGATGACCGGCGCGGGGTGCGGGACGGAGTGCCAGGCTGCGCCTTCCGGTGGGATGTCGGTCCATGCCTGCTCGCCGTTGGCGCAGGTTTGGGTGACGCGGAAGTAGAGCGGGCCGGTCTGATCGGGCAGGCGCATCATGATGCCGAACTGGTCGAACTGATCGGCGGGGAGATTGCCTCGCCAGGTGATGGCGGTGACGCGCTCGGTGAGTTCGTACCCGCCTTCAGTACGGATGGGAGTGGCAAGAGGCGCGTGCTCGACGCTGAGGCGCCATCCGGCTTTGGGTTGCGGACGGGCGATGTTGACGCCATCCGGGATTTCAACGCGGATCGCGCGTGTCGGTGACGCGCCACAGCCGTGGCTCATGCGAATGAAGCCGGCATAGTAAGAATTGGGCGCTGCTTCAGGCTCAGCGAAGACGACATGCGCGACTGCGGCGGTTGGCAGAAGCCAACCGCACGCGAGCGCGAGCCAGAGTTTTTTCCGAGACATCACGCTCTCCTTAAAAACGGTAGGACACGCCGCCGTAAACGGCGCGGCCTTCGCCGGGATAGAATACGGACGTGTTGGCGCCGAGGGCGGTGGCGTCGACGATGGCGCCGAACTCGGGGACGTAAGCTTCGTCAGCGAGATTGCGGGCGTCGACAAAGAGCGAGACGCCGTTGTCGAAGTCCCAACCAGCGTTCAGCGACCAGATCGTATAACCGGGCGCCTCCAGCGTGTTGGCGTAGTCGACATAGGTGTCGCCTGGGCGCCATTCGACGCTCGGTGCGACGAACCAGCCTGCGGGCGCGGTGTAGCGCAAGGTGGCGCGATACTGGTGCTCAGGCGCGACCGGAATGCGGTTGTCGCCATAGGTCGGGTCGCCGTCGAACAAGAAATCAGAGTAGGTGTAGCTCTGCCGCAGGAGCCAGCCTTCCGCGATCTCCCAATCGAGTGCGAGTTCGACGCCTTGGTGCACCGTATTGTCCGCGTTGAAAAACGCCGCGGGAATGCCGACGCCGGGATTGAAGCTCAGCAGCTCGTTTTCGAGTTCTGCGCGGTAGAGCGTGAAGTCCCACACCAACGCGCCTGTGCGGCCGCGTGTGCCGATCTCGCCAGTCCATGCCTCTTGTGCCTTCACAGGTACAAAACCTTGAACAGGGGCTTGCACGAGCGCGCCATAATGCGGCGGCTCTACCGAATTGGTGATGTTGGCGTAGATTTGGGCGCCGTCTTCGTTTTCCCAGATCAGACCCACGCGCGGCGCGAACCAATCGAAATCCTTGGAGGCGTTGTTCGCCGGATTAAGATGATCGGCATAATCGCGCGTCGCTTGGCCGAACGAACCGCCCGCCACGAGTGCGAGGCGGTCAGTCGCGAACCAGCGGCCTTCCGCGAATAGATCAAGGCCCGTCGCTTCCTGACGGCTGTCGCCATCGATGGGGAAGAACACGGGGGCAAGTTGTTGGTCGTTGTGTCCCTGGCGATAGGAGACGCCCCAGAATAGATCGGCGCGATGGCCGCCGAGTTCGCCTTCCCAATCAAAACGGCCGAACGCGCCTTGCGTTTGAATCTGCTGTTCGATGAGCAACGAGATCGGGTGATAGAGATCGGTCGCTGTCGCGTAGACACCACCTTCGAACACGGTTGAAGAATTGAGCCGCCAGCGTGTTTGCAAGCTGGTGCGGAAGACGGTTTGATCGCGCTGCCAGTCGGTGGCGATGGCGCCGGGGTTTCCGGCTTCGGGTGTCGCCAGCGCCTGCGCGAGAGTCAGCGTGCCGGGGACTTGCTGTTCAATGTCTGCGCCGTAGGCGGTGAGCCGAACTTCGCGATCCTCTCCGAACGAGTAGCCCAGATTGAGCGTGCCGCGGACTTGCTCCTGAGCGGAGTGATGGCGGAAGCCATCGGTCTGCAGTCCGGTGACTGCGGCGAAACCGTCCCAGTCACCCCAGGTGCGCGCGACTTGGCCGGCGAGACGCTGGAAGTCGAACGAGCCTGTTTCGGCGCGGAGGAGGTTTTCCGACTGTGCCGTGCGGCCGGTCGGCGTGACGAAGTTGAGTGCGCCGCCGAGCTGGGCGCCGCCGAAGCGGAGGGCGTTGCCGCCCCGGTACACTTCGACATAGCGGGCGGTCAGCGGGTCGATCTTCTGGAAATCCGCGAAGCCGTCCGCGTCAGCGAAGGACACGCCGTCCTGCGCGAAGAGTACGCCGCGTTGGTGGTAGGATTGATCGATGCCGGAGCCACGGATCGAGAAACGCGATTCTTCGCCATATCGGCGTTGCACAAGCACGCCGGGCACATCGCGAAGGATATCGGTGAGCCCGACCGCGGAACGAGACTCGAAACTTTCGTTCGACACGACCGATACGGCGCCGGGGGTCTCGGAGAGTTGCGCTCGCGCTTGCGCGACAACAGCGGGATCTTCCGGGTTTGGGCGCGCGGTGACGATGATGGTGTCGGAGTCGATGGACTGGTTTGCTTGCGCGAACGCGACGTTCGGCGCGAGCGCAAGCGCGCTGACGAACAGCGCAAATTTGAAGGACATTTTCATAGCCTGAGTTGACCGGCGTCGCCGGCGTAGTTGAACGCGGCCAGCGCTCAGCGTGGCCGTTGTTGTGACGTGTTCAGGCTTGAACTGGGGGGCCGCGCGCGGGAAGAGGCGGGCCTCTGGCGAGGCTTACGTCGGGCCGACGCTCCAAGGCCCGCGCACCAAGTTCGATGCTTGGATATGTGACAGGTGCGAATGCGAGCGCGACCGGTGTTGGCAAGAGCGTCGCGCTTGCTTGCGCTAAAGGGCAGTGCCGGCTGCTATCGTCAGTCGGAGCTTTTTTGCCGTGGCTTAAATCGAGGACGCCGTCTGCGCCGTTGCAGTGCACGATCGCAATGCGATCGGCATGAGTTGCGACCATGAAGCCAGGCGGCAGGAATGCCTTAAACGTCAACGCAAACAGCGCGAGCAAAAGCCCGGCCGTCTGCATGCGTTGGAGAATTCCCACCCGCTCCATGCGGGCGAGTCTAAAGCGCGTAGTTGGCGATGAACAACTGGATTCGGTTAATTGGGGCGGAGTGCCGCACTAGTCCTCGTCCACCACATCCACCAGGATATCGCGCTTACCGGCCGCATTCGCTTCCGAGATGATACCCGCCTTTTCCATCTTTTCGATGAGCGTGGCGGCGCGGTTGTAGCCGATTTGTAGGCGGCGCTGCAGGTAGCTCGTGCTGGCCTTGCGGTCGCGTTGCACGATCTCGACGGCGCGGTCGAAGAGTTCGTCGCCGCCGCCTTCGCCATCGGCGAAGAGTTCTGGATTGTCTTCGTCGCCG
>JBEBHI010000072.1:0-17549 GCA_040080935.1 Terricaulis sp.
TGGAGCGGGCGATGAGATTCGAACTCACGACCCCAACCTTGGCAAGGTTGTGCTCTACCCCTGAGCTACGCCCGCATCCGTGGGTAACCCCGGCAGGGCCGGGGCTGAGGGGCGGTCATATCGCAGAGGCGCACGGGCAAAGCAAGGGGCGGCTCGGAACTGTCTTCGCGGACGCTGCACAAGGCAAAGCCCCGGCAGCAAAGCCACCGGGGCACGACCTTAGCTTATTGGCCTTGGTTACTTGCGGCGGCGCGCCAGGGCGGTCACCGCTGCGCCGATCAGGAGGCCCGCACCCGCAGCGGCGCCGACTGCAGCAAACGGGCGAGCCCGGACTTCTTTTGCGGCGCGCTTGATGCCGCCATTCACGCGCTCACCGGCCGCGTTCCACTTTTGCTCGAAGATGCCGCCCAGATCGTCGGTCAGCTGCGAGAAATCCTTGCCCAACGTCGACATGTCGTCGCGCAAATCGATCGCGCCGTTGCGACGCTGACGGGTTTCGTATGCATGTGCCATCTTCTCACTCCACCAATGATGCAGCTTCGTGCTGCTCCGATGAATGAGAGATAGCGCGCCCAGTTTCGGGCCACCGCGACCTGCGTCACACCGCGTTGGACGCGCTTTGCGTTCTCCACAGGACGCTAGCTTGTTACCAAATCTCGCCGAACGCGCGGACGAAGTTACCGCCGAGCACCTTGTCTACGACACGCGGCGCAATCCCGCGATCCAGCAGTGCGTCGGCAATCACCAACGCACGATCCGGCCGGTTAAGACCTTCAGTAAACGGCAAGCGTCCATCTTCTTCAGGCGCAGCGACGCCAGCTGCGATGCGGCGCTGCGTTTCGGCGTTCCAGCCTTCTTGCTCTTCCGCCGACATCTCCATCGTATCAAAGCTCGTATCGCTACCGATGCCGACATGATCTTCGCCGCACACGTCCAGCGCATGTGTCATGTGTGCGATGTAGTCGTCGACGTTCGGCTGGCGCGGGCTTGGCGCGGTGAAGAAGAGATCGAAGATGCCGAACACGCCACCCTTCTCAGCAACAGCGCGCATCACGTCGTCGCTCTTGTTACGCGGATTGTTGTGCACGGCAGTGCAGCCAGCATGCGTGATCAAAACCGGTTTCGTGGACGCCGCGATCGCCGCAGCCGTCGTCGCCGGATTGGCGTGACTCAAATCCAGCGCCACGCCCTTCTCATTCATACGCGCGACCGCTTCTCGTCCAAGATCAGTGAGCGTTGCATCAGCTGGCGACATCACGCCCGCACCGAACGGCGATGGCGTGTTGTAGCTCAGCTGCATCACGCGCACGCCGAGATTGCGGAAGAGATCAATGCGATCAACCTTGTCCTCAAGGCACGTCGCGCTCTCAAAAGAGAAGATAATGCCAACTTGCCGCGCACGTTTGGCGGCGGCAATATCGCCCACTGTGCGGATTTGACGGAAGTAGTCCGGATGCGCCTCGATCAAGCGCTGATAGAACGCGATCTCCGCCAGCGTATCTTCGAACGGTCCATTGAAGCCGCCCATGCTGGTCTTGATCGCTGACACGCCAGCGTTGCGGGCCAGATCAAGCGTCGCCTGCGACAGCGGCAACTGATCCGACGTCAGCGGCGGGCCGAGGTTGGCGTCCACAACAATCGCGCGCCGATGCAGCGACCGCGCGCGTGAACTGATCGCGCCATCATAGGCCAAAGCAGCACCACCAAAGGCGCTGCCCGCCAGTAGCGCCCCGGCGCCCAGCGCAAATTCACGACGATCCATGCGTGCTCTCCCCGATATTACAAACGCTAGATGCCCGGCAGCACAAAATCAGATGCGCTTATTCCCCGGGCTCAGCCTTGCGCGGCGGCTTCATGCGGCGGCGGTTGACGTGACCATCCGGCGCCAGATGGCCCTCCGGCGTGCGGCCACGGAAATAGTCGCGCTGCCAGCCGTTCTTCACAGCCTCCTCGTCCTTGTCGGCAAGTTTATCGAGGAAGTTGGTGCGGCTTTGGCCCCAAGCATCGTATTGGCGCTTCAATTCCGGATCGTCATGGATCGATTTTATGATCGGCTGCACTTCATCCATCTTCTCGTGCGGCAGCGGATACACAAAGCAGAACGGTTCGCCCTTCTTGAACGACACCATGCCTGGACGCGTGAAACGCCAGTTCATCGTGAACGGAAACGGCAACCAGTACGTCTCAACGACGCCTGCAAGCGGCTGGATTCCATCCTTGATGTGATTAGGCGGACCACCGCACCACAAATCCCAGCCCGGCTCAGTGCGAAACAGCCAACCAGTGTGAAACGTCAGCACGCCACCAGAGAAATGCGAGACAGCCCAGCGATCCAACAACCCACGCGGCGTGCCGTCATCGGGATCGATCCGGATGTCTTCGATGCGCGGCCCGCCCGTCCATGTCGCCGTAAAGCTGACTGGCGACAGCAACGCCCAACCCGTCGTGTTGGCGACCACCAGAGGAAGGCAGCGATACGGATGGCGATCCGAGAAGCGATCCATCCAGTCGCGATCCGGCGAGCCTGGGACCATCTCCGCCGGCTGCTGATCGACTTGATAACAAGTGAGTTTCATCCCCTCCCTCCTAGACGCTCGCCCACACATGCGCCAAGGGGATGTGCGCCATGCCTGCGACAGAAGCCGATCTTTTCGACCGTTTTGACGCGTTGGGCATTGCCCACGTGACGCACCGGCATCGGCCCGTGTTTACGGTCGACGAAGGTCGCGATCTCAAAGCATCGATGCCGGGCGGGCACACCAAGAACCTTTTCCTCAAGGACAAGAAGGGCGCGATCTTCCTGATCTGCGCGATCTCCAGCACCGCCATCGATCTCACCGCCGTCTCCAAGCTGATTGGGTCCGGACGCTTCTCGTTCGGTTCCGCCGAACGGTTGATGGAGTATCTCGGCGTAGAGCCGGGCTCAGTGACGCTGTTCGCAGTCATCAACGATCCCGATCGCAAAGTGACCTTGGTGTTGGACGAAGCCTTGTTCGCGCTCGATCCGGTGAACTTCCATCCGCTCAAAAACGACGCCACCACCGCCATCAGCCCCGCCGATATGCTGAAATTCGTGCGTTCCCTCGGCCGCGAACCGATCCGTCTGTCGTTTGACGCCGAGGGAATACCAACGAGAATTGAACCCGACGCCGCGCAAGCCCATCTTTAGGCCCGAACGAGAACTCAACTGAGGCCAACTGAGGAACGTATGACCATTATCGACGGCGCAGCGCCGCCCGCTACCGATCTGGTGAAAGAAGGCTCCGACCAAGGCTTCATGGCCGACGTCGTCGAGCAATCACGTGAAACACCGGTGATCGTCGATTTCTGGGCGCCGTGGTGCGGCCCCTGCCGCACGCTCGGACCACCGCTTGAGCGCGCCGTGCTCAACGCCGGCGGCAAAGTGCGGCTGGTGAAGATCAACATCGACGAGAATCCGGGTGTCGCCGGTCAACTCGGCGTGCGCTCGATCCCCGCCGTTTACGCTTTCGATCAGGGCCGCCCGGTCGATGGCTTCATGGGCGCGATCCCGGAAAGCCAAATCAAACTCTTCGTCGATCGCCTCGCCGGCGCCGACATGACCGCTGAGGTCGAGTCGCTGCTTGAGCAAGCAGCGGAGTCGATCAGGCTCGACGACATCGGCGGCGCAGCACAGGCTTACACCGCCGTGCTACAGCTCGATCAAACCAACACCAAAGCCATCGCCGGCATGGCGCGCATCGCGCTCGGCGCGGGCGACATCGAGAACGCGCAAGAAATTCTCTCCATGGCGCCGCCGGAAAAGACCAATGACCCAGACATCGCCGGCGTCCGCGCCGCGATCGAGCTTGCCTCCAACGCCGGCAATGTCGGCGACAATGATGAGCTCGGCTCAAAGGTCGCCGCCAACCCCAACGATCTAGAAGCGCGCTTTGAATACGCCGAGGCACTCTCGGCGCGCGGCGATCTCGAGGCCGCCAGCGATCAGCTCCTCGCCATCATCGAGAAGAACCGCGAATGGAATGAAGGCGCAGCGCGCGCTCAACTTCTGAAAATCTTCGAAGCCGCCGGCCCGCTCTCGGACGTCACCAAGCAGGGACGCCGCAAGCTTTCGGCCATCCTGTTCTCATGAGTGCGTTTGGCTATCGCAAGCCCGCGGACCTGCCGCAGACGATTCCGCTCTTTCCGCTGGTCGGCGCCATTCTGATGCCGCGCGGCGTGCTGGCGCTCAACGTGTTCGAGCCACGCTATCTCAACATGGTCGATGACGCCCTCGGTGGTGATCGCCTCATCGGCATGATCCAGCCGGCCACAGGCGATGAGAGCAACCCCGCGCCGGATCTTTCGGACGTCGGCACCGTCGGCCGCATCACTGCGTTCTCGGAAACCGATGACGGCCGCTACCTCATCACACTGACAGGTGTTTGCCGCTTCGATCTCAACCAAGAACTCGAAGCCGGAACGCCCTATCGCCAAGCTTTAGTGAGCTTCGACGCCTTCGAAAACGATTTCTCTCAGGCCCGCGGCGAACGCATTGATCGCGATAGCTTGATCAAGTCGCTGAAGAGCTACGCCGCGTTGCATGGCTTCGTGGTCGATTGGGATTCAGTCGAGCAAGCGCCGACAGAAACCATCGTAAACGTCGCCGCCCAAATCTGCCCATTCGATCCCGCCGCCAAGCAAGCCATGCTCGAAGCGCTGACGCTTGAAGATCGCACCCAAGCGCTTCTCGCGCTGCTCGAATGGGATCGCGCCGCTGGCGACGACAAGCGCCCGATGCAATGACGGAAGTCGATCCCAAGCTCCTGGAAGTGCTCGTCTGCCCACAGACCCGCACGCCGCTGCGTTATGATCGCGAACGCCAAGAATTGGTCAGCGCACGCGCGAGACTCGCTTATCCTGTGCGCGACGGCGTGCCGATCATGCTGATCGACGAGGCCCGAGAACTGGGAGCCGACGAATGAGTGCAGAAGCAATCTCCCGCCCCTGGCCCACCGATCTCGTCTTCGACCGCGAGACCAAAGCGCTCACCATCGCCTTCGATGACGGCGAAATGTACGAGATCCCGTTCGAACTCCTGCGCGTTGAGAGCCCGAGCGCTGAGAACAAAGGCCACGGTGGCAATGTCCCGCCGCCGGTCACCGGCAAAGCCAATGTCAACGTTGTCAGCGCCGACGCCGTCGGTCGCTACGCGGTCCGCATCAGCTTCGACGACGGCCACGACACCGGCCTCTATTCATGGGACCTGCTACACGATCTCGGCCGCGAGAAAGACGAGAAGCTCCGCGTCTATCGCGACACGCTGCGCCTGCGCGCACTGAGGGACGAGGCGTAGTCCGATGTCGACGCAACTCGAAGAGCGACGCGTCACCAAGCCTGCAAGCCGCTGGCGCAATTTCTATTGGTTTGAGCGCGCGCTTGAAATCAATGGCGAGATGCGCGGCCCCGGCCGCACGCCATCGAAGTTCGTTTGGCCATCAAAAGACATCGCCGAAAGCATGGCCGCCAAGCGTCGCGAAGAATGGGAAAAGATCGGTGTGAAATATCTGGGCGCCGAAGAAGAGAGCTAAGTGGCGATCAGCCGATAGCCAACGCCCGGATCGGAAACTAGCAGCGGCGTTTCCACAAGCCCAAGCTTCGCCCGCAACTGCCCGACATAGACTCGCAAGTACTGAATATCCGCGCGCTCCGAACCCCACACCGCTTTCAACAAATCCTGATGCCGCACAACTTTCCCAAGCCGCGACGCCAGCAACGCTAAGATCTCAAACTCCTTCGGCGACAACTCCACCTCGCGCCCATCGCGACGCACCACACGCGCGCCAAGATCAATCTCCAGCGGCCCCGTCCGCACCACCGGCGCGCTACCCGCGCTCTGCACCGCATGCCGCAACGCCGCCCGCAACCGCGCCAGCAATTCCTCCAAGCCAAACGGCTTTGTCACGTAGTCATCCGCGCCGGCATCAAGCGCGCGCACCTTGAGCGCTTCCGCATCGCGCGCCGTCAGCACCACAATCGGCGTCAAATCGTCCGCACGCACCGCGCCAATGAGATCCAACCCATCGCCATCCGGCAGACCAAGATCGAGCAGAATGGCTTGCGGCTTATAGTGCGCCCGCATCCGCCGCGCGTCTGCAAGCGTGCCGACGCCAACCGCAACGTACCCTGCCGCCTTCAACGTCATCTCCAACGAGCGCCGTAGCGACGCGTCATCTTCAACAACCAAGATCGTCGTCTCAGTCGCCATCGCGCGCCGCTTTCGTCCAGCATGCAAAGCTCAGTGTAAACACCGCACCGCCGCCCTCGCGGTTCGCCGCACTCAGCGCACCGCCCTGCGACTCCATAAACGTCCGCGCCAACGCAAGCCCAAGCCCCAATCCCGGCGCGCGACCATCTGCTTCAACACCGCGCACAAACTTCTCAAACAGCCGATCCGGATCGTCGCCCAACCCCGGCCCGCGATCCGCGACCTCAACCAGCACGTTGTGATTGTCCAACCGCGCCGAAACGCTGATCGGGGACGCCCCTCCATACTTCGCTGCATTTGAAAGCAGGTTCGCCAGAGCGCGCGTCGCCAACGCCGGATCAGCCGACACAAGCGGCAAATCACCTGCCACGCTCACCACAGCTTCAACGCGCGCATCCGCCAGAGCCGCCGCAACAATCTCACTCACGCTCGCCGGCTCAAGCTGCACCGGCGTCTGACCCGCCTCCATCCGCGACGCAGAGAGCAGCGTCTCCACCAGTTCCGACAACCGCCGCGCTTCACTCTCAGCCAAGTCCAACAACTCAGCCCGCGCCTCGGCGCCGTGATCGGCCGCAAACTTCTGCAAGCTCTGCAACGTGAACACGATCGTCGCCAACGGCGTGCGCAAATCGTGCGACACGCCCGCGAGCAACTCCGCCTTGAAGCGCTCCCGCGCGGCCTCAAGCTGCGCCGCATCCGCCACCCGCGCGCGCTCCGCGACCACGCTCACCAACACACCCACGACAACGAACAGCGCCAACGCACCCAAATCCTGCGGCCGCGCGACAGCCATCGTGAAACGTGGCTCCACAAACAGAAAGTTGATCGCCGCGACACTCAGCACCGATGCGCCCAGCGAAGGGCCGAGCCCATAACGCATCGCCGCGATCACGATCGGCACGACAAAGAACAAAGATAGAGTCTGCGGATCGAGCCATTGCTCGCCAAACCGGGCCAACACCGCCGCAACGCCAACCATCGCCGCCGTTACAGCAGCCGGCCGCACCTGCGCGCGCCAGAGGGAAGGAGGCTCATTGCTCACGCCGTGAATCTGGCCCTACCCACCAGCCCGCGCAACCACATGGAATCTTTATGCCCATCGCGCCCATCTCCGGCCGATGACCACGCTCACCGCCGACGCGAACCCCGCCGCAATCGACCACACCAAACGCGGATTCTGGGGCCTCACCCTCGCGGCCATCGGCGTCGTTTACGGCGATATCGGCACCTCGCCGCTCTACGCCTTCCGTGAATCGATCAGCCACGTCGTCCATCAGAACGGCGCGGCCACAAACGCGGAGATCATCGGCGTCATCTCGCTGATGCTGTGGTCGCTGATCGCGGTCGTCACCATCAAGTACGCGACCATCCTTCTGCGCCTCGACAATCGCGGCGAAGGCGGCACGCTTTCACTCATGGCGCTCGTGCAACGCGCGCTTGGCAAACGCACGCCGTTGATTCTCATCATCGGCCTCGCCGGCGCGGGCCTCTTCTACGGCGACGCGATGCTGACGCCCGCCATCTCCGTGCTCTCCGCCATCGAAGGCTTAGCCGTGCTGCCTGGCCTCACCGGCCACATCGAGCCTTTCATCATGCCGGTTACGCTCGGCATCTTGATCGCACTCTTCCTCGTTCAGCGTCACGGCTCCGGCTTCGTCGGCGCTTGGTTCGGTCCGATCTGCATTCTGTGGTTCACCGTGCTTGCCGGCCTCGGCCTTTTTCACCTCAGCCAAGACCTCACAGTGCTCGCCGCGTTCAATCCGCTCAACGCTGTCGGCTTTCTGTTCACGCACGCCGGCCTCGGCTTCATCGTACTCGGCTCAGTTTTTCTCACCGTCACCGGTGCGGAAGCGCTCTACGCCGACATGGGCCATTTCGGCCGCAAGCCGATCTCCGTCGCCTGGATGTGGCTCGTCTTCCCGGCGCTCGCGCTCAACTATCTCGGCCAAGGCGCCATGGTGATCGCCGACCGCAGCACTATCGGCAATCCGTTCTTCCTCATGGCCCCAGAAGCCTGGCGCCCTGCCGTGATCGTCATCGCCACCGCCGCGACCATCATCGCCAGCCAAGCCGTGATCTCCGGCGCCTACTCGCTCACGCAGCAAGCCATCCAGCTCGGCCTCCTGCCGCGCATGCGCATCCTGCAAACTTCAGAGCGCCACCACGGCCAGATCTACATGCCGCAAGTGAACTACCTGCTCATGTGCGGCGTATTGTTCATGACCTTCTCGTTCGGCTCATCGAGCGCGCTTGGCAGCGCCTACGGCGTCTCGGTCATCGGCGCGATGCTCACCTCGTCGTTCCTCGCCATCCTCGCCATCTGGAAGGTCAGCAAACGCCCGCTCTGGTTCGCGGCGCTGCTGATGTCGCCCTTCATCGCCATCGAACTGGTGTTCGCCGGCTCGAACCTGCTCAAACTCTTCAGCGGCGGCATCGTGCCGCTCATCATCGCCGCCGGCTTCATTCTGATCATGTGGACTTGGGTGCGCGGCTCGGCCCTGCTGCACGAACAAACCCGCCGCGATGTCAGCCTTCAGCAAATGCTGGCGACGCTCGAAATCTCACCGCCGCAACGCGTGCGCGGCACGGCCATCTTCCTCACCGCCGATCCGAAGGCCGCTCCAACCGCGCTGATGCATAATCTAAAGCACAATCAGGTGCTGCACGAGCGCATCATCCTCGTCTCCATCCGCACCGCGCCAACGCCGCGCGTCGCTGACAAGGACCGCGTGACAATCGAGGCCGTCCGCGACGATATTCAGATCGTGACTTTGAGCTTCGGCTTCATGGAAACGCCAAACGTCATCCGCGGCCTCACCCTCGCCCGCGACAAGGGCCTCGCCTTCGACATTATGAAAACGTCGTTCTTCCTCAGCCGCCGCGCTTTGGTGCCGACCGAAAAGAGCGGCATGCCCCGCTGGCAAGACCTGCTCTTCATCTTCCTGGCGCGGAATTCCTCCAGCGCGACCGAGTTCTTCCACATTCCGACGAGTCGGGTTGTGGAGCTGGGCGCGCAGGTCGCGATTTGAACGCCGCACCTAGGCCCCGCCGCGCTTGTCGAATTTGTTGACGAGCCAATCGACGAAGAATTGTCCGCTGATCACATAAGCAAGAAACACCGCGAAGACGCCGACGCCCGCAACCACCATGACGACGCCGTCGCCAATGATTGTCACCCAATCCTCGTAGCTGCGCTGCAGTTTGCGGCCCATGATTATGACGTGCTAATCGCTCGAGCCGCTTGCAACGCCTGCAACGGCGATTTGAGGGTTAACACGGCGCTTTTCGTCCCTGTGACGCCCGTCACATCGCCATAGCTAACCCTTAGCTACCTTCTCCTCATCGGAACGGGGCAACGGCCCCACCCAAGAGGAGCAAGAGCAATGACCAAGTTTTATTCGCTGATGTTGGCCGCGATGCTGTTGGCGCCGGTTGCCTTCGCCACGCTGAACCAAGCCGCTCAGATGGTTGCCTAAGCAACCTCCCAGCCGAACCCAATCAACTCAGAAAAGCACCAAACCAAATGACCAAGTTTTTCGCTCTCATCGCTGCCTGCGCCGTGTTTGCTCCGGTCGCCCTCAGCGTGATGACCCAAGCCGCGCAGATCGTCGCTTAAGCTCCCAAAGCAGCACGGTTATTGGCCCCAATAGCGCGGCCTGGAAAATGGAACGGCGTCGAGGATTGCTCCCCCTCGGCGCCGTTCGTTTTTAGAACCGCGAAGCCGCGACGTAGGCAAGCGCCGCCACCAGCGCCATCACCAGCGACATCCGATCGCTCACCGCATGCACAACAGGATCGTCCGGCATCTCGCCGCGCCCCGTCAGCAACCACACCCGGCAGAGCCAAAAGATCACCGCGCCCGGCAGCAGCCACAGCCACATCGGCGAATTGTAGGTGAACGTCGCGACATCGCTCTGCACGTAAAGCGCAAGCACCAAGCTCGCCGCGAACGCCGAGCCCACGCCCATCGCCTTCAGCACCGGCGCATCTTCAATCTTGTAGCCACGGCGACTGTTTTCGGGCGCGCCCTCGATCTCGGTCACGCGTTTCACCAGCGCCAAGCTCAAGAAAAAGAAGCCGCAAAACGCCAACATCCATGACGACGCCGGATGCCCCGAAGCCTCGCCGCCCAACAACACGCGCAGCCCATAAAGCGTGGCGAGCACGAAGATATCGACCACCACCAGCCGCTTCATCCAGACGGTGTAGAGGCTGGAGATCGCCATATAGAGCACGGTCAGCTTGGCGACATCCGCCGCCCATCCCACCAATATCGCGGCAATCGCCAATGCTAGCGCCACCGCAATCCCGCGCGCCGGCGAAAGCGCGCCACTCGCGAACGGTCGGTTGCGTTTGCGCGGATGACGCCGGTCCGCGGGAATATCGAACGCATCGTTGAAGAGATAAACGCTCGATGCTGCGCAGCAGAGCGCAACGAACGCCAGCAGCGCGTTCTGCCACCCTTGCAAATCGGCCCAGCCCTGTGCGGCGATCAGCGGGATGAACACCAGAATGTTCTTCACCCACTGGCGCGGCCGCAGCGCTTTCTGCAGCGCCGCCTGCGCGTCGCGCTCATCCGGCAGTACGCGCTCAACGGTCGTCAGCGCCGCCGCACGATGCTCAAGCGTAGCGCCAGCGTTGACGACAACCGCGCCCTTCGCCTTCGCCCAAACTTCCAGATCGGCAATCTCATTGCCAGCATAGACGAAGCCCTGCGGGTATGCCGCGCTCAGCGCCTCCGCCTTCCGCGCCGATTTTAGATTCGTCACGCCATCGGATGCGAACACATCGTCGAACAAACCAACATGCGCTGCGATCTCGTCCGCAATCTTGCGATCCGTCGCCGTCGCCAACGCCAAACGCCGCCCACGCGCCTTCTCTTCGCGCAACCACGCCAACAAGCGCTCATCGTACGGGACTTCATCCGCCTTCGGCGCATAGTCGGCGAGCTTCGCTTTCGTGAACGCGCGGCCCTTGGTGAACCATCCCGCCAACGCAAATGCGCCCAGCGGATTGCTCCCCAAATAGGAGAGGATCGATTCAAAGAACGTGTCGCCATGGATCAGCGTGCCGTCGAGATCGACGGCCAGCGGCAAATCCGCTGTACCTGGTTCCGTAGCTTCAGATGACATTATCGGCCCAAAAACACGCTATCAGCGCGGCGGTTCATACAATCGCCCGCTCACCTGACGCGACCGTTAAGCTGTGAAACTCTCGCCCAAAGAGACTATTGCGTCGTTCCGGCGACACGCTCCTGGATCGCGCGCGCACGCACGGCCCAATCCTCCGGCCTCGACCGCAAACCAGGTCCACGCAACAGCGCGGCAAGCTTCGCCGCCTCCTCTGTATTGAGCGCGGCGCTCGGCTTGTCGAAAATAAGTTGGGCGGCTGCCTCAACGCCCTCAGCGTCGCGCCCGAAAGAAGCACGCGCCAAGTACATCCTCAGCAACTGACGATCGTTAAAGCGCTGCTCCAACTGGCACGCGACGATAAGTCGTCGGATCTGCCAACGGATCGACGTCTCACTGCGTTCAGAAGCCAAGCTCGTCGCAAGCCGCTGCGAGACAGGCATGCCTTGCGGCGGATGTTGGTCGGTGAGGTCGTACCAAATGAATGCCAACGTCCGGCATGGCGCGGCATGCGTGAGCCACGTGTCACGAAACTGATCCATCGCAACCGTGCGCTCAATCACGGTCAGCCGGTTGCTTTCAGGCGTCCAAACCGCGCCGTCGCGCTCGGCTTCCGCCAGCACAGCTTGCCCATCCATCCACCACCGAACGGCAAACGTCACCGGCACGGTCAGGCCAAGCAGCACGCAGATCACGATGAAGATGAACACCACCCGCATGCGCCGAAAATACACCAGCGCCGCCAAAGCAGAAGATCACACGCGCAGTCCGCGAACCGCCTAGGCGGCCAAACTCTCGCCGCGCAGCAGCTTCGGCAAATTCCCCGCGCCGCCGCCTGCGTATTTCATGAAGAACCGCCGTGCTGGCCCGACTGCATTGACCGCAGCTAATCCCAGCGTCCGCGCCGCACGCAATGGCTTGATGTCGTTTGAGAAGAGCTTGTCGAAGAACTCCATCCCCAGCGCCATTGTCACGTTGTCGAAGCGCCGCCAGCGTTGATAGCGCTCCAGGATCGACACATCGCCAGGATCTAAGCCAAGCGCCACGCCATCAGCGATGCACTCCGCCAACGCCGCGCAGTCCTTCAAACCAAGATTCAGCCCCTGCCCAGCCAACGGATGAATCCCGTGCGCGCTATCGCCCGCGAGCGCGACGCGCTGATCGATCATGCGCTCCGCCATCTGCAACGACAGCGGATAGCCAAAGCGCGGCCCTTCAAGCGAGAGCTCACCAAGGAACGTGCCGAAGCGCTTCGTCAGCTCGGACAGAAAATCTGACTCGTTCATCTTTAGCAAAGCTTCAGCCGCAGCGCGCGGCTCCGCCCACACAATGTTCGAGCGATTGCCCTTCAGCGGCAAAATCGCGAATGGCCCATTTGGCAGGAAGAATTCATGCGCCACGGCGTCGTGCGGCTTCTCATGCGCAATCGTCGCAACGATCGCCGTGACCGGATAATCCCACCCGATCGTGCGAATGCCGACAGCGCCGCGCACAAACGACCGCCGGCCGTCCGTACCGACCAGCAACGGCGCACGCAGCTTCTGCCCATCCGCAAGCCTCACCGTCGCGCCCGCCGGATCGCGCTCAATCGCGCTCACCGACATCGGCTGAATCATTTTGATGCTTGGCCGCGCCTTCACGCCGCTATCGAGCGCCATGCGCACGTGACGCGCTTCGAGCATCAACCCAAGCGGCTCATCAGTGTCGCGCATCTCCGCACGATCAAAATGCAAATGCAGCAGCGACGGCCCGCGCCCAAGTTTGCCATCCGTCACCATGATCTGTTCGATCGGCTGCGCGACGTCATCGAGCTGATCGCCCAGCCCCAACGCCCGCCACATCCGGTACGACGCAAACGCGATCGCGAACGCGCGCCCATCAAACGTCGTCGCCAACGTGTCGGATGGCTTGGAGGCATCGATGACCGCAACCGACAAGCCCGCCTGATCCAGCGCCAAAGCCAGCGTCTGCCCCACTAGGCCGCCGCCCGAGAGGATCACGTCAGCGTCGAAACCGCGTTGGTTGCTCATGCCGAACGATACCTCTGCGTCACCCAAAAGGTCGATGCGGCCCGCTGGCGCGCAAGCAGAAGGCAGGGCGCCACTTTTTTGAGCGAACCTGCTGCAGTGCACAAAGACGCTCGCCCATTAACTTGCGGGATTGCCCGGCGCCTCGGCCAATCGGCGCTTCGATCGTTTGAGGAGCGGGGCAATGACAAAAACCAAGGGGCTATGGCGCTCGATGCGTCTGGCAGCGCTAGCGCTCATCGGCGCAGCAGCGCTAGGCGTAATGACGCCGGAGCTAGCATTCGCGCAGGAGACAACAGCGGCAGCCGTCGAATCCGTCGCCGCTGAAGAAGGCACGGGCGAGGTGATCGCCGTTGAAGAAGCAGCGCCCGAAGCGCCGGCGCTCACCGTCGACAAAGGCGACACCGGCTGGATGCTCGTCTCCACCGTCCTCGTGTTGCTGATGATCATCCCCGGCCTTGCCCTCTTCTATGGCGGCTTGGTGCGCGCGAAGAACATGGTCTCGATGCTGAGCCAAGTTTTCGTCGTCACCGCCATCGGCATGGTGATGTGGCTCTTGGTCGGCTACTCGCTCGCATTCACCGATGGCGGCGGCTTAAACCGCTTCGTCGGCGGCTTGAGCAAAGCCTTCCTCACTGGCGTCGATACGAGCACGCTCGTTGAGACATTCTCCGTCGGAATCGCTATTCCAGAGCTGATTTTCGTGGCTTTCCAGATGACGTTCGCGTGCATCACCGCAGCGCTCGTCCTCGGCGGCGTTGCTGAGCGCGTGAAGTTCAGCACCATCGTCATCTTCTCGATTCTGTGGCCGGTGCTCGTCTATTATCCGATGGCGCACATGGTTTGGTGGTGGGGCGGCCCGCTGATGGCCTCAGATCCCGCCAACGCTGAAGCGGTCGCTTCCGGCGCGGGCCTCATCTGGAGCTTCGGCGCGCTCGACTTCGCCGGCGGCACTGTCGTTCACATCAACTCCGGCGTCGCCGCACTTGTTGGCGCGCTGCTGCTCGGACCGCGCACCGGCTATCGCAAAGAACCGATGCCGCCCCACAACCTCACCTTCACGGTGATCGGCTCTGGCTTGCTGTGGGTTGGTTGGGTTGGCTTCAATGCCGGCTCGAACCTCGAGAGCAACGCCTACGCGGCGCTCGCGCTCATCAACACCTTCGTTGCTCCGGCAGGCGCTGCGCTCTCGTGGACGCTCACCGAATGGCTCACCAAGGGCAAACCCAGCCTGCTCGGTTTGGCGTCAGGCGCGGTTGCAGGCCTCGTCGCGGTAACGCCGGCCGCCGGATTCGCCGGCCCGGTTGGCGCGTTGGTTCTCGGCCTCGTTGTCGGACCGGTCTGTTTGTTCGCCTGCTCGGCGCTCAAGTCCTGGCTGAAGTACGATGATAGCCTCGATGTCTTCGGCATCCACGGCATTGGCGGCATTATCGGCGCGATCGGCACCGGCATCGTCGTCGCCCCGGCTTTCGGCGGCGCCGGCATCGTCGACTACGCCAATGGCGGCGTCGCCATCTATCCCGGCATCGTTCCGCAAGTGATCTCTCAACTCAAAGGCGTCGCGGTAACACTTGTCTGGTCGGGCGTCGGCTCGCTCATCGTCTGGGTGATCGCGCGCGGCCTGACAGGCGGACGCGTCAGCAAAGAAGTTGAATCGGAGGGCGTCGACTACGCCGAGCACGGCGAGGTCGCCTACCACAACTAACGGCAACTCTCCTCCCTCGACCTTCAGAGCGCGGATCATTTCGATCCGCGCTCTTTCTTTTTTACCAACATTAATCGGAACTTCCGCGCTCAAAATGTATGCGCCGGTAACCTCGTTCGCCTCCGAATCTTCATCGCTCGTTTACCGGGAGAGCCAACATTCCACGCTCGATCTCAGCACCTTAGCGAGCGATCCAAGTTAATGACTGACGACGCCTACAACGACCGGGGAAGAATCCCCGCAGCGACCAGTTCCGCAGCTGCGCGACTGGCGCTGAAGCGCGCCACGCTTGCTATCGGCTGCGGCGTCATCGGCGCGTACGGCTTAGGCGCCGTGCTCACCTACTCGCCGGAAGATCCGAGCCTCAACACCGCTGCTGACGGTGTGCCGCACAATTTGTTCGGCGGCCCGGGCGCGATGCTCGCTGATCTCGCCATTCAAGCACTCGGCGCCGCTGCGCCTCTGCTGTTCGCTGCAATGCTTGCCGCTGGCGTGATGCGCGTGATGCGCCGCCAACTGGTTGGCCGCATCGACAAGCGCCGCATCGGCGCAGCGCTCGGCGGCATCGTGTTGCTCGCTGCTGCTGCAACCACAATCCCAACGCCGGAAGGCTGGCCGCTCGCGACCGGCTTCGGCGGCATGCTCGGCGACGCGATCGCCAGCATCATCTCTGGCCTTGCCTCCATGCCAGGTCTGCCATTCCCGCAAGTGCTGACCGGCATCGTCTGCGCCGTCGCTGGCGTGCTCTTTGTCGGCTGGTCATTCCAAATCCGCCCTGAAGACGTGCGCAACGCCGGCCAAGTCATGCGCCGCACCGTGCAGGGCAGCGCCAACGCAACACAACGCGCCATCGGCTACGTCTCGGAGAAGACGCGCCGTGAGCCCGAGCCTGAGGAAACGCCTTACCGCCGCGCCGCCAACGCCGCCGCCGCTGCACGCGATGAAGAGGAAGCGCCGCGTCCGCGCGCGCCGCGTCCGGCACAACGCCCGGCGCCGCAACAGCGCGAACCCGCCGAAGCGCGCCAACGTGCGCCTGAGCAACAGCGCCCGAAGCCGCAAAAGCGCGAGAAGCAGCACGCGTCCTTCGCCTTCGGCCGCGACTTCGAACTGCCCGACACCGAACTGCTCTCCGTGCCGAAGCAACGCGTCACCCAAACCGACGCGCAAACGCTGCACAACATGAGCCGCCAACTCGAAGGCGTGCTCGCCGACTTCGGCGTGCAAGGCGAAGTGCTCAGCGCCCGCCCCGGCCCTGTCGTCACCCTGTTCGAGTTTGAACCTGCAGCCGGCGTGAAATCCTCACGCGTCATCGGCCTGTCCGACGACATCGCCCGCTCCATGTCCGCCACCGCTTGCCGTGTTGCTGTCATTCCTGGCCGCAACGCCATAGGTATCGAACTGCCGAACACCAAGCGCGAAACCGTTTTCCTGCGCTCGCTGCTCAACAGCTCGAGCTTCGCCGGCACCCAAGGCGACCTCCCGCTCGCGCTCGGCGAGACCATCGAAGGCGACCCGTTCGCCGCCGACCTCACCAAGATGCCTCACCTCCTGATCGCCGGCACCACCGGCTCGGGCAAGTCGGTCGGCATCAACGCGATGATCTTGTCGCTGCTCTACAAGCACACGCCGGACGAGTGCCGCTTCATCATGATCGACCCGAAGATGCTGGAGCTCAGCGTCTACGAGGGCATCCCGCACCTGCTGCACCCCGTCGTTACCGATCCGAAGAAAGCCGTCGTCGCGCTCAAATGGACCGTGCGCGAGATGGAAGATCGCTACCGCCGCATGGCCAAGCTCGGCGTGCGCAACATCACCGGCTACAACGAGCGCGTCGCTGACGCTCTTGAGCGCGGCGAGAAGCTCGAACGCACCGTGCATGCGGGCTTCGATCCCTCAAGCGGCGAGCCGATCTACGAAACGCGTGAACTCCCATTGGAGCCGATGCCCTACATCGTCGTCGTCATCGACGAGATGGCCGATCTCATGATCACGGCCGGCAAGGAAATCGAAGCCGCCGTGCAGCGTCTCGCGCAAATGGCGCGCGCCGCCGGCATCCACGTCATCATGGCGACGCAACGCCCGTCGGTCGACGTCATCACCGGCACGATCAAAGCCAACTTCCCGACCCGTATCTCCTACCAGGTCACCAGCAAGATCGACTCGCGCACCATCCTTGGTGAGCAAGGCGCCGAACAACTCCTCGGCCAAGGCGACTTGTTGTTCATGGCTGGCGGCGGCCGCATCCGCCGTCTGCACGGACCTTTCGTGACCGACGCTGAAGTCGAGCGCGTCGTCGCCATGCTGAAAGAACAAGGCGCGCCGCAATATCGCAGCGACGTCACCGCCGAACCGAACGAAGGCGCCGGCGACGAAGACAATCCAGAACTCTTCGCCGATGGCGAAGGCGGCGGCGACGAACTCTTCGACCGCGCCGTCGAGATCGTGCAACGCGACCGCAAGGC
>JBEBHI010000073.1:0-17531 GCA_040080935.1 Terricaulis sp.
CTCGATGTCCGCGCCCCGCCGCGGGGCTGGGGGGGGGCGTTAGGTGTGCGGCGGAGCGCGGACATCGAGACGTGGGCCGATCCGACCGTTGTCCCAAGCACATGCTAGCGAACAACACGCATCGAAGAAGGCAAAGCCGCAAAGATTCTCAACGCTTCGACCAAGGCTTGAGGGATGATCGGAAGCGCCGCGTATCAACAAGATCGGCGATGCGCTATCATCGTCGTTTGCGGATGAGCGCGCGCGCCATAGGATTGGATGATGTTTTCGCCGCTTCGCAACGCCGCCTATAGGCGCCTGTTCGGCGCCCAAGTTGCGGCGCTTCTGGGAACTGGCCTCGCGACTGTGGCGCTGGGGCTCCTGGCCCACGAGATCGCCGGCGCGAGCGCGGGCGAGGTGCTGGGTGCGGCGCTCGCGATCAAGATGATCGCGTATGTCGCCGTTGCGCCGGTCGCGGCCGCTCTCGCAGCGCACGCGCCGCGCAAGACGCTTCTCGTTTGCCTTGATCTTGTGCGCGCCGGCGTTGCCGCGTCGCTGCCGTTCGTCAGCGAAGCTTGGCAGATCTACGCGCTGATGACGGTGCTCTATGTCGCCTCGGCCGCGTTCACGCCGGCGTTTCAGGCGATGATCCCTGACGTGCTGCCGGAAGAGAGCGACTACACCAAGGCGCTCTCACTTTCGCGTCTTGCCGCCGATCTTGAGAGCGTTGCAAGCCCAGTGCTGGCCGCGTTGTTGTTGGCCTTCATCGGCTTTCACGATCTCTTCGCCGGCACCGCGATCGGGTTCGTGATCTCGGCGGCCTTGGTGGTTTCAGCGGCTTTGCCGCTGGCGCGCACAGTCGCGCCCCGTCCCTTCATCCAGCGGCTGACCGCGGGCCTCAATCTTTTCCTGCATACGCCGCGCCTGCGTGCGCTCATCGCGCTCTCGCTTGCGACCGCCGCGGGCGGGGCGATGGTGTTTGTGAACACGGTCGTCATCGTCCAGTCGGACTTCGCCCTCACCGAACAAGCAACCGCATGGGCGCTCGCTGCGTTTGGGACAGGTTCCATCGTCGCGGCGCTGGCCCTGCCGCCTTTGCTTACGCGCTGGAGCGACCGCGCCATCGTCATCGCCGGCGCAGCGATGATGGGCGTCGTTCTGGCGACTGGTCCCTACCTCGCTCAGTCTTACACGGCCCTGCTCATACTATGGTCGGCGCTCGGCGTGGGTTACTCGCTGACGCTGACGCCGATCGGGCGCGTGTTGCGCCGATCGGCGCACGCCGAAGACAGGCCGGCGTTGTTTGCGGCGCAGTTTGCGCTCTCGCACGCCTGTTGGCTCATCGCCTATCCGCTTGCGGGCTTTTTGAGCGCCAAGTTCGGGACAGACGCAGCGTTCAGCGCACTCGCCGCCCTTAGCGCAACGGGCGCCATCGGCGCGCTAGCGTTTTGGCCCTCACACGAGAGTGAGCGATTGGCGCACACGCATGAGGGCTTGCCCGCCGATCATCCGCATTTGAGCGGCGCGCCGTCATCACACGCGCACGATTACATCATCGACGCGCTGCATCCGCGTTGGCCAAGGCAGACCTGATCATTCCGCGGGCCGCGGCTTTACGGCTTCCCACGCTTCCTCGTCGCGCTCGGCTTCGCGATGGACCATGCGATAGAGCGCAGGCAGCACCAAAAGCGTGAGGATCGTCGAGGAGATGATGCCGCCGATCACGACGGTGGCAAGCGGGCGCTGCACTTCAGCCCCGGCGCCGACATTGAACGCCATCGGGATGAAGCCAAGGCTTGCGACCAAAGCCGTCATGAGCACGGGCCGGAGACGCGTAAGCGCCCCTTCCCTGATTGCAGGCTCCAGCAGCGTTCCTCCCGCCCTGAGCGAGCGGATGAACGTGAGCATCACGACCCCGTTCAGCACCGCGACACCGGAGAGCGCGATGAAGCCGACGCCCGCGGAAATCGAGAGCGGCAGTCCGCGCCACAAAAGCGCCAGCACACCACCCGTCAGCGCCAACGGCACGCCCGAGAACACGATTGCCGCGTCCTTGGCCGAACGGAAAAGCGCATAGAGCAGGGCAAAGATCAGCAGCAGCGCCATCGGCACCACGAGTGCGAGCGTCCGCGCGCCGGAAATGAGCTGCTCGAACGTGCCGCCATACTCGACCCAGTATCCGGCCGGGAGTTCGACTTCGCCGCCGACGCGGCGCTGCACTTCGTTGACGAACGATCCAAGGTCGCGCCCGCGCACATTTGCGGTGACGACGACACGGCGCTTGCCGTTCTCTCGGCTGATCTGGTTGGACCCAACCGTGAGTTCGATAGTTGCGATCTCCTGCAGCGGCACAAATCCACGCACGCCGTCGGCTGCGCCTGGAAGCGGCACGCGAAGCCGTCCGATCTCATCGATGTCCTGCCGGATGACCTCCGGCAGCCGCACGACGACATCGAAACGGCGATCGCCTTCGAAAATCTGTCCAGCGACAGCGCCGCCTAAAGAGGCGCTCAACGTGTTCTGCAAATCAGAGACATTGAGCCCGAAGCGCGCCAAGGCCGCGCGGTCCGGCGTCACCTGCAAGACGGGCAGACCGGTTATCTGCTCGACCTTCACATCTTGGGCGCCGGGAATAGCCGCCACGATGTCTTCGATTTCAGCCCCCGTCGCCAGGAGCGCATCGAGGTCATCGCCAAATACCTTGATCGCGACATCAGCGCGAACCCCAGACAGGAGTTCGTTGAACCGCATCTGGATCGGTTGCGTGAACTCGTAATTGTTGCCGGGTATCTCTTCCACGGCGGCCTGCATTTCTTCGACCAGATCGGCGCGCGAGCGCCAACGGTTCGGCCACTCACTGCGCGGCGCCAAGAAGATAAAAGTGTCGGCGACGCTGGGCGGCATCGGGTCAGTCGCCACTTCAGCGGTGCCGATCTTGGAGACAACGCGCTCGACTTCGGGAAACTCGCGCAAGCGCGCTTCGAGCTGCG
Source organism: Terricaulis sp. (assembly GCA_040080935.1). Taxonomy (GTDB): domain Bacteria; phylum Pseudomonadota; class Alphaproteobacteria; order Caulobacterales; family Aquidulcibacteraceae; genus Vitreimonas. The sequence continues at coordinate 2,970 of JBEBHI010000073.1, forward strand.
TCTGCATTTCGATGGCTTGGCTCAAGCTCGTGCCTGGAATGCGTAGAGCGTGAAGCGCAATGTCGCCTTCATCCAAGTTCGGAATGAATTCCGACCCCATGCGTGAGGCGATCAGTCCAAACACCAAAACAAGGCCGACAGCGCCAGCAACGACAAGATTGCGCGCTTTGAGCGCCCAATCGAGCGCAGGCTCGTACCAACCACGCGCCGCGCGCATGACGCGGCTTTCCTTTTCATCGACTTTGCCGGTCACGAACATGGCGACGGCGGCCGGCACGAAGGTGAGCGACAGAACGAGCGCCGCCGTCAGTGCGAACACGACGGTGAACGCCATCGGGTGGAACATCTTCCCCTCGACGCCCGAGAGCGCAAAGATTGGCACATAGACAAGCGCGATGATCATGACGCCAAAGATCGATGGCTTGATCACTTCGAGGGTCGCGCTCTCCGCGACCCTGAAGCGCTCGTCACGGGTCAGAAGTCTACCGAGCTGGTGCTGCTCCATGCCAAAGCGCCGGAGGCAGTTCTCGACAATGATGACGGCGCCGTCGACGATCAGACCAAAGTCCAATGCGCCGAGGCTCATCAGATTTCCGGAGACGCCGTTCTGCACCATGCCCGTGATGGTGAGCAGCATGGAGAGCGGGATGACCGCGGCGGTGATCAACGCTGCGCGAATGTTTCCGAGCAGCAGGAAGAGCACGACGACGACGAGAAGCGCGCCTTCCAAGAGGTTTGCTTCAACGGTCTCAATGGTGCGATCGACGAGTTCTGTCCGATCGTAGACAGGCGAGGCAGTCACACCCTCTGGAAGAGCGCGCGCGGCGACCTCAAGGCGTTCGGCCACGGCTTGGGCGACCTGGCGGCTATTTTCCCCCATCAGCATGTGCACGGTGCCGAGTACGACTTCGCGTCCGTTCTCGGTGGCGGCGCCCGTGCGGAGTTCTTCACCCATGATGACATCGGCGACATCGACGATGCGCACCGGCACGCCATTGCGATTGGCGACGATGATGCGCTGCAGGTCTTCGATGCCCTGCGCCTGGCCTTGGCTGCGCACCAGCAATTGCTCGCCATAGCGCTCGACATAACCCGCGCCGACATTGGAATTGTTTTCCGCCAATGCCTCGACGACGTCGTTCATTGTGAGGCCCGCGGCCGCCAGACGATCGGGCCAAGGGGTCACGTGATACTGGCGCTGGAAGCCGCCAATTGTATTGACCTCGGTGACGCCGGGGGTGTTGCGCAATTGCGGGCGGATCACCCAGTCTTGCAGTGTGCGCAAATCTTCGGGCGTCCATTCCGACCCGTCGGGCCGAACCGCGCCCTCCTCGGCCTCGATCGTGTACATGAAGATTTCGCCGAGACCCGAGGCGATGGGGCCAAGCTCGGGTTCGACACCTTCAGGCAGCTGGCTCCGGACCGCGAGCAGACGCTCATTCACAAGCTGGCGCGCGAAATAGATGTCGGTGCCGTCTTCGAACACGACGGTGACTTGGCTCAGACCATAGCGCGAAATCGAACGCGTGTAGTCGAGCCCCGGCAAACCGGCGAGCGCGGTCTCGATCGGAAAGGTCAGCCGCTGCTCGGCTTCGAGCGGCGAATAGCCAGCCGCTTCCGAATTGATCTGCACTTGCACGTTGGTGATGTCAGGCGTGGCGTCGATTGGCAGGCGCTGGAAACTCCAGACGCCAAGCCCGGCGCTCAGCACGACGAGCGCCAGAACAACCCAACGATGCCTGATGGCGAGGTGAACGATGCGATCCAACATTTGCGCGCCCCTCAGTGATCGTGGCTCGCGCCGGACTTCTCGATGTCGGCGCGAATGAGGAAGGCGTTGTCGCTCACGTAGACTTCGCCAGGCGCAAGACCGCCCAGGACTTCGGTCCATTCAGGCGTCTGGCGCCCAAGTTCGAGCATGCGCACTTCATAGGTCTCGCCAACCCGCGCGAACACGACGGTGAAATCGCGGAAGCGCTGGAGCGCGCGCGTGCGTACGGCGAGTGTGGCTTCGTGGCGTTGCACGACCGCCGCCCCCTCAACCGCCTGGCCTGGCCGCCAGCCGCCATCAGCGTTGGGAAGATCGACGTGGGCGATAATGGTTTGGGTCATCATGTCGGCGGTGGGCAAAATCGCCTCGATTTCGGCCCGCACGCTGTGTTCGCCGCTTAAGCTGCGCACCGTGACGGCCTGTCCAGCGCGCAATCGTTCTGCATCGCGTGGATAGACGTAGAATTCGGCGTGCACCTGGGTGGCGTCAGCGACCACATAGATGGGATCAGCGCCGGCAACGTCGCCGACATTGGCGTTGCGCGCCATGATCACGCCCGAGATCGGTGACGGGATCGCGTAGGTCTGCAAACTTTCGCTGGATGTGACGCTCGCCAGCGTCTCGCCGCGGCGAACGCGCGCGCCGATCGCGTGATTCATCCGGACGATGCGGCCAGGATACCAAGCGGTGATGTCGGCGCGGCCTTGCGGCTGCAACTCAACCCGGCCAGAGAGCGCGACCGTCTCTTCCAATGTCGCAGGCCCCGCCGCTTCGACGCGAATGCCCGCGGCTTCCGCCTGCGCCGCACCGATCGTGGTGCGGCCTTCGTACGAGTCATACGCCCAATCGTGCGTCGCGCCGTCATGCACGGCGCGAACGGCGACATCAAAGGAGTGCGGCTCGGTGACGACCGCGTCACCCTTCAGGAAATCGCCTTCCGGTGTGAAGCGGAATTGATCGACGCGTCCGCCAAGACGGGTGAGCGCGACACTGAGCTCAACTTCGCGTGGATCAATCGGCTGATCGTTGCGATAGGCGTAGATGTGAAACTCAGGCGGCACGCCGTCCTCGAAGATGGTCATCTCGATGGCGAAATCGCCGTCGCGCAGCATGCGCCCGCGGTGGGGGCCGCGTTCATACTCGGCCGCCGCCTCTTCGTGCTCGCCTTCGGCCGCGCCGCCGCCGCACGCCGCGGCAAATGACAAAACCAGCGCGGCCAGCGCCGCCTTCAAAAAAGGATGAGACCGGCTCATTGGGAGATCTCCTCGGCGCGCTGGCCGGCAAGGCGCGCAAGCGATGCAAGCGCGCGGTGATAGGAACGAAGCGAGGCGATGCGCCGGAGCCGCGCTTCGGTGAGCGCGCGCTGGGCTTCGAGCACGTCGATGTAAGAGAACGCGCCGCGGGCATAGCCGTCGCGGGCAAAGCCCAGCGCCTCCTCGCTGCTTGGGATGACGCGAGCATCGAGCCCTTGCACTTCCAGGCGGGCCGTATCCAACTGGGCCGACAACAACGCCCGTTGGCGCGCGAGCGTGCGTGCATGCGCTTGGCGCAGATGTCCGGCGCGGTCGCGTTCGGCGCGCGCAAGCGCGACGTTGTCGCCGTTGCGATCCCAGATCTGCAGCGGCACGGCGACGCCGACCACAAGGGCGGTGTCGTCGGTCTCGCTGAACTCCCGAAGGCCCGCCTGCAGATCGATGTCGGGGATTTGCCGCGCGCGTTCGAGGCGAAGCTGTGCATCGGCGCGCCTTGCTTGTGCTTCGGCGAGTGCAAGGTCGGGCGTCTCGCCCTGCAGCCCATCGATCGATGTCGCAGTGAGGCGATCAAAGCTCGCGAGTTCGATCGTGAAATCGCCCTCCCCGCCCCAATAACTTGCCAGCCGATGGCGTGCGGCGGCCGCGGCGCGCCGCGCGCTCTCGGCCTCGATCTCAGCTTCGGCCAGCCGCGCCTGGGCGCGCGAGCCCGCCATGAACGGATCGCGCGCAGCTTCCACACGGCGACGGACAGCGTTCGCCAGTTCACGCGCCACCGCCAAGCGCTCGTCGGCCACGATGCGCGCCGTCTCTGCGGCCTGTGCGTCGATGAAGGCGTGTTCGACTTCCTCGGCGATATCGAGGCGTTGGAGATCGGCGCCGATGCGCGCAAGCGTGCGGTCGCTATCAGCGATGGCGCGCCGCGCGCCGCGGTCTCCGCCCAACTCAAACGGCTGGCGCAATCCGTAGGTCGTCTCCGCCCGCTCTGACCCCTCATAGACGCCCGAGCCATCGAAATTCTCGCGCGTCACTTCAAGCGTCGGATTGGCCCAGCGTCCAGCTTGCCGGGCCGACGCGTCGGCGGCGCGCCGCGCAGCTTCTGAAGCGGCGACACTCGGATCGTCGATAAGCGCCCGTTCGAGCGCTTGCGCGCGCGTCAGGGTCAGGTCTTGCGCTTGTGCGGCGGCCTCGCAGACCAAGCCCGCGATGCTTGCGGCCCCAAGCAGGGCCGCGACAAAATTGTTAGACAAGGAAAAATCCCCTCTGTCGCAAACAGGCGCGCGTAGCCCTTCCGGGCGCGCGCAGCGTTTCGATCAGAGGGCGGTGCGTGGAGGCCTAAGCGGCGGGCATGTCGAGTGGGTTGTCGCGGCCGAGATGCGCGCGGGCCAAACCAGAGTGACCAGCGAGAGCGGCGCATGACCGATCGCGGTTGCGCCCACCGGCGCGAACTGAGGGCAAGCGTGCACATGGGCGGCATGCTCGCCGTGGCTCGGATCGTCCGATCCGTCCGCCGGCAACGATTGTTGGACCGTTAGATCGGTCAGCGTTTGATGATCGTCATCAGAGTGGGGGCCGGCCTGTTCGTAATAGAGGGCCGGCGCCTCGTGGGCGCTCTCGGCATGCTCATGCCCGTGGGTGAGGACAATCTCGCGGACCCCATGCGAGGCATCGGCCTCATGCGCGTGCGCGGGCGCCGTCGCCACGACGCCGAATTGCATCAGCGCCAGGGCGATCAGCCCGGTCAGGAGGCGGCGAAGCGGAGTCATCGGCCCTTATGTTTAACGATCGTTTCTTACCGTTGTTTGAAGACGGCGGCGCCGACGACTATGCGCGCACGCCAGTCCGAACAAGTCCCTTCACCTGCAACGGATGGTCGCGTCGAAGCCGCTCTTTGCGTCCATGATTCATTTCACGTGCGCTCTGCGCCGTCGGCCCGGCGGCGCAACTGCGCAAGGACCACGCCTCATGGCCGAAAATAGACCGCCAATCGTGAATTCGCGGAGCTTGTACGCATGACTCGTGAGCGTGCTGCTCACAGCTATACTCGCTCTGGGGCTCGGCCTTTTGCCGGTCACGAACGCGCGCGCCGATGCCGCGCCCGACGCTCCACGGCACATGTCGTATCACACCGCACGGCCGTCTGGGACGTTTCTGCAACCCCGAGAGGGGCCAGTTGCGCGCCGATGGTCAAATGTCTCCAACAGCTGGTGCGCCGAGATTCGATCGTTAGCCCCCTGCGCGCTTGAGGGGCGCTCTCACCATTTACGACATTGGTGTCTCGGCCTTGCCACTCTGCATCAGCGCGCGGCGCGCCTTTTTCTGGTCGACTTTGCCGCGCGTGAGGCAGCGACCTCAGGAGCTGCGAGTAGCGTGCACGGATAGTCGGTTCCGGCGATCCCTCTAGGTGACAGCTCGCTGCAGCATCCCAGAGGCGCTCGTAACACCGCTCAACAGGCCTGTAACCTCAAGACAGGCCTGCGCGTAGGTGTAACCGACGAGGGTCCCAATGCTGAGAACCATACTCACCGCGCTCTTTGCGATGATTGCGACGTCCGCGAGCGCGGCGGTTCCCGACCAGGCAGCGCGCGCGTGCGGCATCACCGCGCAAACGATCGCCGCATCCCACGCGGCGACTCCCGTATTGGCGACGTTCGAGCGCGACGCCGCTTTCGCCGATCGCGGCGCTGGGCCAATTCGGATCATCGAGTTTGCCGACTATTCGTGTCCCGCGTGCCGCGCGCTTCATCCAATTTGGGTCGCCTACGCGCGCGACAATCCCGACGTTCGCATCTCTGTGGTCGAGTACCCGATTTACGGACGTACCATTGTCTCTCGCGCCACCGGCAATCGCACCCTCAACGCATCGCGCATCGCCATCGCCGCTGGCGCGCAAGGCAAGCAGCTCGCCTTTCACGATGCTTTGATGCGCATTCCAGGACGCGTCGACGACAGCGCCATCCGCCTGGCTGCGGAGCGCGCCGGTCTCGACTTGCAGGCCGCGCAAAGACGCGCCAATTCCGCGACCGTCGTGGCCCAGAGCGACCGAAATCTGCGCCTCGCCCAGCAATTGGGTTTCGTGGGAACGCCGCATGTCGTGATAGATGGCGTATTGCTGTCATTGCAGCGCGGGTGGACGTTTGAGCAAGTGGAATGCCTCGTCGGCGCCGCGCGCCGGCAACGCCGCTAATACAAGGCCAAGCTCAGTCGATGTGCACTCTAACGATCTGGCGGGACAGCGATCGCCTCACGGTCACGATGAACCGCGACGACGCGCAAAACCGGCAAGAATTGCCGCCTGAGGTGCAGCATGGCGCGAGCGGTGTTTTCATCTCGCCGCGTGATGTTCAAGCTGGCGGATCTTGGATTGCCGCAAATGATCGCGGCTTGATCGCCTGCCTGCTCAATCGCTACGACCCGGCGCCGCAAGGGCGCACCAGTCGCGGCGATATCGTCCTACGCGCGATGGAAATGGCGAGCGCACAAGCCGCCGCCTTGGCGCTTTCGCCGGCGCCGGGCGAGTATTCCCCGTTCACTTGCCTGCTGCTTGATCGCGAGCATAGCGTTCGCGTCGATTGGAACGGCGCCCAGATCACGCGCGAGACGCTTCCGCTAAAGGCGCTCGACATGCTGACGTCGTCCTCCTGGCAGGAAGACGACGTCCGCGCGCGCCGTAGCGGCGTCATGGCAAGCCTCGCCGCGCGGCCCCATCCAATTGGGCACACGATCGATGCGTTCCACTGCCACACCGAAGTTGACGGCGATGCGTGGACCCCAATGATGCAGCGGCCCGCTTCTCATACAAAGAGCATCACGCGCGTTCGTGCATCTTTTGAAACGATTGAGATGTCTTATTGGCGTCGCGACAGTGTCGTTGCCCGCGGCTTGACCACGCCTGACGTCGTGCTTGCGATGCCGTTCAGAACCAACGCGCACACGCCGGCGCCAATAGACACCCTCTAGATTGGAGCTTGTGATGTCGCCCGTATCCAGCAATTACGCCATGCCGGTGCAAGTGAACGGCTATAGCTGCAAAAACTGCACCGATGTCGGCTACGCCGAAAAGCACATTGATCCGGCTCATCCACAAAGCGGCCCCTACAACGTCAATGCCGAGAGCGATCCCAGCCGTTGGAACGACGCCGTTACCTTCGGCGGCCGGTTGAGCGCAATCGAGCGAAGCGCAAGCCAAACGCCCAATCCGGTCGGCGGCCTGATTGACGTCCGCGCCTGATAAATCAGCCCGCGCCGCAACTGCGGGCACGCCTGCGCCGTATTTCAATGAGACGGAAGCGGGCGAGACATGCGGCAGGGAAACGTCCTATCGGCTAGAAAGACGCGGCGGCGGAGCCTTGCTCGCGCTGCGGCGGTGTGCGTAGCGCTCGCGCTCATCGTGGCCGGTTGCGTTCAGGCCGGCCTGCGCGTCAACACCGATGATCGCCATCCAGCGCACTTCACCTCGCCGCTTTCGCCGTTCGGCGGTGAGCCGGCCATCACGGACGCGAGAGATTGGAGAACGCGGCGCGCGCCGCTCGTGCGCGCTGCGTTTCAGGCGCGCATCTATGGCTGGTTGCCTGATGCGACTGGCGCCATCGTCAGCGAACGGCGCACGGTCCGCACGACCAATTATCCTCACGCACGCAGCGTCGAAGAAATCACCATCCGCCTGCCCTCGGCCAACGCCGAGGACATTCTGTTCAGAGCGGTCGTCTTTTTCCCTCAAGGCCAGGACGGCGCATCGCCGGTTGTCATCGTGCCGAACTTTTGCAGCAACGACGCGGCGCTCGGCTTCGCTGACCGGGCGCTCGATCATGGGGCCTGGCTGCCAGAAAGGTGCCGCACACTCATGAACCGAAGCATCACCCGCTTCATTCACGGACAAAACATCATCCGCCCACCGTTCGACCGCCTATTGCGCGCCGGCTACGCTGTGGTGACCTACTATCCAGGCGAGGTCGTGCCCGATGAGCCAGCGCGTGCAGCGCAGGCCATAGCCCGCCTACCCGGACAAGCACGTGCGCCCAGCGTTGGCGCCGTCGGCGCCTGGGCATGGTCCATCTCCCGTGCAGTCGATATCGTTGACGCTGATGATCGATTTGATCACGATCACGTGGCGGTTTTCGGTCATTCGAGATTTGGAAAGTCGGCGCTGCTGGCGGCGGCGCTCGATGAGCGCATCACGGCGGTGATCGCCAATCAATCGGGCAGGCTCGGCGCCGCGCCCACCTCCCGCACGATCGGCGAGCCCCTGAGCTCGCTAACCCGCCGCTTCCCGCACTGGTTTCCAACCGTCGCCCAGGGCGCCGTCGCAGATGCAGCGATGCTCGATCAGCAGTCATTGATCGCGCTGATCGCGCCGCGTTCGGTCCTGCTGGGCGGGGCGACACTCGATCGCTGGTCGGATCCAGTCGGCGCCTATGAGGGCGCCGAAGCCGCGAGCGACGTCTACCGATTACTGGGCCGCCAGGGGCTTACCCAAGCGTCGATCGAGACTCCCGACTATTCGGCCGATATTACATTTTTCATGCGCCCAGGACGGCATGGAATTCGCGACGTGGACTGGACCGCGACCATCGCATTTTTGGACGCGCATCGGCGCACGCCGCGATATGCGGCGGCAACACCATGACTGCTGACACGCTGCTCCTGGCGACATGGGCGCTCTATCTCGCCCTCTTCCTCGCGCCGTTTCTGCAAGAAGACGCGGCCGTGATTGGATCGGCCTCCGCCGCTTCGATGCATGAAGGCGACGCCGCCGCCATTTTCGTCGTCTCGCTGCTTGGCCTCATCGTCAGCGACGGGTGGAAATACTGGGCCGGGTATTACGCCCAATCGTGGCCGCCTGCAGCGCGGTGGGCGAACAATTCCAAAGTCGGCGCCTTGAAGGAAGGCGTCTTGAAGCGTCTCGGCCTGGCGCTGCTCGGCGCGCGCTTCATTCCCGGGACGCGCATTCCGCTCTATCTCGCCTGCGGCGTCTTCCGCGCGCCGTTCCGGCGCTTTCTACCGCTCATCGCACTCACCGCTGCGCTCTACCTCGCCCTAACCTTCGCCCTCTTCGCCGTGCTGGGCGACATCCTTGGTCCCCAATTCCAACGTTTTCTTCCGCCCGTCATTGTCGGGGTTATTGCAATCATCATCGCCGTGACTTTCATGTCCAAACGCCTCCGCAACCAACACGACCACGCCAATCCTTGAGCGGTAGGATCAGCACGGCTCAAGACGGTCAGGCCTTCGCTCGGCCGCGTTCGATCCGCGAACCTGAAACCAGGGTCTACTCTGTTGCGTATTGACCCCTGCCGCAGTCAGGTCAGGACGGGGGGAGGAATAGCGAATGCCTCAACCGCCGTCTCGGACCGCGTTCGTCTTCGCCGGCGGCGGCAGCCTCGGCGCCATTCAAGTCGGCGCCTTGAGAGAATTGGTACGCGCTGGTGAGCGTCCGGACTTTGTGGTCGGCGCCTCGGTCGGTGCGCTGAATGCATGTTTCTTCGCCGCGCGACCAGACTCGGAAGGCGTCGCGGCGCTGGAAGACATATGGCGCGGCCTCAAGCGCAACGACATTTTCCCGCTCACATGGCGCAGCGCCCTGGGTTGGTTTCGCGGCGCTGGCAGTTTGTTTGAATCGACGGCGTTGCGGGGTTTGATTGAACGGCATCTGCCGGTGCGCGATCTGGAAGACGCCGCCCTGCCCGTGCACGTGGTGGCGACCAATTTAAGTGGCGCAACCGTTTGTCTCTCCCGTGGCGCAGCTGTCGATGCTGTGCTCGCGAGTGCGGCGATTCCGATCGCCTTCCCGTCGGTGCGGATCGGCGCCGATCATTTGATGGATGGCGCCATCGCCGGCAACACGCCCATTTTAACCGCAGCCGAACTCGGTGCGACACGGATCATCGTACTACAAACCGGCTATGCCTGCTCGATCGACGGCCCGCCCAACGGCGCGGTCGCGCGCGGCATGCATGCGCTGACACTTCTTATCGCCAATCAAATGGAGCGCGACTTGAAGCTGATCGGCGGCAAGGTCGATGTGCATGTGGCGCCGCATCTTTGCCCGCTGGACGTGCCGCCGTTCAATTTCGATCAGTCTGCTGCATTGATCGAACGCGCCTCGCTTCAGACCCGCGCGTGGCTCGACGCCGGCGGGCTCTCGAAAGCCACCTCTCCGGCAGAACTCGAACACGATCACACCTCTATCATGATGGGGCCGCCAGCGGCTGGCGGCTATGATGTCGTCAGCTACTTCCCTAATGGCGAGGCGCCAATCTTGGGATCGCCAGAGTTCACAAGCGCATATGACGGCAAGATCTATTTCTTCACAGACGCTGCCAATCGCGACGCCTTTATCGCCGACCCGGCGCGTTACGCGCCTCAGTACGGCGGGCGCTGCGCCTACGCGATGGCGCATGGCTCGGACGTGAAGGGCGACCCCAAAGTCTACCACATCGAAGGCGGGCGCCTCTTCTTCAATCTGGACCCGCGCATACACGCGCAATGGGAGCGCGATCTGGCCTACCACATCGCCCGCGCCGACGCACGCTGGTTCGCAACCCACGCGAAGACGTGAAATGTTCAAAGGGGAGCGCGCATGACAGAGCAAACCGCTGAGATCGTCTGGCTTGCACTTGCCGGCTATCTGGGGGTCGGATTGTGCGTTGCCACTTCGACGCTGCTGTTTGGCCTGCGCAAGCTTGAGCCGGCCGCCGCTGCAATGCCGCTGCGCGTCCGCTTCCTCATTCTACCAGGACTTGCCGCACTTTGGCCGCTCGTCATTGCTCGAACCTTCGGCCTTCGCGCCAAGGAGGATCGGCAATGAACCGCGCGCAACGCCGCGCTCATGCGCGCGTGTGGCCCGTTCTGATCGTGGTGCTGCTCGCTGTCTCCACTGCCGCTCTCGTCGCCAAAGTCCGTATCGAAAGCGCCGCGGTCGAGGCTGCCGCCATCTCAAGCGAGGACGAGTGACGATGGCGCATGGCTACAGAATCGTCCAATGGACGCCATTCAAGAGGAGCTACGATGCAGCTTTTCTGTTGAGCGTCCTCGTCTTTGTCGGCGCCTACCTCGTCAGCGCGCTTGCATTCGCGCCGCCGGGCGAGAGCGCATTGCCCATACAAGTGGCGCTGCGCGCACTTGGCGCCTGCGCCTTTGCGCTGTTGACGCTCATTCTGCTGATTGGTCCGCTCGCACGATTATCGCCGCGCTTTCTGCCGCTGCTTTACAACCGCCGCCATCTCGGGGTGACGTGCTTTCTGCTGGCGCTGGCGCACGGCGCGCTGGTCGTGCTTTGGTATCACGGCTTTTCCGACTTCAACCCGTTTGTGTCGCTGCTCGCCTCCAACCCGCGCTACGATTCGATCCAGGGGTTTCCGTTCGAAAGCCTCGGCGTGATTGCCCTGCTCATTTTGTTTGTGATGGCCGCCACCAGTCACGATTTTTGGAACACCGTGCTTGGACCGAACATGTGGAAGGCTCTCCATATGCTGGTTTATTGGGCCTATGCGCTGATCGTCGCGCACGTGATGCTGGGCGCCATTCAAGGCGAGAAGAGCTCCCTTTACGCCATCGTCGTGGGCGCGAGCGCAGCACTCGTTGCATCGCTGCATGTCGTCGCGGGCTGGCGCGAAACCAGACGCGATGCGAAGGCGACGGACGCGGACACCGATAGCTGGCTCCGCGTCGGGCCGCCAACTGATATCCCCGACGGCCGGGCGCAGATCGTCACGCCGCTACACGGCGAGCGCATCGCCATCTTCCGCGACGGCGCACACATCTATGCGATCAGCAATGTCTGCCGCCACCAAGGCGGACCTTTGGGCGAGGGACGCATCATTGATGGCTGCGTCACCTGCCCGTGGCATGGCTTTCAGTATCGCCCACAAGACGGAAAGGCGCCCGAACCGTTCACCGAACGGATCGCAGTCTATCGCACGCGCATCCAAGACGGCGTTGTCTTCGTTCAGAGCAACCCGGCGCCACGCGACGAAGCGGTCGCGCCATCCGTGATTGCAGGAACGCAACCATGAGCAAGGACGACTTCTTCGTCGGCTGGAGCGCCGAGACGCCCCGCGCCAACCGCCGTTTTCTCCTCGGCGCGAGCCTCGGGCTCATAGCAGGCGGCGGCGTACTCGGCGCGAGCCTCGCCATGAATCGTCCACCGATCGGCGATGGCGTTTGGGACCAAGGTACGCCACGCACGCTGCGCGGCGTCCTGAGTCGTTCGCCCTATCCGATCCTGCGCACGCGCGGGCTCGATGGAGAGGTGCGCACGGTGTTTCTCGCCTCCTCCGGAAAGACCGCGCCTAACATTGACGCGCGCTCCTTTGATCGTCCTGTGGATGTTTCCGGCACGCTGATCATACGGGGCCGCAACGCCATGCTGGCCGTCGCCGATATTGAGACCGCCTCCGATGGCTTCGACACCGCTGATCTTGCCGCGCCTGCTGCGATCGATCGTGGCCCGGTCATGCTCGTTGGCGAGATACTCGACGCCAAATGTTGGTTTGGCGCGATGCGGCCCGGTTATGGAAAAGCGCACAAGGCGTGCGCCGCACTCTGCGCGCGCGGCGGCCTGCCGCTCGCGTTTTGTCAAATCGGCGCCTGCGGCGATGGCTCGGATGCGCCACTTCTGCTCGACGAAAACGGCCTCGCCTTCGGTCGCGCCGTCCTGCCTCTGGTCGCTGATCCTGTGACCATTCAAGGTCGCTTGGTGGCGGTGGGCGACGTCTTGCAACTGCGCGCATCGTTCGGCTCCATTCGTCGCCTCTAAGGAATCCCCGATGCTCGATTTCACTGGTCAAACCGTCCTCGTCACCGGCGCTGCCGGCAATCTGGGCGCCGCGATCGCAGAGACGCTTGCGCGCTTGGGCGCGAGCCTTGCCCTTGCCGACATGCGTGAAGAGCCCTTGCAACAGCTGGCCGCGCGCATTGCGGGAGACCCGCTCGTCATCGCCGGCCCCGACGTGCGCACCAAGGACGGCGCCACGCAGATCGTTGAAGCAGGCCGCGCACGCTTCGGCCGCATAGACGGCCTCGCCAACACCGTCGGCACATTCAAGACGGCCAATGTCGTCGATGGCGCAGCTGACGATTGGTCGTTCCTTATGGACTTAAACGCCTTGTCAGCGCTGCGGCTTTCGGAAGCGGTGCTGGGGCGCATGACCGCGCAGGGCTACGGCCGCATCGTTCATGTCGCCGCCGGCGCAGGCGTGAAAAGTTTCGCTGGCGCGAGCGTCTATGCCGCTTCAAAAGCCGCTGTCATGCGCATCACCGAAGCAATTTCCGAAGAGCACAAGGAAAGCGGCGTCACCGCAAATTGCATCATGCCTGGCATGATAGATACGCCGCAAAATCGCGCCTCCATGCCTGAGGCAGATTTCTCCAGCTGGGTGCACCCCTCGCAAATCGCGCCAGTGGTGGCGTTTCTGCTCTCGCGCGAAGCTGGCGCAGTCACAGGCACATCATTGCCAATCACAGGCAGACAATAGGCATCACAAATCAGGCCAAGCTCACGCTCCCAAAGCGGCCCAGCGTCGTTTCAATACTCGCTCGGTAGAAAGATCACATCGTTCTGAAGCCAGAGCGTGATTTCAGGCAGCGGGAAGTCCGTGAACGCGATGGCCTGGCTGGCGACCAATCCATGATCGCCATCCTCACAAGTGAGTACAGCGCTGCGATCTTGCGCTACCTTCAGCGTCCAAACCTGGAATGGCTCGCTTCGCACGCGCGCGTCGTGTTGGTGTGAAACGATTGCGTCGAGCAGCCAATAGGCGCCGCCGGCTTCGGCCACGTACTGGGCCCCGTCGGTATATGTGATCGAAGGATAGAGCGGATGACGATACCAGCACTCGCTGCCGGTGAATTGCGCCAGATCGCTGGCGCGAAGCGTCGGTGAAGACATGAACGTGTCCCCTCAGTCGAACAAGTTGAACAGAGTTGGGTGACGCCGCTTCCAGAGCTGAAAGCGGCGCCTCACGATCAGGCGGCGGCGGCGTTAGCCTTGCCGAGCGACTTGATCGCGCCTTCGCCTGGATCGACGGCGACGAAGACCTTTCCGGTCCAGCGGCCGGTGCCCTTGTCCTTCCAGCGGTCGTGGCGGAGTTTGCCGCTCACTTCAGCGGTCACGCCTTTTGTCATCGCCTTGGCGGCTGTTGCGGCCTTGCCGTCATTGATCTCGACGGTGAAGCGGTCGGTGCGGTGCTCATCTTTGACTTCAAGCCAGAGCGAGACGATTTCGATCGTGCCGCCCTTTTGCTCGAACGAACGGATCTTGGGATCGTCGACAAGCGTGCCGGTGATGGTGATGCGGTTGGTCATGGAAGTGTCCTCGATGAGCGTTCCCGGTTGATCCCGGGGCCGCGGGCCTCGCCCGCGACGGCGCACATCGCGCCCGGCCATGAGGCGGCGCGGGCAAGGTGAAAATGGTGGGGCCCGCGTCGCGTGCGCACGCACGCGACCGAAGCCGCGACAGCGGGCGGGGAAACGATTTTCGCCTTGCCGGCGGCGACGGCCGGGCGTCACTGGCGACGGCGTGGGCGAGGCTTGCGGCCGCAC
>JBEBHI010000219.1:0-4668 GCA_040080935.1 Terricaulis sp.
CGTTGATGTCGAGCTTGCAGGGCGTTGCGCATTTTGTGCCGATCACCGAGCCTGCGCCGGCGGCGGATTTTCGGATCCCGCTGGCGAGTGCGATGCGTGTGCTCGGTGTGCGGTTGGAAAACGTTCCAGCGCCGATTCCGTATCTGCATGCTGAGTTCGAGCGCGTTGAGCGTTGGCGCGAGCGGCTTGGCGCGACGGAGCGGCGGCGCATTGGCGTGGTTTGGTCTGGTGTGACCAAGCATGCGATGCAGCAATGGCGTAGCCTAGACGATCGCGCGCTGGCGCAGCTCCTGCAGGCTGATGCAGAGTTTGTCAGCTTACAGATGGAGCACAGCGCCGCAGCCGCGAAGCACGGCGTTCTTCAGCTCGGCGCCGACATTGGCGACTTCGCCGAGTTAGCGGCGCTGATTGAGACGCTCGATGTTGTTGTCAGTATCGACACTGGCGTCGCGCACCTTGCCGGCGCGCTGGGCAAGCCGGTGTTGCTGATGCTGCCGTACCGCGCCGATTGGCGCTGGTTGCGGAATCGCAGTGATACGCCTTGGTATCCGAACATGCGGCTTTTCCGACAGCAGCGCTTTGGCGATTGGCAAAGCGTGATCGCGGACGTGCACGCGGCGCTTCAGGAATAATAGGATTTCTGCTCGACCAAGCCGCCCTTGGCGAGGCGGCTGATGCGCTGCTTGATGCGGTGACGCAGATCATTGCCGCGTGCGATGCGCGTGAGCAATGCTGCGGCTTTTGCGGGCGCGTTTGGCGCGCGGCGGAGGCGTTGGCGCGAGGCTTCTTCGAGTGACCACAGGACTGTGTTCACCGCCCGGAGGCGACGTTTGAGCACGATCAGCGCGGCGAGTTTTTCGTAGGGCGCAGCGATCTGGCGGAGGCCTTCTAACTCGCGGCGCACTTTCGCGCGCTTGGTTGGCGAGGCGATGCGGCGCGACTTGATCTCGAGGATCGTCAGCCGGTCGATGAGTTCACCTAGCGAGAGTGGCGCAGACAGCATGGCGCTTTGCTATCAGTGCACGGGCATTTCCGCCAAACGCAAATTGCGACTTCCGCGCGCTGGTCATCAGGCCCATGGCGCTTTAGGCAGCCGGTCCCACGTGCGTTCGAAAGGCTGCTCCATGACTCCGCCGCTTCAGTTTTCTCGGAGGGCCTTTAGCGCTGGTGTGTTGGCGGCGGGCGTAAGCCCAGCGAGCGCAAGCGAGCCGCCGCACGACACGACGCTGGCGCAGGATTTCGACGAGCTGTGGACGACGCTGCGCGATCATTACTGCTTCTTTTCTGAGAAGCGCACGGATTGGGATCGGGTGCGACGTTTGTATCGGCCGCAAGCCATCGCGGCGCCGTCGTATGAGGCGTTTCAGGACATCACGCGGCGGGTGTTGTGCGAACTCTATGATGCGCACACGCATTTGAGCGATCCGCCGGATGGTGCGCCGCGTTGGCCGCTTTACGATGTGCTGGCGGAGCGTGCGGGTGGCGATGTGCGCATTGCCGCCGTGCAGGAAGGTTCGTCAGCAGCGGATGCCGGCGTGCGGATTGGCGATGTTGTGGTTGGCGTTGATGGTGCGCCGATTGAACGTGTGATCGCCGATTTGATGCCGCGCTGCTTGACGCGACCTGATCCGGAAGCGGATCGCTATGCCATCAACGTGGCGGTGGCGGGTCATACGGCGCAACCGCGGCAGATGCGCCTGCGCGGGAGCGACGGCGTTGAACGCGACGTGGCGTTGCCGCTGAAGCGGCGACCCGATGCGCCGGATATTGAATCGCGGCGGCTCGATGGAGATTTGGGCTACATCCGCATTCGTACGTTTGCGAATGAAGGCGCGGTCGCGGCGTTCGATCTTGCGCTGAACCTGCTCGGCACAACGCGCGGGATCGTCATCGACGTGCGCGGCAATGGCGGCGGCGATACCGCGGTCGCGCGGCCGATGATGGGCCGCTTCATCACTGAAACGCGGCCTTATGCGCACATGCGCCGCCGCAATGGGCGTGGGCTTAGTCAGCCTTGGATCGAGACGGTCGATCCGCGCGGGCCGTTCACTTATGACGGCAAAGTCGTCGTGCTGACCGATCACTGGAGCGGCAGCATGGCTGAGGGCTTTCCTATGGGGATGCGCGCGGTGGCCGGTGCGCGCATCGTCGGTACGCGCATGATGGGGCTAGGCGCGGCGGTGTTTTCGTTGCGCTTGGATCGCACCGGCGTTGGCGCGCAATACTCGGCGGAGCCGGTTTACGATGTGAACGATCAGCCGCGCTGGTTGCTGACGCCGGATGTCGAGACCGCGCCCGGCGCCGATATTCTCGCGGCCGGTGTGGCGGAGCTGCGCCGGATTATCGGCTGGGCGGGCTGATTCAGCGGTCTGAAGCGCTTGGTTGGCCGGGCGGTGAGCGCTAAAAGACTCGCATGAACAAGCACGATCCCGGCGGGCCTGAGGCCAAGGTCCATTATGGCGATAACGAAATCACCATCCTGCGCCAGGGCACGCATGTGCGCTGCGCGGTAACGGGTGAACCGATCACGCTGGATGCGCTGCGCTATTGGAGCGTCGATCTGCAAGAGGCGTATCGCGGCCCGGCGGAGGCGACGGCGCGCTGGAAGCAGACGCACGCGGAGAAAATATCGTGAGAGCACTGGCGGGGCTTGCAGCACTGTTACTCGTGGCGTGCGCAGCGGCGGAGGCGCCGGCGCAGCCTGAGGCGCCAGCCGCCACTCAAGTCGCCGAAGCGCCGCCCGTTGCGACGCCGAACGCGCCGCCAACGACGCCATCGCTCCGCTGTGCCGGCGCTTTCACGCAAGGCGGCATCGCGCTTTGCCGTACGATGGCCAACGCCGCCGTGTCACTCGATGGCGCCGAAATTGGCCGTGCCGACGCTGACGGCTGGATCATCGTCGGCTTCACGCGCGAGCACGGCGCCACCGCCACCATCGCGACCGGCAGCATCTTGCAAAGCTATGACATCGCGCCGCGCGCGTTTGATATTCAGCGCGTCGATGGTCTGCCGCAGCAGACGGTGACGCCCAATGATCCGGCGGTGCTCGCGCGCATTCAGCGCGAGAGCGCGCTGAAGCAGGCGGGGTTTCAGAGCGCGGCAAACATCGAGGGCTTTCTCGATGGGTTTATTCGTCCGGTTGAAGGCGGGCGCGTATCCGGCACGTGGGGCAACCAGCGCGTCTTGAACGGCACGCCGTCAACGCCGCATTTTGGCTATGACATCGCAGCGCCGGCGGGGACGCCGATCCGTGCGCCTGCAGCGGGCGTAGTGACATTGGCGCAGCCGGACATGCATTACGAGGGCGGACTCGTGTTTATCGATCACGGGCAGGGCCTCATTACGATGTATCTGCACATGAGCCGTTTGGACGTGCATGCGGGCGATACGGTTGAGCAGGGTCAGGTGATTGGCGCTGTTGGCTCAAGTGGCCGCGCGACGGGGCCGCACCTGTGCTGGCGTATGAAGCTGCGCAACACGCAGCAGCTTGATCCGAGTGTGGCGATTGATGGCTTGGCCGCGGCGCGCCGCGAGTTGCTCGGCGAGAACTAGTTTCGCGCTACAACGTGGGCGGTGATGATGACGGCTTCGACGTCGCCGTCATTGCGCCAGCCGTGGGCGGTGTTTGCGTCTTCGATGGCGACATCGCCGGCGCGGTAGCGGATCGGGTCCATGCAGGTGTTGCGGATCTCGGTCATCACGCCTGAGACGACCATAGCGTTGCCTTGCACCTGGTCATGCGTGTGCCAGGCGATCACGCCGCCGGGCTCGACGACGAGGCGGCGCATGCGCACGGCGCGGGTGGGATCGTTGGCGAGGGGCGTGAGCGCGATGTCCGTGCCGACGACGCCGTGTTGTGGGCCGAAGGCTTCGTGATTGGCGCCTTGCATCGTGCGACCATTAGGGCAGCCGATCGGCGCGGCGTGCAGGATGGCTTCGAGCGTTGTATCGGGCGTGCGTGGGCGGCCATCGGTCATGCCGTCCACGGTTTGGCCGACGCGATCGACCGTTGAGCACCCCGCCAAAAGCGATGCCGTCAAAAGTGCACGCCACATGTCGAACCCTCCCGCTCAAAGCGCCTTCAAGATCTCGCGGAGCGTGCGCTCCTGTTTCTCGGCCTCCATCCAGAAGCCGAGCATCACCAATCCGTACAATATGAGAGCGGGGAAAGCGATCAATCTGAGATCGCCGCTTCCCGTCGCGATGCCGATCGCGCCGAAGGCTAGGATCGTCAGGTAGAAGATGATGACGAAGACGGACGGCTTCATCGTCACATTGATCTGTGACCCGACGCCGGCGCCTTCGATTGTGCCGCTCGAGAGCGGGGCGAAGACGTTGTTGTAGCCAAGAACGCGCGAGATCGCGAAATTGCTCTCGTTCACGGCGCCTTGAAAGCGTTTGTCGTTGGCGCTGTTGGGGATGCGGAGGCGGAAGAACTTTGCTTCGACGAGGTGGGCGCGAAGTGCGGCGGCGGCGTCCTGGCGCTTTAGGCTTGACGTGATTTGGAAGCGGTGGAGCGGGAGTGGGTTCACATCACGCCCGCTTCGACCCACGCGCTCTTTGGCCAGCGACGGTGTGACCAGAACCATTGGCCGGGGGCTTCGCGGACGCGGGCTTCCATGAATTCGTTCACGCGTTTGACGCCGTCGAACACGGTCTGTTCGTCGT
>JBEBHI010000074.1:0-17221 GCA_040080935.1 Terricaulis sp.
TAGAGCGTGTAGCCGCAGATCAGGCCGTAAAGGATGTTTCCTTCCACCATCCACATGGGCATCGTCGCCATATTGAGCACGATGTAACTCAAGTGCGCGCCGACAAGCACGCCACCTTGCGGGTGGCGCACACGCAGCGCCGACACCAGCATCGACATCCACACCCATAAGATCACGAACACGCCGATGACACCGTATTCGTAGAGATAGTTCACGAGCGTGTTGTGCGCGTAGAGCGGGAAAGTATCGTTCCAGGATTCTGGGCCGAAACCGATGACGTATTCGGTGAGATCGCCGCGGAGCCAGGCGTAGATATAGGAACTCCAGATGTAAGGACGCCCTGAGAGTAGCCGGCCCTCATCGACGGTGTATTCCGATGGCGGCTTGAAGAAGTTCACATCGCCGGAGCCGGCGACGGTGACGTCGCTGAAGCGATCCGCAAGAATGAGACTTAGACCACCTAGAGTTATCGCGCCGGCAACGATGAGGAAGCTGGCAACGAAGGGGCGATCACGCAGCGGGAAACGCCCAAGCGAAGATGCCGCAAGGTAGGTCAGAAGCAGCGGCGCGATGGCGACCAGGGTTGTTCGGTAGTTCGCAAGCACGATGCCGACGACGCAAATCACGATGACCGCGAATTTGAGCTGCTTGTTGATGCTGGTCGCAAAGCAGGCGGCGGTTAGGCATGTGGCGAGTGTGACCGAGAAGGCCGCTTCGTGGTTGTAGCCGCCGATATAGCTCATGGCGTTGACGTCGGTTTCCGTCAGCTTGCCGTAGCCGAAGACGATCGACATCAATTGCCAGATGAACACCGGCAGGAACGACCATAGCATGGACGCCATGAAGTCGCCGCCGCGGGCCCGGGTCATGGCGCCGTAAACCGAAAGGATGATCACAACCAAATAGGCGTGCTTGGAGATGACGGTGATGAGGCCGGAGCTGAAGCCGCCATTGGCGAAGGCGCTGACAACCGCGAGCGCCATGAGCACATAGAACGGCAGCAAGAACCGTAACTGCAGATGCCGCAGATTGATGTTCATCAAGCCGACAACGACCAGCCCCATCGATGCGAGGGCGTTGGCCGACATACCGGCGGCCAGTGGCCGGTATGTGATCGTGTGAAACGCCGACATGACGTAGCGCAGCCACGAAGCGCCAATGACGAACGCGCCAGCGCGATCGCGTACGCGCGCCATCACGAACAAGATGATTAACAAACTTAGCAGCGCGACAGGGTAGAGGAGGTACGCCGGGAGTGCTGGCGAGGCTGAGCCGAGTTCGTTCGACATGATAATTAACTCAGCCCATCGCGTGAGGCCCGCAGATCATTTCACTGTGGGGCGCCAGGTACATCGTAAGCAAGACTTGTGCGGCGCGCGTGGATCGGCTCTTGCTTGCGTAATGCGGCTGCCGGGCAAACAGACAGGAGGAGCGGCGTGACGAAACGCAAACGCGCGCTCTTCTTGATTAACTCACTCACCGGCGGCGGCGCCGAGCGGGTGATGTGCACCTTGCTGAGCCATTCCGAGCCGGAACGCGCTGAGTTCGATATCTCGCTGGCGGTGCTGGACAAGGAGCCGGCCGGCAACGTGCCGCCGGAATGGGTCGACGTTCACCAATTTGACTGCCGGTTTTCGCTGGCGCGGAGCTTCATGGCGGTGCGAGGGCTTTACGCTGAGCTGAAGCCGGACGTCTCGTTAAGCTTCTTAACGCGCGCCAACCTGGCCAGCGCCTTGCTCTCGCCGACCCCTTGCGTGATCAGCGAGCGGGCGCACACCTCCCACCATTTCGCCAAGGGGCTGCGCGGAGCAGTGTCGCGCGCAATGGTCCGCACCATCTATCCGCGTGCCGCAAAGATCATCGCGGTGTCCGACGGTGTGGAGCGCGATCTGCGCGGCAATTTCGGCATCGCGGCCAGCAAGATCATCAGCATCCCAAACCCGGTTGATGCGGAAGGCATTCGCCAGAAGGCCAAGTTGGCCGCACCGGTGGCGATCGACGGGCCGTTCATCATGTCGGCCGGGCGGCTGGTCGCCGTGAAGAATTTCGCCATGCTGATCCGCGCCTTCGCAGCGGCGGGCGGCGCTCGCAAGCTGGTGATTGCCGGAGAGGGCGAGGAGCGCGGTGTTCTTGAGGGCCTCGCGCGCGAACTCGGTGTCGGCGATCGTGTGATCCTGCCGGGCTATATCGCGAACCCGTATCCGCTCATGGCGAGGGCTGACATCTTCGTGCTGTCGTCGAACTCGGAAGGTTATCCGAACGCGCTGATCGAAGGTATGGCGCTCGGGCGGCCTGTGGTCTCGACCAATTGCAATTCCGGACCATCCGAAATTCTCGCGGAGAAACCGCGCAGCGAAATCAACGGACTCACCTTCGCGCAGCACGGCGTGTTGACGCCGGTCGGCGACGCCGAAGCGATGGCTGAGGCAATCCGTGCTTTGGATGATCCACGCCGTCGCGGCGAGTATGGCGCGAAGGCCGAAGCGCGCGCGGCGACATTCAGCGCGGCTGCGATCAAGGACCGCTATTGGAACGTGCTGCGCGAGGCGATGAACGCCGCGCCCGCGCGGCAGCGTTAATACAATGCGGATCGGCATTTTCGGCGGCTACGGCACCGGCAATTTCGGCAACGACGCATCGTTCGAAGCACTGCGCGATTTTCTTCGGACAGAAATGCCGGACGCAGATATCTCCGCGATCTGCAGCAAACCCGAGCCAACGGCGAAGCGCTTCAACGTAAAGGCTGTGGGCGTTGCTGCGCCGCGTCCTGAAGGTATTTGGCGCAAGCTGGACACTTTGATGCTTCGCCAGCCGAGCACGTGGCGGAATTGGGCGCGCACGCTGAAATTGCTCAACGACTATGACGTCATCCTTTCCGGCGGCACCGGCGTGTTCGACGATTTCCGCGACACGCCGCTGGGTTGGCCAAGCGTGCTGCTGCGCTGGTGCTTGGCTGCGCGCATGAAGGGCGTCGAGTGGCGTTTCCTCAGTGTCGGCGCGGGTCCGATCGTTAATCCGATTGGCCGGGCGATGTTCAAGCTCGCCGCCAAGTCCTCGAAGCAGCGTCTCTATCGCGACGAAGATTCATATCAGTTCATGCAGAAGCTCGGCGTCGACGGGCCGAGTGACGGCGTCGTGCCTGACTTGGCGTTTCTGCTGCCGCCAGTTGCGGATGCTGACCGCCCAGATGGCGCACCGCTGGTCGTGGGCGTCGGCATGATGACGTATCATGGCTGGCACTCCAGCGCGGGCGTCTATGATGCGTACATCGATCTGCATGTGCAGCTCATCGAATGGCTGCAAGCGCGCGGCTACGGCGTGCGCATGATCCTCGGCCAAACGCCGGCAGACGTTGGCGCCGCTCGCGATGTCGATGCGCGTTTGAAGCAGAAAGTGCTCACGCCGCGCGAAGAAAACGCGACTTCAATCCACGACGCGATGGCAGTGATCGCCGAGACGGATTTGGTAATCGCGTCGCGCTACCATGTGCAGATCGCCGCCTTGAAGATGGGGCGGCCGCTGATCGGTTTGAGCTACGGGCCCAAGACTGATGCGCTTATGGCGGACGTTGGCCTCAGCGAGTTCTGCCAGGATCTGGATCATGCCGACTTCGGTCTGCTGACGCAGAAAGTCGAAAAGTTGATTGCTGGTCGTGAAAGCTACGCGGCGCAAGTGCGCGAAAAAGTGACGGCAATGAAGGCGAAATTGACGGCGGCGCTGAAGGCACTCGATCTCGGCGCCTAGCTCGCGGCGGTGGTTGCGTCCGCGGCCCAGCGTGGCGGCGCTTGCGGGCGCTTTACGCGCTTCAAGAATAGATAGTACGGCCACACCGCCACCGACGCTATGAAGTCCAGCGGGTTCGGCTTGTGGCCTCGCGAGGCGAGGCGGCCGAGATCGCGCTTGGCGATCGCTGCAGCGCCCGAGACCGCCCAAAACAAAATGCGCCGGTAAAACACGCGCAAGAAGCGGTTGAGCACGCGCTTGTATTCCGTGTTGGAAAGGCACGCCGGGCCGTAGCGCTCGATGAAGAGCAACTTCTCCCAGATCACCGCCTTAACTTTCGGCGCCAGCGTGAACACCAGTGAACCGGAGTCTTTATGGCGGATGGTGTCCGCAATGTACTTGTGCACGAAGCCGGCGCGCTTGCCGCGTGAGAGCGTGCGGCACACCGAGGCGATGTAGCACTCGACGATGTCGTTCGGATAAAAGACTTCGCCCTCGCGCATCACGTCGGTGCGGAACAGTACGTGCGCTGTTGGGATGTGTGCTTCGTCTGAAAGGAAGCGAGCCAGCATGTTGCTGGCTTCGTAAACGGTGCACTCAGGCGGGAAGTCATGCGGCCGCAGCACGCCGTTCATCTTCTCGATGCCCGCGACCATAACAATGGTCTCGTCCGTGAGCGCGACCTCCATCATGTCGGCGATGGCGTTGGGCGGCATCGTGTCGTCCGCGTGCAGCATGCGGAAGTGGGTCGCGTCCGCCGGGATCAGCGTCGCGACCTTGTTGGAGTTCTGCTGGAACGTGACCGTCTCAGGGTTCCGGATCGTGATGATCGGCACTTCGGCGTTAGCGTAGCGGGCGATGATCTCGGGGGTCGCGTCCGTGCTGGCGTTGTCGACGATGCAGTGGACGAGTGGCCGGTAGGTCTGCGCCTGAACCGCCTTGATCGCGTTCTCGACGTGCCGCGCGCCATTGTAGCAAGGCGTTATCACCGCCACGAGCGGCTTGGCCGGAGAGGGGGAAGCGGTCGGCATTAATTGGGCAGCCCAAGTGTCCCGCACGGACGGGGTGAATTCATGTGCTGCCAGAGCAATAGTCAGGCCGTCAAAGCCGCCCGGCGCATTGGATGGGGATTAGGCGAAGAGGCCCATGAACAGGCTGATGATCCAAACGAGGCCGGCCCAGAGCGCGACACTCACCGCAATCGCCGCCCAGATGGAAAGCGCCATCGGCCAGCGCTTTTGAACCGGGCGCGGCGCGGCCGCGACGTGCATGTCCGCCTTGGAAATGGCGGCCTGGGGCTGGAGAACCATGTAAGCCAACGTCTCTGTCCGCTTGCTCAAATCCACAATCGCCAGACTTGCACTCTTGGCGTTAAGAGCCGGGGATTATCCCGAAAGTTGATGGGCCAGAATGATCGGTTTTGGTCAGTTAAATTTCGGACAATTTTCAGTCGATCCTGGGGGTAACGCAGCCCCGTCCTTCAAGTTCCTGTGTCTTCGCTCGCCACTGTTTGGGTGCAACGCAGCGAGGTCTGAGGCTGTTAGCAACTCTAGTACAAATTCCCCAATGAGGCGAATTCAATTCGCAGATTTCGCGCGTGCGTCGCATGCGCTCTGAGCGTACGCGCGCACATTACGGCGAACTGTAATTTTTCCTAACGCCACGGGCGAAAAGCGTATCGCGATGGGCCCGCGCGATATCTGCATTGCTCAAGACGCCACGAGCGAAAATACGCGACGCAAAAGTGACACCAGCAACGTTTTCACCGCGCACGCGCAGCGATTTCTGTGTGCCAAGTTAAGACGCGCTAGCGTTTTTGTTCTGGCGGAGTAATTGCTTTCAAAAGCCGGGGCCCCGCCGAGAATTGCGCGGGCAAGGAACGTCGAAATGAACGTAATCGCGATTCGCAAGCCCACGGGTGAGATGAATCTCCCACCCGAGGATGGGGGCGAACTGGGTACGTTCAGCCTGAAGTGGATCTTCGCGTTCCTGATGCGCCGGTGGATGCTGATCGCGGCCATTGGCGCGGTCTCGTTCGCACTCGCATTCACCGTGTTCATGATCCAACCGCCGCAATATAGCGCGACCGCGCTCGTGATGATGAGCGGCGGTGGTGAGCAGCTACCAGGCCCGCAGGACCCGAACGGCCGGGTGAACCAGCCGCCGACAGCGCCCGTCGTTGACTCGCAGCTCGAAGTGCTTCGCTCGGACATGCTGACTGGCCGTTTGGTCGATTCCTTGAACCTGATGAACGACGCTGAATGGAACGCCGCGTTGGAAGACGCTGATGCGCCACTCGCGGCGGATGAGAGTCCGGCCGCTGTGGCCTATCGCGCCGAAGCGCGCCAAGCCGTGGTGAAGGCGGTGAGCGGGGCGGTCACGGTTCGCCGCCGTGGTCTGACCTACGCCGCCGAAGTGTCGGCGACGTCGCAAAGCCCGGAACGTGCGGCCCAGATTGCGAACCACCTCGTTGAATTGTTCCAACGTTATCAAATCGAAGCCCGCATCGAGAGTGCAGCGCGCGCCAACACCTGGCTGTCGACGCGTCTGGCCGAACTCCGCGCCGACGTCGAGGCGAAGGAAAGCGAAGTCGAACAATACCGCTCCAGCACGGGCTTGGTTTCCACCCAAGGCGCGCTCCTGATCGAGCAGCAGATTACCGACTCCCAAAACGTCCTGAACCAGGCGCTCGCCGATCAGGCCGAGCGTCAAGCGCGCTATTCGCAGCTCCAGGACATGCTGAATGCCGGGGGGTCGGCTGACTCAGTGGCGACCGTTCTGAACTCTGTAGTAATCAGCCAGTTGCGGGCGCAGGAGGCGACAGTTGCTCGCCAACTCGCCGACTATCAAAACCGCTACGGCGAAGCGCACCCGGCGATCGCCAACGTTCGCGCGGAGCTTGCGGATATCCGTAGCCAGATCACGGCGGAAACCCGTCGTATCCAGGCCGGCATGCGCAACGACGTTGATATCTCCGCCGCGCGCGTGGCCCAGGCGCAAGGCGCACTGAACGCGCTCCGTGCCGAACTCGCTGGCGGTGGTCCGGAAATGGTCCGTCTGCGGGAACTCGAGCGCGAAGCTGCCGCTGCGCGCACCGTCTATGAGACCTTCCTCCAGCGCGCGCACGAATTTGCCGATCAAGGCACGATCAACACCGCGCCGGCGGAATTGATTTCCGCTGCAGCGATCCCGAACGAAAAAAGTTCGCCGCGATTGTCGATCTCGTTCGTGATGTCGTTTGCGCTGGCTCTGGGTCTTGGCCTCGCCGGCGCCTTCCTGGCTGAAGCGCTCGATGACGGCTTCGCCAGCTCTGACGACGTTGAGCGCAAGACAGGCGCGCCGGCGCTCGCCAGCATCCCGCAGGTCCGCCGCAGCGAGCTTCGCCAGTCGCCGACGACGGCGCAGCATCCGGCTGCCTACATGATCGAGCGTCAGATGTCGGCGTTCACGGAAGCCTTCCGGGTTCTGCGGACGACGATCCTGTTCGCTGCCGGTCAGCCGAAAACGCAAGTTGTGGCAATCACTTCGGCTCTGCCAAACGAGGGCAAGACGACGGTATCGCTCTGCTTGGCGCGCGTTTCGGCGCTCTCTGGTCAGCGCGTCCTCCTTATCGATTGCGACCTCCGCCGCCGTTCGGTGAAGGAAGTTCTCGACATCGAGCCTGACGTGGGCCTGCTCCAAGTGCTCTCGGGTGAGGCCACCTGGCGCCAAGCCATCTATCTCGATGAAGCTAGCGGCATGTGTGTACTGCCGGTCAGCGGCTCGGGCTTCACGCCGAAAGAAATCTTCGGCGCCGAAGACATGAGCCGCCTGATCGCGGAACTTCGCGGCTCGTTCGATCTCATTGTGCTCGACTGCGCGCCAGTGCTGGCGGTGGCCGAGACGCGGGTCGCCGCTGCAAAGGCTGACGCTGTAGTGCTCGTTTCACGCTGGCAGAAGACGCCGATGCGCGCGGTGCGCGCGGCGCTTCAGCAGCTGAACGATGCCGGCGCCAACGTTCGCGGCGTCGCGCTCAATGGTTTGGACCGCCGCGTGCCTGGTTATTACTCGTATCCGACGTACGACTTCTCGAAGAGCTGAGACAGTTTTCGCCGGACGCGAGTTTTCCACAGTTGTTGAGTGAGCTGTTTCGCTTTGGTGCTTGCTTCGCGCGTCGGGCGAGCGAGTTTGAAATTCGGTACTGAGATATCAGTGAGCGCTTGCAATAGGAGCTCACGGTGTCTTTAAGTGAAATTGCTGAGAGCTCGCACAGAACGAGGCGAGTTACGGGGTCGTGATGCAGGAAAAGTCGAAAGCTAGCGAAGAAAGCGCTAGCGCCGCAGCACCAGTTCGCGCGCCATCGACGTCGCGCGCGCCGCGTCTCACTGCGCTTACGCCGCCGGCCCAGGCCACGATTTCCGAACCAGCGCCCCGCATTGAAGTTGTACGGAAGGCTGCCGCTGGCGCCGCCGTCGCGCAGCGCCCGGTGGGCGGCTGGACCAAGCGGGCGTTTGACGTTTGCGCTTCAGCTTCCGCCCTTGTTGTTCTCGCGCCGCTGCTGGTCGCCACCGCGGTCGCGGTGAAGATGGACAGCCCCGGCGATTCAATTTTCCGCCAAGAGCGCGGCGGCCTCGGTGGCAAGACTTTCCGGATTTGGAAGTTCCGCACGATGTCGGTCATGGAAAACCGCGGTGTCGTGCAGGCGATCCACCATGACGCGCGCATCACACGTTTGGGTTCATTCCTGCGCCGCTCAAGCTGGGATGAGCTGCCGCAGCTCCTCAACGTGCTGATGGGCGATATGTCGATCATCGGCCCGCGCCCGCACGCGCTGGAACACGACATCTACTTCCAGAAGGTCGAAGCGACCTATCCGGAGCGCTTCACCGCGCGTCCGGGCGTCACTGGCCTTGCGCAAGTGAACGGCTGCCGTGGCCCAACTGAAACGGAAGAGAAGATCCGCGCTCGCACCCGCTACGACGTCGAGTACGTCCGTAACTGGACTTGGTGGCGCGAGATCGAGATCGTCGCCGCGACGGTGGCGCTCTTGTTCTGGAAGAAAGATCCCGGCGCACTTTGAGCCGGAATTAGCGCCCCACGCGAGGGGCGCTTTTTGCATGAACAAACATCAGTAAGCGGACGTGTCCGGCCTTGGGGCGGGACGCGCTCGCAGCGTAGAATAGAAACGACCGCACGCTGGATACGCGCGGGCTAAACGAGAGAGGCGAGAGTTCCATGAAGGTGCTGTTGACGGGTTCACGCGGCTATATCGGCACGGTGATGACGCCCATGCTGCAAAAGGCTGGGCACGAAGTCGTTGGCCTCGATGTCGACCTCTACTCGCGCTGCACGTTCTCGGACGGCGGCGAGATCGTCGACATCCCGACCATCATCCGCGACACGCGCGATGTGCGTCTCGAAGACGTTCAAGGCTTCGACGCAATCATCCACCTTGCAGCGCTGTCGAACGATCCGCTCTCGAACCTCAATCCGAACCTCACCTATGACGTGAACCACCTCGCGTCAGTGAAGATCGCCGAGCTGGCCAAGAAAGCCGGCGTGCCGAAATTCATCTTCGCGTCGTCGTGCTCGAACTACGGCAAGACCGAAGGCGACGAGATGATCGACGAAACCGGCAAGCTTGCGCCGGTCTCGGCTTACGGTGAATCGAAAGTGCTGGTTGAGCGCGACGTGAAGCCGATGGCGGACGAGAAGTTCTGCCCGGTGTTCATCCGTCCGGCGACGGCCTACGGCGTGTCACCGCGCCAGCGTTTCGACATCGTGCTGAACAACCTTGTCGCTTGGGGCATGACCAAGGGTGTCATCCTTCTGAAGTCGGACGGCACGCCGATCCGCCCGATCGTCCACATCGAAGACATTTCGCGCGCCTTCATCGCCGCGCTCGAGGCGCCAGCCGATCTGGTTCGCGGCGAAGCCTTCAACGTTGGCCAAACGGCGCACAACTACACGGTTCGTCAAATCGCCGAGATCGTGCGCGATATCGTGCCAAACACGACGATCGAACTCACCAGTGAAGCCGGCCCGGATCCGCGCTCGTATCGCGTCAGCTTCGAGAAGATCAAAAACACGCTGCCGGGCTTCCAGCCGCAATGGGATGCCGTGAAGGGCGCGGAGCAACTCTACGCCGCGTACAAGAAGAGCGGCATCACGGTCGAGGAATTCGAAGGCACGCGCTACAACCGTATCGCGCACATCAAGAAACTGCTCGCCGACGATCTGCTCAACAACGAGCTGCGTCCGGGCGCCGAGGCTGTGGCCGCTCAATGAAGTTCCACAAGACCACGTTGCAGGACGTCGTCGTCATCGAGATGACGCCGTTCGGGGACAATCGCGGTTGGTTCGGCCGTTCCTTCTGCATGAAGGAATTTGCCGAGAACAATCTCGAGGTCAGCTACCCGCAGCACAACACGGGTTACTCGAAGACGAAGGGCACCGTTCGCGGCATGCACTTCCAAGTCGATCCGCACTACGAAGTGAAAGTCGTTCGCGCGCTGCAAGGCGCCGTACACGACATCATCGTCGACATGCGCCCGCATTCGAGCACCTATCTGCAATGGGAAGGGTTCGACCTCTCGTTCGAAAACGGCCGTCAGCTGTACGTCCCGCGCGGCTTTGCGCACGGCTACCAGACGCTCGTGGACGACACGCAGGTGAGCTATCTCTGCTCGGCCATGTATGTGCCGGATTCAAACGGCGGCTACCGCCACAACGATCCTGCGTTTGGTCTGAAGTGGCCGCTGCCGGTTTCCGAGATGTCGGACAAAGACAAGGCTTGGCCGGATTTCGTGCAACCGGAAAAGAGCGGCATGAAGCCAAGCTCGATGCCGGTGCGGTTCTAAGATCGGACCAACAAGTGAAAATCGAAGCCGCGCCTTGAAACAAGGCGCGGCATCATTATTGTCGACGCGTCACCAACCAGCAGGAATACGTGCGTCGATGGATCGCCTCTGAGCAAACCCGTTGTTTTGGCTCTGTGAGAAATGCGTCCGCATGCCTGCTACAATCACATTATCCAACTTAAGTTGGGCCACGCCAGACGGGCGTGAGCTTTTTTCCGATCTCGATTTCACATTTGGCGCCGAGCGGGCAGGGCTCGTTGGGCGCAATGGCGTGGGCAAAACCACGCTGTTGAAGATTATCGCCGGTGAACTCGCGCCGCGCGGTGGCGGCGTGGCGATCAACGGCCGTGTCGCGATGCTGCGTCAGATCGTGCAGGTCGATGCGCGAGAAACGATCGCGGATTTGTTTGGCATCAGCGATGCGCTTAATGTTCTGAGACGCGCCGCGCTGGGAGAAGCGAGCGCTGATGATCTTGCTGTTGCGGATTGGACGCTGGAGACGCGGCTCGCGGACGCGTTGGCGCGGTTTTCGTTGGATGCCGAGGCCGACACTGCGTTGAGCGCGCTCTCTGGCGGTCAGCGGACGCGCGCGGCGTTGGCGGCATTGGTATTTGCCGAGCCGGATTTCATCATCCTGGATGAGCCGACGAACAACTTAGATCGCAATGGGCGTGCGGCAGTGATTGATTTGCTGGCTGGGTGGCGCACCGGTGCGGTGGTTGTCAGTCACGATCGCGAATTGCTGGAAACGATGGATGCGATCGTGGAGATGACGACGCTTGGCGTGCGTCGCTATGGCGGCAATTGGAGCGCGTATCGCGAGCGTAGAGCGCTGGAGCTGGTGGCGGCGCAGCATGATCTGGCGGATGCTGAGAAACGCGTCGCCGATGTGGCGGATACGGCGCAGACGGTGGCCGAGCGCAAGGCGCGCAAGGATGGCGTCGGCAAGCGCAAGGCGGCGCGCGGAGATGCGCCGCGCATCCTTACCGGCGCGATGAAGCGCAAGGCGGAGGAGACGAGCGGAAGTATGTCGCGTTTGGCGGAGCGGCAGCGCGACGAGGCCGAAGCTGATGTTGTTGCGGCGCGAGAGCGCATCGAGGTGCTGCAG
The DNA here is from genome assembly GCA_040080935.1 of Terricaulis sp. Taxonomy (GTDB): domain Bacteria; phylum Pseudomonadota; class Alphaproteobacteria; order Caulobacterales; family Aquidulcibacteraceae; genus Vitreimonas. Next base: position 11,671 of record JBEBHI010000074.1, read on the forward strand.
CCGTTCACGGTGTCGCTGCCCTCGGCAGAGCTTGCGGCGCAGAAGGATGTGCTGAAGCTGGAGGACGTGACGGTTGGCTATGAGATCGGGCGCCCTGTGCTCAACGCACTTTCGCTTTCGATCACGGGGCCCGAGCGCGTTGCTGTGATCGGACCTAATGGGTCGGGGAAGACGACGTTATTGTCGTTGATCACGGGCGCGATGCCGCCATGGTCTGGTTCGGTGCGGGTCATGACGCCGTACGCATTGCTGGATCAGCGCGTGAGTTTGCTCGATCCGGCGCTCTCGATCCGCGACAACTTCCTGCGGATCAATCCAGGAGCCAACGAGAACGCGTGCCGGGCGGCGTTGGCGCGGTTTATGTTTCGGGCGGACGCTGCTCTGCAGATTGTGGGCACACTGAGCGGCGGACAGACACTGCGCGCGGGGCTGGCGTGCGTCCTTGGCGGCGAAACACTGCCGCCGTTGCTGATCATGGATGAGCCGACGAACCATCTCGACATCGACTCGATTGAGGCAGTGGAGGCGGGATTGCGCGCGTATGATGGGGCGCTGCTGATCGTCAGTCACGATGAGGCGTTTCTCACGTCGGTTGGCGTGACGCGGCGGCTCACGTTGCGGTGATCGCACCGCCGCTCGCGCAGTCGTGAGGCGGCGGGCGTGGCGGGCTGGCTTAGCGTTGCTGCCATGAGGCGGGTTGCGGCATTCGTTTGCATGGCGTTGGCGGTCGGCGTGGCGGCGGCCGATGAGCCCACGACTTGGTACACGATCGTCGCCGATAGCGGCGCAACTTTGGGCCATGTGTCGCTCGAGGTGGCGCCGCGCGCCGATGGGCGCGATCTGATCGAGAGCCAGAGAATTTATTTGCGCGAGCGCGGCGCCGCCGCCAATCGCACGACGACGCGTACTGTCGTGCACGAAGATGCGGCTGGGCGCGTGTCGTCGATTGAGTCGACTGCTCGTACAGGGCGATTTTTGACGCGTACGCACGCGAGCATTGGCGCCGATCGCGTGGATGTGGTGCGCGAGACGCCCGCTGGGAGTGGGCGCGAGACCATACTGCTGCCGCCCGATGTGCGCTTCGATGATGGCGAGGGGCTGATGCAAAGTTGGGCGCCTGAAAGCACACCGCGCCTGGAGTTCTTGAACTTCGACAGCGATTCAATGGCGGTGGAGCGTATTGTCGTTGAAGCGCTGGGTGCGCCTGATGCGCAGAGCCGTTTAAACGCGGTGCGGTGGCGCTATGACGGGCAAGATCTGCGCGGCGTGTCGCGCTTGGTGCTCGAAAACGGCCGGCTGATAGAAGTTGCGCAGCCGATGTTCGGCGAAACATTTCGCGTGCGGCTGACCGATCGCGCCACGGCCGAGCAGCGTCATCCGCCGTATCAGGTGATCCCAAACATGGCGCAGCGGGCGCCGTTCCAGATTTCGCAGGAGGCGCGACGCGGGCACATCCGTTATCGCTACGCATTCCGCGACGGCGTGACGTTCCCACTGCCGCAAACGGGCGAGCAGCGTGCAACAATCCACGACGGCTTCGTCACGCTCGACATTTGCGCCACGTGCGGACCTGGCCTGCCGACAGATGCGGAGTCATTGGCGGCAGCACGTCGGCCGACGGCGTGGTTGCAAAGCGATCACCCGCGCCTCCAGGCGATGGCCGCGGCGGCGCGCGGGTACGATGTATCCGACGCGCGTAAGATGGAGGTTTTGCTCGAGCGCGCGATCCCGTATCTCGAAGAGGCGGACTTCAACGGCCATTACTCGGCACTGGATACGCTTGAGCGCCGTCGCGGCGATTGCACCGAGGCGGCGGTCCTGCTGGCCGCGCTTGGCCGCGCCGCAGGCATCCCGACGCGCGTTGCGAGCGGCGTTTCGTATTCGCGGCAGAGCTATCATGGGGTGAGCAACGCGTTCATTCCCCACAGTTGGGTCGTCGCTTATGTCGATGGCCGCTGGCGGAGTTTTGATCTGGCGTTGCGGGAATTCGATAGCGCGCATATCGCGCTGACGATTGGCGACGGCGATCCACGTTCGATCGCCGCCGCCGGTCAGGTGGCGAGCTTACTCAGACTCGACACCATGGCCGATGTCCGCGCTCGCGTCAGCGGTTGACGCTTCGGCGTTCGCCGCCGCGTCAGTGCTGCTTTCGTCTTCATAGACGATTGGCATCGCCGGCGTGTCGAGCGCATTGCGATCGACCACTTGCTCGGACTCGTCCGTGAGGACAGCGCCGATGACCGTGATATCGAGCCGCGTGGTTGGATCCTGTGCTGCCGCGAGCGTTGGCAAGGCCAACGCGGCAACAGCCAGAGCTACACCGAGTTTCAATTTGTAGGACATGATTGTCTTCCCTCCTAACGATGAGAAGGAGAGCGCAGGTTCGTGAAAACGTACAAGGCGTGCGCAATCACCAACGCGTGTAATGCCGCAGTTCTCGCGCTGTTGTGAATGCCAAACGCGTGATCGATCGTTCGTAAGTGCTCGTTGCTTATTGCAGACGTGCGCATGTAACGCCTGTCTTTGGAGAGTGAATATGGTGCTGCGTGTGTTGCTTGCGGCATGCCTGTTGTTGCTGGCATCGGGTTGTATCAGTACGCGCGAGCCATCCGGGAGCAATGAAGGCGAGTGGTTTGTTTGGCGCGATCACAGGGTTCTGGCGGTCGAGCCGCCGTCGCTGCTGGCCGGGCCAACCTGGGCACATCGCTTGAGCGAAGGTCAAATGGAGGCGAGACCTACCCGCGCGCAGATTGACCGCGCAATTCCCGAAACCGCGATGGAGCGCGAATTGCCTGGCGCCGTGATCCTTGAAGGACGTGTGCTGGAAGATGGCGCGCTCGTCTGGCGCGTCGTCTCTGTTTCATCTCAAGGTTGGCATTTCGAGGACGCCGCGATCCGCGTTGGTTCGCTGTACCGCGCGCCGCGATATTTCACTGACGGGCGCAGCACGGCGGGCGCATCTTTCGTCACCGTGATTGGGTTCACGGCTGTGCGCCCGGAGCCTCAAAATTTCGAATAGCTTCCAGAAAAATGAAAGGGCCGCGACGCAATCAAGCGCCGCGGCCCGCGTTTCCCCACGCCGTTAGCTCTTACTTAGCTTCGAGAACTTCCAGCAGGTTGTTTTCGCTCAGCACCTTCGCCGCATCATGGATGCGCTCGTAGGGGAGCTTAGCGCGCTGGGCGATGTCGAGCAGCGAGTGCTGGCCGTCAGATTGGTTCAGCATCCAGAACACCGGCAGGTTGGCGTCGTAGGCTTTCTTGTCGCCACCGATCGCGCCGTAGAGGCCCCGCTTGCCGAGGTTCGGCTCGCCGTGCGGCGCCAGGTTCACCGTTTTGTACTCGTTCTCAAGCACGTCGATGATTTGCAGCGTGTGCTTGTACGACTTCTCGAGCGCTTCCGGCTTGAGGAATTCCATGTTGTCGGCTGACGTATGGTATTCCGGGAAGAGGCCGAAGCGCGAGCGCAGCAGCAGGCCGACGTTCAAGCGGAACGCTGGCGAGTTGTATTGGCGCTCGTCGTAGCCGTAGGGCCAGAAGTCGACGATGTTCGGGTTGGCTTCTTCGTCACGCAGGATCTTTTCGACGGCGCGATCGACGATCGCGTCGCCGGCTTGGCTGCGCTTATAGGTCGGGCCGCCCGGATCGCCGACGCACGATAGGATCAGGCCGTTCTTGATGCGCTTGATCTTGTCTTCGTTGCGGCTGAGCCAGGTGATCGAGCCGATCGTGCCCGGCGCAAAGATGAACTGGTACGAGTAGCGCGTCTTGCCTTGGAGCGAGGTCAGCACCTGGGCCAAATGCGTGTTGACGCTCATGCCCGAGCAATTGTCGTTGGCGAGCGAGGGGTGGCAGCAGTGTGCCGAGAACAGGAAGATCTCGTCGCTCTCGCCTTGCAGGAAGTATTCGCCGTAGGTCAGCGAGCCCTTCGGGTCGTGGTCTGAGTCAATGAACGCCTCGTACTCGCCGTCCGGCAAGCTCATCAGCTGGTCGTGGCTCATGCAGAAGCCCCAGTTGATGTTGTAATAGCTGGTCCGATACGGGATCAGGTCCGGCTGATCCGGCATCGTGAAGATGTGCTTCTTGAGGTCCGCCAGTTGGAATTTGCCGTTGATCGGGCCGGAATAGTTCAGCACGTGCAGATTGTGCTTCTTGAAGTCGATGATCTTGTTGCCTTGCGGATCCTTGATCCAGGCGTCGCGGATGTTCCACTCGGGCGCGATGGTCCAATCGAACGCCTGTGTGCCTGACGGCACTTCGTGAATCTGCAGATCGATCTTTTCTTTGATGTGACCGAGCGTCTCGCGGACGCCGTTGCCGGAGATCGAGCGGCAAATTGGGTAAATGCCGTTGGCGAAGTCCCACAGCTCCTGGCCGATGCCGGGCTTGTAGAGCTTCTGGACCAATGACTCACGAATAACTGGCATGGACTGCATTCCTAAATCGCGACGGTTCGCCATTCACCTACGCGTAAAGCACGTTCCGGGCCGCACTTAGGTGCGCCACGGCCGCTCGCGCGCCGGTGGTGACTTCCAAATTTTGTCGGGATTTTTCAGATGCCGTTAGAGTGCTCTTCTTGTCAAGTTAAACGCCTACTGACGTGTGTTTTCCGCCTGCCGAACGAGGTCGTTGACGAGTGCGGAATTTGGTGCGCGTAACAGCGTTGGGCGGCACGTGTGTTGCAGCCTTAACGGCTGGCGCACGAAACGCGCGAAGCCCGGTGAGTGGGGTCATGAAAGTCGTTCTATTCTGCGGCGGTCTCGGTACGCGCATCCGCGAGTATTCCGAAAGTGTGCCAAAGCCGATGATCCCAATCGGTCATCAGCCGATCCTGTGGCACGTCATGAATTACTACAGCCAGTACGGGCACAAGGATTTCGTGCTCTGCCTTGGCTACAAGGCGAACACGGTTAAGGAATTTTTCCTTAACTACAAAACCCAGACCTATGGCGATGTGATCGTCGAAGGCTCGAAGGTCGAGCTCCTGGGCCCGCGCGAAGAAGATTGGCGCGTGGCGATGATCGACACCGGCGTCTGGCGCAATATCGGTAGCCGCCTCTGGGCCGTGCGCGATCACGTGAAGAACGAAGAGATGTTCTGCGCCAACTACAGCGACGGTCTCTCGGACGTGAACCTCGACGATATGATCGCGAAGTTCAAAGCGAGCGATAAGATCGCCTGCTTCCTCGCCGTGCACCCGCCGGTGACCTACCACCTGGCGGACATCGCTGCGGACGGAAAGGTCAACGCGTTCATCACCTCGGACCGCTCGGAGATCTGGATCAATGGCGGCTTCTTCCTGCTGAAGCCGGAGATCTTCGACTATATGAGCGACGGTGAAGAGCTGGTGGTCGAGCCGTTCGAACGCTTGATCAAAGAAAACAAGCTGATGGCCTATCGCCACACTGGCTTCTGGCGCTCGATGGACACGTTGCGTGACCGCCAAGTGCTCGAGGAGATGATGGAGAAGGGCGAGATGCCCTGGAAGGTCAACGGCAACGGCAAGAAGCCGAAAGCCTAAGATGCTGGCGCTCGACCTCGCACGGCCGGGCAA
>JBEBHI010000220.1:0-4584 GCA_040080935.1 Terricaulis sp.
GGCATGCAAATTCCCCACTCTCAACCACGGGGGGCCCGCAGCGACGGCGCTTAGTCTGCAAAGACCGCACCGGACGCCTTCTGCCCCCCTGAGGCACATCTTGCCCTGTTACTTTGTCCCAATAAAGGGAGGCCAAGCAGCAAACGAGTCCTGTCTTGCGCATCCCGATACAACCTCTGGGGGTGCTTGCGCCGGGCGCATGCTCTGTTAGGGGAGGCGCCCATGTCCCAACTTGAAGCGCGCCTGAAGGAAAATGCCGAGCGGGTGCACATCGCGCTCGGCGGCTTGCTGCCCCCGGAACAGGGGTCGGAATCCAATCTAATCAGCGCCATACGCTATGCGGCCTTGAGCGGCGGCAAGCGGCTCCGCCCGTTCTTCACCATCGAATCCGGCCGGATCTTCGACGCCGATGAGGGCTCGCTGTTGCGCACCGCCTGCGCCATCGAACTGGTGCACACCTACAGTCTCGTTCACGACGATTTGCCTGCGATGGACGATGACGACCTCCGTCGCGGCCGTCCCACTTTGCATCGCCAATATGACGAAGCGACCGCCATCCTTGCCGGCGACGCGCTGCTGACCTTCGCGTTCGAGCTGTTGGCTGATCCCGCCACGCACTCCGATCCGCAGATGCGCTGCAAGCTCATCTCCGCACTCGCCAAAGCATCGGGCGCACACGGCATGGTCGCTGGTCAGTCGGCTGATATGGCCGGCGCCGACATTGGCTCGGATCTCATCGCTGTGACGCGCATGAACCGGTTGAAGACCGGCGCGCTCATCAACTTCGCCGTCGACGCAGGCGCGTTGATCGGCGGCGCATCGGAAGCGGAAAAAACCGCACTCTCACGCTACGCGCATGATGTCGGTCTCGCATTCCAAATGCGCGACGATCTTCTCGATGCTGAAGGTGTCGTGCGCGACACCGGCAAAGCCGTGGGCAAAGACAAAGCGCGGGGTAAGGTGAACTTCGTTACCGTGCTCGGCGCCGACGCCACGCGCGAACGCATCGCGATGCTCGCAAAGCAGGCCAAGCAGCACCTCGCCGTTTTCGGCTCGCGCGCGCGCATTTTGCTCGACACCGTCGATTTCATCGTCGAGCGCCGCTACTAGAGGTCGCTACGGGCAGGCAATGTTGCGTGCGAACCGCACGCGATGCACGGCTTCGCTGTCGCGTTGAGGCGGTGGCTGTTGCGGGCTCAAGAAGTAGCCGTCGGCCATGTAGAGCCGGTGGCACCCCGGTCCGCTTTGTCCCTGGACGCAGATCTCGTCGTTCATAACGTCGTACGCGCCAGATACCGCCGAGAAACCACCTCGTGCTGACCATTCAGCTGTGCAGCCAAATATCCATCGATTGGGAGCATCGGCGTCGGGGTATTCCCAAGTCATGGTTGAGCCGCGCACCAAAGACCTGAGTTCGTCGCCTTGCACGCGCCGCATCCCAGCGGACGAGCGTTGTGGCTCGACCTTGCCCTCAGCAGATTGTTGATCGCAGGACGCGACAAGCACGCCTGCGATCAACGCAGCCAGTACAAGCGCCTTCGTCAATCGATCAGCCGCTGCGTCAGATACATGTATTCCAGCGTCCGCCGCCGCGCCGCCTCGCGCAGATTGGCGTTGGCTTGGTGTCCGCCGTCGGTGTTCTCGTAGTAGAGATAAGGGATACCAAGCTCATCCAAGCGCTCGCCGTATTTGCGGGCGTGGCCGGGATGGACGCGGTCGTCCTTCGTTGATGTGTAGATGAACACCGTTGGGAAATCTGGCCGCGCGCGCAGGTTTTGATACGGCGAGATCGTCTCCAGAAACGCGCGTTGCTCCGGCACATTCGGCGAGCCGTATTCGCCAACCCACGAGGCGCCCGCTAGCAACTGATCGTAACGCAGCATGTCGAGCAATGGCGAGCCGATGACCGCAGCGTGCACCATCTCCGGATGCTGATTGAGCATCACGCCCATCAACAAGCCGCCGTTCGAGCGCCCCGAAATGCCAAGGCGGCGCGGCGAGGTGATGTTGCGGGTCACCAGATCGCGTTCTACGGCGTAGAAGTCGTCATAGATGCGCTGACGGTTCGTCAGCAGACCCGCATCATGCCATGCGGGGCCGAATTCACCGCCGCCACGGATGTTCGCCAGCACGTACGTGCCGCCCTGGTCGAGCCAGAGTCGGCCGATGAACGCATTATAGCTCGGCACTTGCGAGAGCTGGAAACCGCCATAAGCGTAAAGCAGCGTCGGGTTCTGCCCATTCATCTGCATGTCGCGGCGACGCACCACGAAGTAGGGCACCCGCGTGCCGTCCGCGCTGACAGCTTCAAACTGCTCCGTCACATATGGCGAAGCATCAAACTGCGCTGGCAGCGAACGCACCGTGCGCGTCCGCGTGCCGTTCAACGCGTACAGCGTCGAGGGCGTCAGGAAATCCTCATACGTTGCAAACGCCCGCACATCGCTGGTCGAGGCGCCGGCGATGTGAACGACGCCGGTTGGCGGCACTTGGATTTGCGCGCCGCTCCAGCGCCCGTTCGCCAGCGTGAAACGCTGCAAACGCCCGCGCACGTTGTCGAATCCGGCAACAAGGATGCTGTCGCGCGTCGCTGACACTTCTTCGATCGATTGGCGCGCGTTCGGAGAGAAGATGACTTCAATCGTGGGCGCGGCGCTCGTCGCTGTCGCCAACGGGATCGCGAGCAGCGAACCGTTCGGATACGTTTGCCCGCCAATCGTCCATTCCTGTTCGATCGTCACGATCAGCCGGTCATGGAAGAAATCGCGGATCGAAGACTTGCGCGGCAGCGTCAGCCGTTGCGGGCCTTGTGGCGTGATCAGCGAGAAGACCGTCTCAAAGAACGTCTCGCCCTCGACCGCAATCGCGATGTGATCGTTGCTCTCGTCCTCAAACGTCGCCACCGAGATCGAAACATCCGTGCGCTCACCGCGCATGATTTCCGTGGCGCTCGAAAGCGGCGTGCCCCGGCGCCAGGCTTTCAAAATGTACGGATAGCCAGACTCCGTCAGCGAGCCTTCGCCCCAATTCGTCGCGACCAGCAGTGTGTCGCGATCAAGCCAGCCCGTGTTTGATTTCGCTTCCGGCACAACAAAGCCGCCGTCCACGAAGCGCCGCGTCGTCAGATCGAATTCGCGCTCGGTCGAGGCGTCCAAGCCGCCGTTCGAAAGAGAGAGCAGGCAACGCGTGCCGGCCGGGTCGCAATTCGCGCCTTGATAAACCCAATTCGCATTCTCCGCCGTCGCCAGCGCATCGATATCGAGCACGGTCTCCCAGCGCGGATTGTTCGCCGCGTAGCCATCAAGCCGCGCGCGTCGCCAAATCCCGCGCACGTGGTCTGGGTCCTGCCAAAAATTGTAGAGATAGCCGCCGCGCACTTGGCCTAGAGGCAAACGATCGCGGCTCTCCGCCACTTCCATCGCCGCCGCGAGCCGCGCCGCATAACGCGGATCATTCTCCAGCACCGGCAGTGAGCGATCATTCTGCTGGTGCACCCACGCCAGCGCGCGCTCGCCTTCGACATCTTCAAGCCAGAGGTGCGGATCGGTCGCTGCCGCCTGATGCTCCCGCGGCGGCGTCGGCATCGGCTCGGGGCCTGACGCGCACGAGCCCAAAACCAAAACAGCCAAGACTTGCGCGATCGAAGCGATCTTCATTCCGCCACCCTCATAATTTGAAGGTTGCAGACTAGTCATCGAACTTGCGGGCACAACCCCAGCAATCCGCGCCGTGGCGCTGTTCGTCGCATTGGCGGCGCGCTAGCCTGTGGTTCCAGGAACTCCGCATGCTGCAACGCCGCACAGTGCTGATCGCGGGCCTCGCCGCTGCCACGCCGGCATACGCGACGCCTGTGCCGTTGCCGCCATCGCTCGACGATCTCTCGAGCCTGCCGCTTCAAACCTTTACTGGCGAGGCGACCACGCTCGGTCGCAATCTGCGCCCAGGTCCCGCGGTGATTAGCTTCTGGGCGTCATGGTGTGCGCCGTGCGTGGAAGAGGCGATGCATCTATCGACGATCCGCCATCGCTACGACGCAGCGCGCCTCAACATTATCGGCCTCAACGTCGAACTCGTCGCCAATGATGAAGGCGTGCGCCGCTTCCTCGATCAGACGCGCCCCACTTACACGCAACTCCGCGCCGATGTGGCGACGTACCAAGCCTTCGGCGGTGAAGCGCAATTGAACCTGCCGCGTCTTTTCATCTTCGACGCGACCGGCCGCCCAACGGCAGCGTTCGGCGCCTTCGACGCGCCAAACGTGAATCGCGCCATCGCCAACGTCGTCTCCTAACGGCGCCGTCGACTGTCCTGGCGCAAGCCGCTAGGCAAGGCGCAACGGAGTCAGACATGCGCGAACTTCACATCAGCAAAGCCAACATCCGCGACACCCAGTACGCGCTCGTGAAGCAAGCGCCTGTGGGCGAGGGGCAGGCGCTCAAGCTCGATCTCTTTGCGCTCACCTCCAATAACGTCACCTACGCCGCGATGGGCACAGGGATGCTCGGCTATTGGGATTTCTTCCCGGCGTCGGAAGGATTCGGCAAAGTCCCAGTCTGGGGCTTCGGCACAGTCATCGAATCCAAC
>JBEBHI010000075.1:0-17111 GCA_040080935.1 Terricaulis sp.
AATTCTTAGCGCCGGCGGGTCGAAATGAGCCCCGAGGGCACGGCACGCCGTTCGGCTCAGCCTGAGGCTTCCACTGGAGGCCTTGGCGCGGTTCGGATCGCTAAAGCGTATCGCGGCCGCCAGGTGGTGAAGGACGTTTCGCTCTTCCTCCGCCGTGGCGAGGTCGTCGGTCTGTTGGGCCCCAACGGAGCAGGCAAAACCACCTGCTTCTATATGATCACGGGGCTCGTACGCGTGGACCAGGGGCAAATCTTGTTGGACGGCCAGGACGTCACAACACTGCCTATGTACCAACGCGCCCGGCTTGGCGTGGGCTACCTCCCACAAGAGCCGTCGATTTTCCGTGGTCTGACCGTCGAACAGAACGTGATGTCTGTCGTCGAGTTGAGTGAACGCTCTCACTCAAAGCGCCGAGAGATCGTGAACGGTCTGCTCTCCGAGTTGCGCGTCGACCATTTGAAAGATGCGCCTGCCTCCGCCCTCTCGGGCGGCGAACGGCGCCGGGTTGAAATCGCGCGGGCTCTGGCGACCAGGCCGTCCTTCATGCTGTTGGACGAGCCTTTCGCCGGTATTGACCCGCTCGCCATCAACGACATTCGCGATCTCATCACCTTCTTGAAGGATCGCGGTCTCGGAATTCTGATCACCGACCACAATGTGCGCGAAACGCTGCAGATCGTGGATCGGGCTTCGATCATGTTCGACGGTGAAGTGATGTTCGAGGGCACGCCCAATGAGGTGCTCTCGGATCGGACCGTGCGCGAAAGGTATCTCGGTAAAGATTTCAACTAGACGGTGGCCCGCCCATGGCGATGACCCCCCGTTTAGAGATGCGCCAGGGCCAAGCCCTGGTGATGACGCCGCAACTGCAGCAGGCGATCAAATTGCTGCAACTTTCAAACGTCGAGCTTCAGGAATTCGTCGAAGGCGAGCTTGAACGCAATCCGCTGCTCGAGCGCGAAGAAGGTTCGACCGAAGCCAAGAAATCCGAAGACGGCGGCGACGCACAGCAACTCGAATTCGATAGCGGCATGGCGCCGAACGAAGCTGCGCTCGATGTCAGCGTAGCCGACATGGCGCCGGACTTGAGCGCCAACGAACTTTCCGAAGCCGGCGCCGCGCCGCTGCAGGACTGGTCAAAGTCTTCGTCGGGCAAGAGCTTCGACGACATGCCGGGCATCGAAGAAACGCTCGCCAACGACAAGACACTCTCCGAACACCTCGACGCACAACTCACCGAGGCTGGCCTCTCTCCGGTTGAGCGCATGATCGGCGGCGTGCTGATCGATGCTGTCGACGATTGGGGCTACATGCGCGCCGACGTCCTCGAAATCGCGCACCGCATCGGCGCCGACGACGCCACCGTGCTCCATGTCCTCCAGGTCATGCAGGGCTTCGAGCCCACCGGCGTGATGGCGCGCGACATCCCCGAATGCCTGACGCTGCAGCTAAAAGAGCGCGGCCGCTTCGATCCGGCGATGGAAGCGCTGGTCACCAATCTCGATCTCCTCGCCAAGGGCCATTTCGAGCGCCTGATGACGGTGTGCGGCGTCGATCGCGAAGATCTCTCCGACATGATCGCCGAAGTCCGCGCGCTAACGCCGAAGCCTGGCGCCGGCTTTGGCGGCGGCACGGTGCAATCGGTCGCGCCGGACGTCTATGTGAAGCAAACGCCGGACGGCATGTGGCTGGTCGAACTCAACACCGACACCATGCCGCGCGTGCTGATGAACCAGCGCTACTACGCGACGGTGTCAAAGACCGCGAAGCGCGAAGAAGACAAGCAATTCCTCACCGAGTGCGCCGCCAACGCGTCATGGCTGGTGAAGAGCTTGGATCAGCGCGCCAAGACGATCCTCAAAGTCTCGCGCGAAATCGTGCGCCAGCAAGACGGCTTCTTCGCTCACGGCGTCGCGCACCTGCGTCCGCTGAACCTGAAGACTGTCGCAGCCGCGATCGAGATGCACGAGTCGACGGTGAGCCGCGTCACCTCAAACAAATATCTCTCCTGCGCGCGCGGCGTATTCGAACTGAAATACTTCTTCACCGCCTCGATCAACGCTGCTGATGGTGGCGAGAGCCATTCAGCCGAAGCCGTGCGCTTCCAAATCAAAGGCCTGATCGACACCGAGACGCCGGTCGAAATTCTCTCCGACGACCGCATCGTCGAAATCCTGCGCGAAAAAGGCATCGAAATCGCGCGGCGCACCGTCGCGAAATACCGCGAGAGCCTGCGGATACCCAGCTCAGTCGAGCGCAAGCGGAAGCTGGCGCACGGCCTCTAAGTTGGTCGCGTCGCGAGCGCGTGGGCGATCATCAGAATGTTCGGCACAAGCTGAAGAATGAACCCTTGGATGAAGCTGATGCGGGCGCCCTCTTTGGTGCGCACGAGCAGCACGTTTATCGCCGTCATCGCTGCGGCCAATCCGCAAAGCGTCAAAGCGATATAGCCCCACCCGCTAAAGGCGTAGGCGTACGCAGCAGAACCCATCGCAGCGACAAAGCCGAAGCCCAGCACCAGTCCTGAGACGCTGGCCCAATACGACCTCAGGCCGTTCAGGCGAATTCGCATCCCGAACCAAGCTATCACCCCGTAGAGGAAGGCATAGACCGCAGCGATTACGAGCGCGCTCGACAAGGTAACAAGCAGAATCGCTGCTGCGCCGTCCATCGATGAATCTCCCCAGTCGCGATCATGGCGATCCGCGACATGCGCGCAATCCATTCCTCAACGGCCAGGCTCGGGATTTCGCACCAGCGAAGGCAACCGCTCCGCACGCGCAGCCGTCACGGCCTGCGCGTCATTGGTCGCACGTGAATTGCCGTCGGTCGCGCTTTTCACCGAAAGCGGAGGCGGAGCGAAATCGATGAGCGAACACGCAACACGCCGGTCCCTGCTAAAACAAGCCGCCGCCTTGGGGGCGGCGCTCGCTTTCGGCCAAAGCTGCGCACACACAGCCGCCACTTGCCCACGCACGGAACGGCGCGATCTCTATCCAGAAGGCGTCGCCTCGGGCGATCCCGCGCCAGACAGCATAATCTTGTGGACGCGCCGCGCGCCCGATGAAGGTGCAAGCGTGCACCGGCTCATGGTCGAAGTCGCCAACGACGAAGCTTTCACGCACATCGTTGCGCGCGGTGATGTTGAAGTCAGCGCGACAACCGACTGGACGTGCCGCTTCCTCGCAGCAGGCCTGCGGCCTGCACGCGAATACTGGTATCGGTTCGTCGACGAGGCCGGCAACACCAGCCGCGTCGGCCGCACGCTCACGGCGCCGACGGCCAACGATGATCGCCCAGTGAAATTCGCGTTCGTCAGCTGCCAAGACCCGACGAACAGCGCGCTCAATGCCTATCGGCGCATGATCTACGAAGACATGCGGCGCTCGCGTGAAGAACAGCTCAGCTTCGTACTCCACCTCGGCGACTTCATCTACGAGATGATCCGCTATCCCGAGGACACACCGGACGGACTGGATCGCGGCCGGCGCCTACGAGATGGCTTCCGTTACCCAACCGGCAAGAAGATACGGCGGTTCAACTACCCGACTGACCTCAACGATTATCGCGCCGCTTACAAAAACTTCCTCGCCGATCCGGATTTGCAGGATGCGCGCGCGCGTTGGCCGTTCGTGCCCGTATGGGACAATCACGAATTCTCGTGGCAAGGCTATCAAAGCGCGGAGGTCGCGTTCAACGAGGTGCATCCAAAGCAAACATTGAAGGTCGCAGCCAGCCAAGCGTGGTACGAATATCAGCCGGCGCGTGTCACCAAACCTGGCGCGGGCGATCCGTTCGAAGCGCCAGCGGTCACCGATACGCCGTTGACCGATCGCGACGCGCGCGGCGTCTATCAAGAGCCCAACAACCTGATCGCCATTCGCGCGCTGCAGATTCAACGCGCGTCTCGCTTCGGCAAGAACGTCGATGTGATCCTCACCGACAATCGCTCGTTCCAGTCCGCGCCGATCGATGGCTCCAATCTGCCTGGGCTGGACTTCGGCTTCACGCCGGAAACCACGAACGACATTCTCGAGGCTGGCCGCGAATATCCAGGCGGCGCGCCGGCCACGATCCGCATTGGCGAGACCGAAGTCCCCAACCCGCAAATCAACGAACCGCCGCAAGCCTATCTCGGCATCGAGCAAATGGCTTGGCTCAAAGATCGGCTGCGCGCCGCGCAAGCGCCGTGGAAGATTTGGGGCCATTCGTTTGGCACCCTCACCTGGCGCAGCGATCCGCAAAATCTACCGCCGGAGTTTGCGGCGATGTGGCCGAGCACGGAATACGGCGACTACAACCGGTCCTACGTGGTCGAACACGCCGAAATCTTCGGCATGGTGCGCGATGAAGGCATCACAGGGCTCACCACCGTCGTTGGCGACAAGCATTCGTTCTGGGCTGGTTATTTGAGCGAGACATTGCCGCCTCGCGCGTTTGAGCCGGTCGGCCTCGAATTCGTCACCGGCTCAATCTCACAAACGGGCGGCGCGGAGGTGCAAGCGCTGACGTTCCCGCGCGATAATCCGTTGCGACCGTTCTATGTGCACGATCGCCCCGATGGCTCGAAGCAGTGCGCACTCAATACGACTCTGCTGCATGGCGTACGCGCCGCGCTCGTGTTGCGCGACACCGACGATCCGGCGCAGGCGCGCGCGGCGCGCAATCCCGACAACGCACCGCACCTGAAGTTCGCCGATATGGGCGGCTACGGTTATTCCACCGTCCGCGCGACGCCCGACATGCTCGAAACCGAATTTGTCTGCATCCCGCCGCCACTCGAACGCAGCGAAACCGAAGATGGCGGGCCGCTGCGCTATCGCGTCATCCACCGCGTTCCCCGCTGGGCGCCGGGCGAACGCCCGCAAATGCAGCAGGAAGTCCTCGAAGGCGACGTTGAGACTTCGATTTGAGAAAGGCGATCATAGGCACATGAAACACTCGGTTCTCGCCCTCTCCCTGCTCGCCCTCGCCGCGTGCGCAACACCGCAAGCTGAGGCACAGCAAACGGCCACGTGCCGGCCCGCTGGTTACGACCGCGCAGCGCTCGACGCGCTCAAAGCCAGCGAGTGGGCAATTGCAGATGACGCTACACGCAACCGCTTCGCGCGCGAGCTGACGTCGTGCCTGGGCGATCCGGATGAGACGATCCGTGACGGCATCGCGTTCGAAGCGCTGCAGCACTACATGCGCAACAATCTGCTGACGACCGAAACGCTGGCGGCGCTCAACACCGATCTACAAGCCAAGCTCACGGCGCCGGATCCGCAGGGTTTTCAGCGTCCGTTTGCGGCGCTTGTGCTCGCCGATGTCGCCCGCACTGATCGCATCGCGCCGTGGATGAGTGACGCGCAGCGTGCGCAGATCATCAATGCCGCGGTCGCCTACATGACCAGCATCACCGATTATCGCGGCTTTACGCCGGGCGAAGGCTATCGTCACGCGCCCGCGCATACGGCCGACCTGATGCTGCAATTGGTATTGAACCAAGCTGTCGCGAAACCGGATCTCATTCGCATTCGCGACGCCATTGGCTCGCAGCTCGCACCGAACGGCCACTTCTATATCTACGGGGAAAGCGAGCGCCTCGCCGCGCCGATCCTCTACATGGCGCAGCGCAACGTGTTCAGCGAAGCGGAATGGACGGAATGGCTCACCAGCATCACCAATGCTGGCCCGCTCGGCGCGTCGTGGGACAATTGGTATAAGTCCGAGCTTGGCCTCGCGCGCCGGCACAATCTGATGGCGTTCCTCACCATCATGCAGACCAATCTCAGCCTCACACAGAATCCAGTTTTCGCCGTTCAGCGTCCAGGCGTTGAAGCCGCGATCCGCGCGATGCCCTAACGGCGATCATCTCGCGCTTGCGAACGCTGCTAACTGCAGAAACGCCGTAGCGCCGCCGAACCGGTGTGATAGGCCGCTGCCGGGACATTTCGGGGATCACGCATGACCGCCACCTTCGTGCCGCCAGCCGGCAAGGACATTCTCGGCCACCCACGCGGGCTTTGGTATTTGGTGTTCGCCGAAGCGTGGGAGCGCTTCTCCTACTACGGCATGCAAGCGCTGCTCGTGCTGTACCTCACACAGTATCTCCTGCTGCCTGAGCACGTGCACGCAGTTGCTGGCTTCGAGCAATTCAAGGGCGCTGTCGCCGCCGCCTATGGCTGGCTCAGCCAAACGTTCGGCCTCGGCGACGGTAGCAACGAACTCGCAACTCCGATCGCGACGGCTGCTGCGATCACGGGTGTTTACTCCGCGGGCGTGTACGCGACGCCGATGATCGGCGGCTGGATCGCCGACCGCTTCCTCGGCCGCACAGTGACGGTGGCGCTCGGCGCCCTCTTCATGGTGGCGGGTCACTTCCTGATGGCGTTCGACGTCGCGTTTGTTGGCGCCATCGCGTGCTTGTTCATTGGCGTCGGCTTGTTCAAGGGCAATATCGCCAGCCAAGTCGGCGAACTCTACGGCCCGGACGATTTGCGCCGCACGACGGCGTATCAAACGTTCCTGCTTGGCGTGCAGATTGCCGTCATTGTCGCGCCGATCGTGACGGGATTCCTCGGTGAGAAGATCGCGTGGCACTACGGCTTTGGCGCCGCTGGCGTTGGTATGGCCGTTGCGCTTGTCGTCTATCTCTCGGGCCGCAAGTATCTGCCGCCGGAGCAACCGCGCGGACGTGCGGCTGCTGGCGCGCCGAAAGACAAACTCACCGGCCGTGATTGGGCGACCATGGCAGTGCTGATCGCCATGCTGCCGATTCTGGCGGCGACCGCGATCGGTAACCAGGAGATCTTCAACGCTTACCTCTTGTGGGGCGAAGAGAACTACAACCTCGTGTTCTTCGGCGAGACGATGCCAACCTCGTGGCTGATCTCGCTCGACGCCATCATCTCCACCATCACCGTCGGCGGCGCGCTGTTCTTCTGGACCTGGTGGGCCAAGCACTGGAAAGAGCCTGATGAGATCATCAAGCTCGCCATCGGCGCGGTGATCGCGGCGGGCGCGCCGATGCTGCTTGCCATAGCGAGCGCAAATGCTGCGGCGACCGGCGAGAAGGTGTCGCTGATCTGGGGCATCGGATTTCACGTCATCAACGACATCGGGTTCGCGATGATCTTCCCTGTCGGCCTTGCGCTTTTCTCACGCGCCGCGCCGCGGCAAGTCGGCGGCATGTTCATCGGCATCTACTACCTGCACTTGTTCATCTGCAATCTCGCGACCGGCAAGGTCGCGGGCATGATCGAGACGATGGATGGGTTCAGCTTCTGGGCCATGCACGCAGCGGTGATCGCCGCTGGTGCGGTGGCGCTGGTTGTGTTCGCGGTGCTGTTCAACAAATTGCTGGCGCCGAAAGCCGTGAGCGCAACGCCAGCGCCCGCTTAGGCGGCGCGTTTCGAGCGTAACAGTAGCACCTGACCCGCGAGAACGAGCACAACGCCACCGAGAGCGAACACGCCCCAGCTTTTGTCTTCGAACAAAGCTGAGACAAACATCGCCAGCGGCGGCGTGAGTGCGGAGATGTAAGATGCAGTTGCGTATCCCCGTCTGCGCGCGAGGCCGTAATACAGCGCGAACGCAATGACGGAGCCGACCAGCGAGAGATGCAACAGAGAGAGCATGTAGGGCGCGGTGAATTCGAACGCCCACGTCTTGCCTGTCACCAAAGCGAACGCCGCCAACATCGCCGCGCCATACGCCATCGCCCAGCCGGTGGAAGCCACAACGCCAGCGCCAGCCATTTCGCCCTTGCGCGCATAGACGTTGCCGATCGCGGCGGAAAGCACGCCAGCCAGCGTGAGGCCGATGCCGGCGAGCGCGCGATTGCTCAACTCAGCCGAGGATATTTCCTCCCACGACAGAAAGCCGACGCCGAGAACGCCGAGGCCGCCTGCAGCCCAAGCCAACAATGGCGCGCGTTGGCCAAATGCGAAGCGAAACACGACAAGGTTCATGAATGCCATTGATGCGAACACCACGGCGACGACTGCGGACGTCACTCGCTCTTCGGCCCAATAGACGAACGAGTAATCGACCGCGAACGTGAAGAAGCCGACGCCGAGCGCCGCGAAATGCTGTGCGCGGTTGAGCGCGAGATTTTCACGACGCAATGCGCCCCACGCAAACAACAGAAACGCTGCTAGCGCGAAGCGATATGTAACGGAGACAACAGGATCGACGACGCCGAGTTGCTTGGTGATTGCGAACCACGTCGTTCCCCACGCGAGCGTGCACACCACAATCGCCGCAAGGTCGAACCATTGCGTGCGTTGCGACGACTCAGCTGCTGGTGTGGATGCGCTTTCGTCGGCGCTCATTGCGGCTCCCCGGCGCCAAGATGGTGGTTAAGCGACATAAATCAAAGTCAAACGTGCGCGCATTCGACGAGAAACAACGTCACAGCGCGTTGACCCACACCACCTCGAGGCCTACCTTAATATCTGGCATCGGGGCGCCTTCGGGGGCGGCGCGGGCCCCGAGAGCGCCATGGTTGAACCAGGAGGCTCATTTATGCGAATCCAAATCGCCGGACGGCAGATGGATGTCGGCGAAGCTCTTAGAACTCGTATCGAAAACGAACTCGCCAGTGGCGTGGGTAAGTACTTCAATCGCGCAACAGATGCAGTCGTAACGGTCGCCAAAAATGGCGGTGGTGTTGGAATCGCAGTGGACTGTTTGGTCCACCTCCCCTCTGGAATTTCCCTACAAGCTGAAGGCCACGGCGGCGATGCGCACAGCGCTTTTGGTGACGCTTTGGAGAAGCTTGAAAAACGGGTGCGCCGCTACAAAAGGCGCCTGCGTAATCATCACGCGGACAACAAATCTCCCCTTCCGGCTGAGGACGCTTCGTCCTATGTGCTCGCCCCGTTAGAGGAAGAAGCTGAGGACGACGGCGCGGATGCGCAGGCAAATGGTGAGGCGACGCCGCTGGTGATCGCGGAAGCCACAAAGCCGGTGCGAACGATGACGGTGTCCATGGCGGTGATGCAGCTCGATTTGACCGAATCACCGGCGTTGATGTTTAGGAACGCCGCGAACGGCCAACTGAATGTCGTCTATCGCCGTGTGGACGGAAATGTTGGCTGGATTGATCCAGGGCGCGGGAACCTGAAAAACGGCGCCTGAGTTATTTGCTCCTTCGATCGAAGGAGCGGTGCACAGGGTGAGAATGAACGACCTAAGCGATTTGGTTGCGGCGGAAGCGATCGTGCCGCGCTTGTTGGCGACATCACGCCGGCAAGCGCTGCAGCTCATGGCTGAAACGCTTGCAAAGAGCGCAGGCATCGACGCACGCGCTGCGTTCGACACCGTATTGATCCGCGAACGCTTGAACGGCACTGGGCTTGGCGAAGGCGTGGCTACACCGCACGGACCACTCGCTGGACTCACGCGGCCGATCGCGGCATTCGCGCGCCTCGATCCGCCGCAAGACTTCGAGGCGATGGACAATCGGCCCGCCGACCTCGTGTTCATGCTGCTCTCTCCGCCAGACCGAAGCGCGGATCACTTGAAGGCGCTGTCGCGGATTTCGCGTTTTTTGAAACATGCGGATGTGCGCACGGCTCTACGTGCGGCCCGCGGAGCGGATGAACTCTACGCCTTGATCGCAGGCGCAGTGCACAGCGACGCGGCATGATGACCGCAGTCGATAGGCTGTTCTCCTACTTCCCGCTGCTGATGACGGTGCTGTCGCTGGCGGCGATGGGCGCCTTCGGCCGTTGGCCATCTTTGTGGACAGCGGCGCTGTTGCTGTTCGTGATTTTTATCTTACCGCCGATCGTGCATCGCGTGATGTTGCGCTGGGCGCCGCTGAAGCAGGGCGTCAATCAGATCGACGGCGCGAAGTTCTCGCCGTGGCTGGCCTCGCATCATATCCAAGCAATGTATGACGCGCTGCCGTTTCTGGAATCGCTGCTGCGCGTGTTTCCAGGCTTCTATTCGATGTGGCTGCGCATGTGGGGCTCGCGCGTTGGGTATGGCGTCGAGTGGCCAGTGCGCATGGATGTGCTCGACCGCGGTCTGATGGATATCGGCAACCGGGTTGTCTTTTCACGACGCGTCGAGCTTGCCGCACACGTGCGCAAGAAGTCCAATGGCGGGCGCTCGCGCGTGCTGGTGCGCACTGTGCGGATTGGCAGCTACGCATTCCTCGGCGCGCGCGTGCGCGTTGGCCCGGGCGCAAGCGTGCCGTCGAACGCAAGTGTTCCGGAGCACGCAACCGTCGGCGTCAACGAAGTCTTCGGCGATGCTGTGCGTCACCATGAGCAAGCGGAAGCCGAGTTCGCTTAGTCCTTCTCCAGCTTTGCCAGCAGCACGCCTTCACTGACTTGCACGCCGCCTTTGGCGTTAAGCTCAGTGAGCTTGCCGTCGAACGGCGCGGTGAGCGTGTGCTCCATCTTCATGGCTTCGAGCACAAGGATGGGATCGCCCTTCTTCAGCTTGGCGCCGGCTTTCGCGGCGACAGAGACGATCTTGCCCGGCATCGGCGAAAGGATCGCGCTATCGCCTGCGGTCGCTTCGTTTGCGTCGCGCTCGCCGGTGTCGAGGGTGAATTCGTAGACGTCGCCATGATCGAATGCGATCAGACTTTCGCGACCATTGTCGATGATATCGAACGGCGCGTACTCCGGCGTAGCGACTACGGCCTCGCTGCCTTCGCGCATCCGCACCTTGGGATTGGATTCGGCATTGATCCGAAATCCTAAAAGATCCGCCCAAGGCGAATACTCGATCGGCGCATTCGTGAGATTTTGCAGTCGAACAAACTCAACCGCCGCGGCCCGCGACAACGCCTCGCTCGCTTTCGGCTTGGCCGCGAGGTTGGCGCCTGCGTTGGCGATAAGCGCAGTATCGACATCACCGGCGACAAAGCGCTCGTTCCGCAAACAGCGCGCGATAAAACCCAGATTGGTTTTCACCGGCCATAGTTGAATTGAGGTCTCACACTCGACGCGCAGAAACTCGATCGCCTCCTCACGGGAATCGGCGTGCGCAATGACCTTTGCGATCATCGGATCGTAAAACGGCGTAATCTCGTCACCTTGTCCGACGGCGGCGTCGAACCGCGTCGAGAGCAAGCCGGTGTTGAAGTAAGCAAGTTGTCCGGTTGACGGCAGAAAGCCCGTCTCTGGGTTTTCCGCATATAGCCGCGCCTCAATGGCATGACCGCTGATCTTCAGCTCTTCCTGCTTCAGCGGCAGCTTCTCGCCGCTGGCGACGCGGAGTTGCCATTCGACCAAATCCTGCCCAGTGATCTCTTCCGTCACGGGGTGTTCGACTTGCAGGCGCGTGTTCATTTCCATGAACCAGATGCGATCGCCGCGCAGACCTTCGCTCGCGTCGGCGATGAACTCGATGGTGCCGGCGCCGACATAGTTCACGGCTTTTGCCGCGAGCACAGCCGCATCGGTGACGGCTTTGCGCGTGGCGTCATCCATGCCCGGTGCGGGCGCTTCTTCGATCACCTTCTGGTGGCGGCGCTGCAGCGAGCAATCCCTCTCAAAGAGATGCACGACATTGCCGTGCATATCGCCGAATACCTGGACCTCGATGTGGCGCGGGCGCTGCACATACATTTCGAGCAAGACGCGATCGTCGCCGAACGATGATGCGGCTTCGCGCTTGGCCGATTGCAACGCGGCCTTGAACTCGGCCTTCTTCTCGACCTTGCGCATGCCTTTGCCGCCGCCGCCGGCGACGGCTTTGATCAGCACCGGATAGCCGATCGCGTCGGCCTCCTTCTGCAAGCGCTCTTCGCTTTGATCTTCGCCGAGATAGCCAGGCGTCGTCGGCACGCCGGCCTCGGCCATGAGTTTCTTGGCGGCGTCTTTGAGACCCATCGCGCGAATGGAGTCAGGCTTCGGGCCGATCCAGATCAGACCCGCATCGATGACAGCCTGCGCGAAGTCGGCGTTCTCGGAGAGAAAGCCGTAGCCGGGATGGATCGCCTCGGCGCCGGTTTGCTTCGCGGCCGCGATGATCTTCTCGCCGCGCAGATAGCTCTCTTTCGCCGGGCTCGCGCCGATGTGCACAGCTTCATCCGCCTCGCGCACGTGGAGCGCTTTGGCGTCAGCGTCGGAATAAACCGCGACCGTACGCACGCTGAGACGCTTCGCGGTGCGAATGACGCGGCGCGCGATCTCGCCACGATTTGCGATGAGGACGGATTTCAACATGGCTCACCGCAGCAATTCTTGTGTTGTTACAATCCGGGCGAACTCGTCGTTGAGCGCCGCGAGTGCGTGGTAATGCATGCTCTCAGCATCAATCGTCGCGCCATCTGGCCCTTTTCCTGCGTGCGCAGCAGTAGCGTCTGCGACGACGCTTGTAGTGAAGCCAAGATTGGACGCCATCCGCGCCGAAGTCGAAATACAATGCGGCGTCGTCAGACCTACGATGACGACATCGCCGACGCCCGCATCGCGTAAACGGGCTTCGAGATCGGTGCCGATGAAGGCGCTGTTCACATCCTTGCCAAGGGACGGTTCTCCCGCAAGCGGCGCGGCGAAATCCTTGAAGGCGTTGCCGGGATTGGTCGGATGCAGAGGCGAGCGTGGCGAGCGAGAGTTGTGCTTAATATGAAACACGGGCCGCTTGGCGGCCCGCCAGGCAGCGAGCAAACGCCCGATGTTGGTCTCGGCCTCTGGATTATTCCGCGCACCCCAGTAGGCCTCGTCGAAGCCCTGCTGCACATCAATGACGAGCAATGCAACGTTCGCCATGGGTTACATCCTGAACACGCCGAAGCGTGTTTCTGGAATGGGCGCGTTCAAGCTTGCGCTGATCGCTAAGCCCAACACGTCGCGCGTTTGCGCGGGATCGATGATGCCATCGTCCCAGAGGCGCGCTGTCGCGTGATACGGGCTGCCTTCGGCCTCATAGCGGGCGCGGATCGGGTCTTTGAATTTTTCTTCGTCGGCTTTGGCCCAGCTCTCGCCTTTGGCTTCCATGCCGTCGCGCTTCACTTGCGCGAGCACGCTGGCTGCTTGTTCGCCGCCCATGACGGAGATGCGGGAGTTGGGCCAGGTGAAGAGGAAGCGCGGAGAATAGGCGCGGCCGCACATGCCGTAATTGCCAGCGCCGAACGAGCCGCCGATCAGCACGGTGAACTTCGGCACTTCGGCGGAGGCGACGGCTGTCACCATCTTGGCGCCGTCTTTGGCGATGCCGCCGGCTTCGTATTTGCCGCCGACCATGAAGCCGGAAATGTTTTGCAGGAAGAGCAGCGGAATTTTGCGCTTGCACGCGAGCTCGATGAAGTGCGCGCCCTTCTGCGCGCTTTCGCTGAACAGGATGCCATTGTTCGCGAGGATCGCGACGGGAAAGCCCCAGATGCGCGCGAAGCCGGTGACGAGCGTCGGGCCGTAGAGTGGGCGGAATTCGTCAAGCTCGCTGCCGTCGACGATACGCGCGATGACTTCGCGCACGTCGTACGGCGTGCGGACGTCGTCGGGGATCACGCCGTAGATGCTTTCGGCGTCGTAGGCGGGCGGGATCGGCTCGCGCAGATCGAGGCCGACTTGCTTCACAGTGTTGAGGTTAGCCACGATGCGGCGGACGAGGTGCAGCGCGTGCGCATCGTCTTGCGCGAGGTGATCGACGACGCCGCTTTTGCGCGCGTGCATGTCACCGCCGCCGAGATCTTCGGCGCTGATCACTTCGCCGGTCGCGGCTTTCACCAGTGGCGGCCCGCCGAGGAAAATGGTGCCTTGGTTGCGGACGATGATTGTTTCATCGCTCATCGCCGGCACGTAGGCGCCGCCCGCCGTGCATGAGCCCATGACGCAGGCGATCTGGGCGATGCCCTCGGCGCTCATGCGCGCTTGGTTGTAGAAGATGCGGCCGAAATGGTCGCGGTCGGGGAAGACTTCGGCCTGGTGTGGCAGGTTCGCACCGCCGCTATCGACGAGATAAACGCACGGCAGCTTGTTCTGCATCGCGATCTCTTGCGCGCGCAGGTGCTTCTTCACCGTCATCGGAAAATAAGCGCCGCCCTTCACCGTGGCGTCGTTGGCGACGATCATCACTTCGCGGCCGGAGACGCGGCCGACGCCGGTGATCACGCCGGCGGCGGGCGCTTCGCCGTTGTAAAGATCATACGCCGCAAGCGCGCCGACTTCGAGAAACGGCGCGCCGGGATCAAGCAAGCGCTCAACCCGCTCGCGCGGCAGAAGCTTGTTGCGCTTGGTGTGACGCGTGCGGGATTCTTCCGGGCCACCGAGTGCGACTTGCGCCGCGCGTTCGCGGAGCTGCTGCGCCAGCGCGCGGTGGTGCGCCGCGTTCTTGGCGAAGGCTTCTGAGTTTGGATCGATAGAGGATTTTAGTTTCATCGTGAACTGAACATCTCGAGTATGCCGGCCTTGAACCAGTCATGCATGATCCAAAGAATGGCGATGACAAATAGCGGACCAACTACGAATGGTGCCCAGTAGGCAATGTAGTCGGCCTGCGTAACGTAGCGGACGCCGCCACCGCGAAACGCGATTTCCCAAACTTCGCCCGTGGAGTCGTTTGGGTAGCGAGGGGATCGAAGTGCGACATCGTTCATTGACGGCATTCGCGATTGGACTAAGGCGAACACCAGCACGATGGCATACGGGATCAATGCGATGATGAACCGAACCGCCCTCATCCCCCGCCAATGATCTCCCGCCCGATTAAGAAGCGCCGCACTTCGTTGGTGCCGGCGCCGATGTCGTAGAGCTTAGCGTCGCGGAGGAAGCGCTCAACTGGGAAGTCGCGCGTGTAGCCGGCGCCGCCGAGGGCTTGGATCGCTTCGAGCGATGTTTTCACCGCGCTTTCGGAGGCGTAGAGGATGGCGCCGGCTGCGTCGTGGCGCGTGGTTTTGCCGGCGTCGCAGGATTTGGCGACGGCGTAGACGTAGGCGCGCGATGAGTTGAGCGCGACGATCATGTCGGCGACCTTGGCTTGGATCAGCTGGAACGAGCCGATCGGCTTGCCGAATTGTTTTCGCTCGCGCACGTAGGGCAGCACGACATCGAGGCAGGCTTGCATGATGCCGAGCGGGCCAGCCGCGAGCACGGCGCGCTCATAGTCGAGGCCGCTCATCAGCACCGCGACGCCGCTATTGAGCCCGCCCATGACGTTCTCTTCCGGCACTTCGCAATCCTCGAAGACGAGTTCGCCGGTGTCGGAGCCGCGCATGCCCATTTTGTCGAGCTTCTGGCTGACGCTGAAACCCTTCATACCGCGCTCGATGATGAAAGCGGTGATGCCGCCGGAGCCGGCGCCCGGTTCAGTTTTGGCGTAGACAACGAGCGTGTTGGCTTCGGGCGCGTTGGTGATCCAGAACTTCGTGCCGTTGAGCACATAGCGGTCGCCCTTTTTGTCGGCGCGCAGCTTCATGCCGACAACATCAGAGCCCGCGCCCGCTTCGCTCATGGCGAGCGAGCCGACATGTTCGCCGCTGATGAGCTTCGGCAGATATTTCTGCTTCTGCTCAGGTGTGGCCCAGCGACGGAGCTGGTTGATGCAGAGGTTTGAGTGCGCACCGTAGCTGAGCCCCACCGATGCGCTGGCGCGGCTCACCTCTTCCATCGCGACGACGTGTTCGAGATAGCCGAGGCCGAGGCCGCCATCTTCCTCGCTGACAGTGATGCCGTGCAGACCAAGCTCGCCCATCTCGGGCCAAAGTTCGCGCGGGAATTTATTGCTGGCGTCGATCTCCGCCGACATCGGCGCGATGCGGTCGGACGCGTAGCGGCGGGTGGTGTCGCGGATTGCGTCCGCGGTTTCGCCGAGCTGGAAATCGAGCTGATAGGAATCGGTCATCGGCGTCTGCCTCCGGACGCTTCTACGTTTGAGATGCGCAGTAATTGATTTGCTTCGCCAATGGAAATTGAACGTTGCGAACGAAACTGATAGATGTGATCTATGGATCGGTATCTGTTGCGCTACTTCCTGGCGGTGGCCGAGTTGGGCTCGTTCTCCAAGGCGGCTGCGCGAGCCTCGGTGACCCAGCCAACGCTCTCAGTCGGCATCGCCAAGCTGGAAGCCGAGGTTGGCGCCCGCCTCTTTGAGCGGACGACCCGGCGGGTGTCGCTGACGCCGGCGGGCAGCAAGTTCCTGCAGCACGCCCGGCGGATCACGCAGGAGTACGAGGCGGCGCTGCGCGAGGTTTCTGAGGCGCCGCAGCTGAAGCGCCTGCGCGCGGGCATGCTCTCCACTATTCCCGCGCGCGATCTGGAGCGCGTGGTGGCGCAGCACGCGCGGAACTCCGGCGGCGAAGCGCTGGAGATTCTGGATTCGACTGAGCGCGACATAGCTAACCGTCTGTCTGACGGACGCCTCGATGTCGCTATCACGATCTTGCGGCCGGGACTGGAGAGCTTCGCGCAGGAGACGCTTCGGAACGAACCTTATGTGTTGTTCGTCGCCGCTAACCACAAACTGTCGGGGGTGGCGGAAATCGAAGGCGGTGAGCTGGCGGGCGAGACGATGATCGTGCGCCGCCAGTGCGAAGGGCTGCCGGAGATCAGCCGCTACTTCACCAATCGCGACGTGCGCCCCTCCTTCAGCCTGCGCACACTGAGCGATGATCGCGCCATGAGCATGGTTGCGGCGGGGCTTGGCGTCACGGTTGCGCCTGCGAGCTTCAAAGCGCCGGGACTCGCATCAGTGAATCTTGCTGGCTTCGAGTTGAGTCGCGACGTCGGGCTCGTTTTCTCCGATCGCATGCGCGAACGCGGCGGCGCATTCGTCGATGCGGTGCGCGCGACGTACGGCGCAAGCGGCTCTCGTGAAAAGTAAGGTAAACGCTAACCACGCGCGTTGTGAGCAATCCACAGTAATGTTACGCTGCTGGAACGTCGGGTCTCTCAAGGGCGTTGAAGTTTTATGGCACCTCCAGCTCGTCCTGTATGGACCGGGCAAATCCGGCTCGCGCTCGTCGCGTTGCCGGTGAAGCTCTATTCGGCCTTGGATTCCAAGGAGAAGATTTCGTTTAACCAGATTCACGAGCCTTCTAAGCAGCGCATTCGCTACGAGAAGGTCGCGCCTGGCGTTGGCGCTGTGGCGAACGATGAGATCGTCAAAGGCTACGAGTATTCGAAGGGCCGCTACGTGCTCTTTTCGGACGAAGAGTTCGATGC
>JBEBHI010000221.1:0-4561 GCA_040080935.1 Terricaulis sp.
TCCTGCCACTGGCGTACGAGGCCGAGTGACGAATTGTCGAGCAGCACGATCTTCAGCGGGATGTCGTAGCGCTTCAGAGTCGCCAGCTCTTGGATGTTCATAAAGAACGAGCCGTCGCCGCTGACGACAACAACGTCCGCGTCAGGGCGTGCGAGTTTGGCGCCGATGCCTGCGGGCAGACCGTAGCCCATGGCGCCGAGACCGCCCGAGGTGAGGTGCGCGTGTGGGGAGCTGAAGCTGCAATGCTGCGCGACCCACATTTGATGTTGCCCGACATCGCAGGCGGCAATGAAGCTGTCGCCTGCGCGCTCGGACAGTTCTTTCAGGAGCGCCGGCGCGTAGATGTCTTCGCCGGGCGCGTCGTAGCGGAACGCGTGCTCGGCGGCGCCCTGGATGCATTGCTCGCGCCAGGCATCGATCTTTGGTGGACGTGGGCTTAGCGCGCGGAGGGCAGAGCGCAGGTCGCTGGTGATGGCGATTTGCGCGTCGCGAAGTTTGCTGATCTCGGCGGCGTCGATGTCGATGTGGATCACGCGAGCGTGCGGCGCGAACTTCGCCAGCTGCCCAGTGGCGCGATCGTCGAAGCGGGCGCCCAGCGCGATCAGCAGATCGGTTTGCTGTACGGCTTCGTTGGCGGCGCGCAGGCCGTGCATGCCGATCATGCCCATGTTGGCGGGCCATTCAGGCGGCAGAACGCCTAAGCCTTGCAGTGTGCAAACCGCGGGGATGCCGGTGGCGCGGGCGAAGGCGCGCACGTCTTGGGTCGCGTTGGCGATGCGCACGCCGCCGCCGATGTACAGCAACGGACGTTGCGCCGCGCTGATGGCGGATTCAGCGCGGCGCAGTTGCGCCGGATCGATGCGCTGCGCGGGTTCCTTGGGGGATGGCGGAAAACCGGCGCCAGCGACGGCGGCGACCTGGACGTCTTTCGGCAGATCGATCAGCACGGGGCCAGGGCGGCCCGATTGCGCGACATAGAACGCTTCGGCGAACACAGCCGGGATGTCGGCCGCGTCGCGCACGATCCAGGAATGCTTCACGATCGGCAGCGTGACGCCGAGGATGTCGATCTCTTGAAATGCGTCGGTGCCCATCAAAGGGGAGGCGACGTTGCCGGTGATCGCCACCAGCGGGACCGAGTCCATCATCGCGTTGGCGATGCCGGTGACGAGATTGGTGGCGCCTGGACCCGAAGTGGCGAGGCAAACGCCGGCTTTGCCAGTGACGCGCGCGTAAGCATCAGCCGCGAAGGCCGCGGCTTGTTCGTGGCGCATCAGGATGTGCTTGAAGCGCGCGGAGGTGAGCGCGTCGTACACGGGCATGATAGCGCCGCCCGGATAGCCAAAGACAAGCTCGACGCCTTGCCGCTCGAGCGCTTCGACGACGAGTCGAGCGCCGGTCACGGTTGCGGCCGTTGCATCTTGCTTTGGCAGGGTGGAGGCGGCGGTGGTCATTGGGTCAGGCGTTCGTCGGTTGCTTCAGCCAGGCCATGCGTGAACGCAGCTCAGCGCCGGTCTTTTCGATCGGGTGATTGCGGTCAGCGTTCAGCATGGCGTTGTAACGCGGCTTGCCGGCTTGGTTTTCGAGGATCCAATCGCGCGCAAAATTGCCGGACTGGATGTCTTTCAACACGTCGCGCATGCGGCCGCGTGTTTCTTCGGTGATGATGCGCGGGCCGGAGGCGACTGCACCGTACTTTGCCGTCTCGGAGATGAAGTCGTGCATCTTGGAGATGCCGCCCTCGTAGAAGAGATCAACGATCAGCTTCAGCTCGTGCATGCACTCGAAGTAGGCGACTTCAGGTTGGTAGCCGGCGTTCACCAGCGTTTCGTAGCCGGCCATCACCAGCTCTTTGGCACCCCCGCAGAGGACGGCCTGTTCGCCGAAAAGATCGGTTTCGGTTTCCTCCGCAAACGTGGTTTCGATCAGGCCGCCTGCGGCGCCGCCAATGCCTTTGGCGTAGGCCATGGCGCGGCTGCGTGCCGTTTCGGTTGCATCTTGGTGCACAGCGAAGAGCGCAGGAACGCCGCGGCCGCGAATGAATTCTCGGCGGACGAGGTCGCCTGGGCCTTTCGGCGCGACGAGCACGACGTCCATGTCCTCGCGTGGCTTCACGCGGCCATAGTGGATGGAGAAGCCGTGCGCGAAGAGAAGAGTTGAGCCCTTTTTGGCGTTGGGCGCGATGATCTCGTTCCAGATCGCTTCTTGCGCCATGTCGGGCGTGAGGAAAGCGATCAGGTCGGCGCCATCGACGGCTTCCGCAGGTTCGGCGGTTTCGATCTTGTCGGCGCGGGCGTTGGTCCAACCCTTGCCACCTTTGCGCACGCCGGCGACCACATCGTAGCCGCTGTCGCGCAAGTTTTGCGTGTGGGCGCGGCCTTGGCTGCCGTAACCAATCACGGCAATGCACCGGTCCTGCAGCGCGGCGGCGCTCACATCATCTTCGCCATAGACTTTCATTACGATGCCTCGCGCATGTTTTCGGACCGGCGTTGCGCCGGCGGTGGATTGGGAATGGTGACCGCGCCCTGCGACGCAGAGGAAACCAGCGCCGCATATTTCGCGAAGACGCCGGTGGGCGCCTCGCGATGCGGCGGGTTTGCGGTGCGGGTTGAGAGATCGGCGCGCGTTTCGATGCGGCGTGCGGCGACGTCGATGGCGATGATGTCGCCGTCGCGCAGCAGAGCGATGGGGCCGCCGGCAGCGGCTTCCGGTGAGACGTGACCGGCGACGAAGCCGTAGGAAGCGCCTGAGAAACGACCGTCCGTGATGAGCGCGACGTTTTGGACGCCGCGTCCCTTCAGGGCGGCGGTGACTTGCAGCATTTCACGCATGCCAGGGCCGCCGCGCGGGCCTTCGTAGCGGATCACGATGACGTCGCCTTCGCTGATCGCGCCGCGTTGCACCGCTTCGAAGGAGGCTTCCTCGCTATCGAAGACGCGGGCCGGGCCTTCGAAGCGAGCGGTGTCGTGGCCGACGAGTTTGATGACAGCGCCGTCGGGGGCGATGTTGCCGTAGATCACGGCGTAGGAGCCGCGCGACAGTACTGGCGTAGCGAAATCTCGGATGACTTTTTGATTTGGGGTTTCGATCGCTTCGGCTGCTTCGTCGAACAGCGACCGGCCTGAGACGGTCGGCGTATCCACGATCTTCCCTGCTTGCATCAGGCGCTGCAGTACCAAACGCGTGCCGCCGGCTTGGAAGAGGTGATGCGCCAGGAATTGCCCGCCGGGCTTTAGGTCGCAGATGACCGGCGCGGTTTCGCACGCGGTGTTGCAGTCTTCGACGCCGAACGCGACGCCAGCCTCGGCGGCGATGGCGACGAGGTGAAGAACGGCATTGGTTGAGCCGCCGCTGGCCGAGACGGCAATGGCGGCGTTGCGGATGGAGTCGGCGGTGATGAAGCGGCGTGCGGTGAAGCCGCGCTGAGTGAGTTCGACGGCGACACGGCCACAGCGTTCAGCTTCTGCGCGCTTATCGCCGTGAACCGCGGGCACATCGTTAGCGCCAGCTGGGGAGAGACCCATGGCGGTCAGCGCCATGGCCATGGTGTTGGCGGTGAATTGGCCGCCGCAAGCGCCTGCGCCAGGACACGCAGCGGTTTCGACTTGGCGCAGGCCCGCGTCATCCAACGAACCAGCGCCATGCGCGCCGATGGCTTCGAACACTTCTTGGATCGAGATGTCGTTGCCTGCGTGGCGGCCCGGCATGATGGTGCCGCCGTAGAGAATGCAGCCTGGGATATCCATGCGCGCCAGCGCCATGGCGGCGGCGGGGATCGTCTTGTCGCAACCGACGATACAGATGACGCCATCGAGCTGGTGGCCCTGCACCGCGAGTTCGATGGAATCGGCAATGGTTTCGCGGGAAATCAGCGAGGCTTTCATGCCCGGCGTGCCCATCGAGATGCCGTCGGTGACCATGATGGTGTTGAAATCGATTGGCACGCCGCCGCCTTCGCGGACGCCGCGGCGTACGTGTTCGGCCAGGCCGCCGAGATGCATGTTGCAAGGCGTGACCGATGACCACGTGTTCACGACCGCGATCAGCGGCCGTTCGAAATCCGCATCATCCAGTCCTGCAGCGCGCAGATAGGAACGCGCAGCCGCGCGGTTCGCGCCGCGCGTGACGGCGGCGCTGCGGAGCCTTGATGGCGGGGACGAGGGCGTGTCTTCGTTCATATCGGTCCGTGTTTGCGGACCGCAGGCAACAAAAAACCCCGCTGCCTTTCGGAGCGGGGTCGGTGTCTGCGGTCCTGATTTTGGTTCGTCAGGTCACATTCAACAACTCCGCTCCGGGCTTAAGAATAAGCGCGAGCGAGCTAAGGAGCGATACGACTACGAGAATAAGCGAGAAGACACGCACGTCTGCGATCGCCTCAACGGCGAATTCAGCAGGCGTAGTGGCGTGCACGCGGTTCACGATCAAATTGCTCCCACACAAATAGACGCACAGCTTGTGGATGAGCGCAACGAAAAATCTCGCAAGCGCAGCAAATGAGAGTCGAAAATGCAGCGCGTGCGCAACACATGCACGAAGCGGACGGGCCGATTTGCTCAAT